>NZ_JBSGDZ010000006.1:0-382604 GCF_053602655.1 Sphaerisporangium sp. NPDC004334
GGACGGCAGGTCAAGCGCCTCGGCGTCCTTGGCCGCCTTCTCGAAGTCGCGCACGGGCTTGCCGGTCGCGGTCGAGAGCTGCTGGAAGATCTGGGCGGGCCGCGCGCCCGCGACGATGCCAGGTCCCCACTGAACGGAGCGGTGAGGCTACTCGGCCGGTCGGAGGCCGGCGTCGGCGGACGGCCGTCGCCGCGGAAGAGGCCCCGGTCTCGGCCCCGCGGACGCCGGAGCTCCCTGGCCGCTGAGCCGCCTCCCCCGCGAGTGCCCGGGTCGCCCGTCGTGTACCGGCGGTGGCGGCCCGGGTGCGGGCGGAGGGCTCAGGGGGCGAGCGTGATGCGGGTCATCTCCTGGAAGTCCGGGCGGGCGGTGTGCCAGCGGACGCTCGCGGAGCGGCCGTCGAGGTCGAGCGAGGCGAGCGCGTTCGGGAACCACGGCCCGTTGGTGATCTTCCACCGCAGCGCCCGCCGCGGCAGGCGCACCGTGCGGGTCAGGATGCCGCCGACCAGGCTGGCCACGCCGAACGACCCGATCACGTTGGCCAGTCGCAGGCTGCGGCTGAGGGGGTTGCGGATCGGGGAGCACACCGCCTGGTAGATGCGCGCGGACTCGAGGTCCGCCGACGCAGGGCCGGCGGCCGCCAGGTAGGAGTAGTGGACGTCCCCCGACAGCAGCACGATCGTCGCCGGGGCCCTGCCGCGCCGTCCCCCGGCGACGTCCACCAGCAGGCGGCCGAGCTCCTCGAACGACCGGCGGAACGCCCCCCAGTGCTCCAGGTCGAGCGCCTGGCGGATCTTCTCGCCCCACACCGCCCCGCGGGGTCCCCACGCCCCGCCGGCGACGGCCTCGTTCCAGCTCTCGACGTCGAAGATGCCGCTGGGCAGGAACACCGGGACCGAGGACCCGATGAGCAGGTGGTCGACGTCCCCGGTGGCCACCTCGGTGAACCACTCCCACTCGGCGTCGTCGAGCATGCGCCGGCGGCTGGGCTCCAGCTCGCGGGCGCACCGCGTGTCCAGCATGACCAGCCGCGTGCGGCCGACGTCGCGGGTATAGCTCCACCGCATGGAGGAGGGGTCCTCGTCGGCCTTCTTGGCGAAGGCGTCCAGCGCCGCTCCGCCGTCCCCGTCGCCCGCGCGGATCTCGGCGTACATCGGGTCGGCCTTGCGCTCGGACGGCGAGAGGTTGCCCAGGTGCTGGTAGACCCAGTAGGCGCCGAGCGCGGACAGCACGCGCGTCGGCCACCACGGCACCTCGGCCATGGTCCGCCGCCAGGCCATCGAGGTGTTCCAGTCGTCGCGCACGTCGTGGTCATCGAAGATCATCGCGGTGGGGACGGTGGACAGCACCCAGCGGACCACCGGGTCGCTCCACGCCTGCCGGTACAGCTCGGCGTACTCCTCGAAGTCCACGATCTCGTCGGGGCCGTCCTGACGGCGGGAGCGGATGTAGTCCAGCATCTCCTGGGACGGCTCGTCGGCGTACACCTGGTCGCCGAGGAAGATCAGCAGGCTCGGCAGGTCCTCGCCGTCCAGCAGGCGCAGGCCGAACTCGCGCAGCACGTCCTTGCCGTGCGTGCGCTCGTGCACGGCGTCGTGCGGCACGCTGGTGCGGCAGGACCCGAACATCACGCGGTTCATCTCGGCCAGCGGGCAGATCTTGCTGTCGGGGTAGCCCTCCAGTGGCCACACCCTTCGCCCGTCCAGCTCGACGGAGTACGCGCCGGTCTCCTCGACGTCCACGATGGCGTAGTGGTGGCCGTGCACGGTGAACGTGCGTTCGGTGGCCCGGGCGCCCGCCACCTCGATGGCGACCTCGCACGGATCGCTCGTTTCCACCCATATCGACGCGCTCGTCTCATCGACGTAGCGCAGCATCGGCCCTACCAGCAAGTCGGGCACGTTACCTCCCCTTTTGAGCAGCGTTATGAACCATATGCTCAACTCATCCGGTGGTGGAGAACGGCCTGCCGAAACGGCACGGCGATGACCCGGGCCCGCCGAGCGGCCGCGGCGCGGATGCCCCCCCATGGAGCGGTCGCCACGCGCCGCGTCCGCCTCCGCGAACGCGCGGAGGTCAGCCGTCGAGCGAGCGCACCAGGTGTTCCAGGTCTCGCATGAGCCGTTCTGTGCGGACGGCGCCGTACGTCGCGAGGATCGCCCGGTGGTGCTCGGCGATGCCGGCCTCCAACCGGCTGAGGAGCTCACTGCCCCGGTTTGCAAGGAATACCGCCACTTTGCGACGATCGGCCGGATCGTGCCCCCGGTAGACGACGGCGCGCTCGACGAGCCGGTCCACGGCCTTGGTCAACGTCGGGTGCGGCATCAGCGCCGCCCCGGCCAGGTCGCCCATCGAGTGGCCGCGCCCGTCCGCGAGCGCCTGGAGGATGCGCCACTGCTCGACGGTGACCTCCTCGACGGCGAGCGCCGCCGACAACCCCCGGTTGACGCTCCGCTCGGCGCGACTGAGCAGGTACGCCAGCGACGCCCCCAGCCCGCCCCCCGCCTCCGCGTCCCGGCCCTCCTGCGTGGCCGCCGGGGCCTGGGCCGGCACGGCGGGCCTCGCGGTCGTCCCGCCCTCGTCGGCGCCGCTCACCACGGGCCTGTCCGTCCGTCCTCCGGCAGAGCGGTTGCCGCCGTCACCACTGAGGGCTCCCTTCGTCCGCGAACGCGCCAGGAGGATACTCTTCCACGTGGCCGAACCTGTCGCCCTGGTCATCGACCCGCTCGAGGCCCACCTGCTGCGGGCGGACGCCCTGCGCGTCGGCCTGGTGGTGCCCGTCTCCGGCGTGCTCGGGCTGCTCGGGCCGTGCGCCATCAACTGCGCGGTGCTGGCGGCGGCCGAGGTCAACGAGGCCGGCGGGCTGCTGGGCAGGCCGGTCGAACTGGTGCTGGTCGACGGCGGCCGCCCACCCTGCGAGGTCGCCCGTGAGGTGGCCGGGCTGGTACACGCAGGAGCCGTCCAAGGGCTGGTCGGCACGCACGCCAGCGACGTGCGGGCGGCGATCGAGCGCGCCCTGGGCGGCGCCGCCCCGCTGGTGTACACCCCGCCGTACGAGGGCGGCGTCCGGCACCCGGGCGTCTACTTCCTCGGCGAGCCCGCCTCCCGCCAGGTGGGCCCCGGGCTCGACTGGCTGGTCGAGCGCAGGCGGGCCCGGCGGTGGTTCCTCCTCGGCAACGACTACGTGTGGCCCCGCCTCGTCCACGCCTCGGCGCGCCGGCATCTGCGAAGGCGGTCGGCGACCGTCGTCGGCGAGCGGCTGCTGCCCTCCGGCACCCGCGCCTTCGGGCCGCTCATCGAGGAACTGGCCGCGGCGCGTCCCGACGCGGTGCTGCTGAACCTCATCGGCAGCGACCTGGTGGCGTTCAACCGGGCGTTCAGGGCCGGCGGGCTCGACTGCGCGCGGCTGTGCGGCGCGCTGGAGGAACACGGCCTGCTGGCCATCGGCGGCGACGCCTCGGGCGAGTTGTACGCCGCCATGGGGTACTTCGGCAGCCTGGCCACCGACGCCAACCTCGCCCTGGCCGAGCGCTACACCCGCCGGTTCGGCTCGGCGGCGCCGCTGCTGAACGGGCACGGGCACGGCTGCTACGAGGGCGTGCTGATGCTGGCGGCGCTGATCCGGCGGGCCGGCTCGACGGCCGTGCCGGCCATCGAGGCGGTCGCCGACGGCACCTCGATCACCGGCGGCCGCGGCCCGCTCACGCTGCACGACCGCCACGTGCGGCAACGCGTCTACGTGGGACGCGCCGATGGCCTGGACTTCGATGTCGTGACCTCCATGTGAGTCGCGCCGGTCCGCGCCGGGAGCGCGACACTCGCTCGTGCGGCGCCCGCCGCCATTCGCCCGCTCCGATCCCTCAGCCTCGTGTTCCGGCTGCGACGACCTGCCGTCTCGTGTGACGCGCGCGTAACGGTGGGAGCGCCGTCGTAAATCTTTCAATAGAAACCTTTTCACTTTCAAGGAATAGCTCTATCGTACGGCTCTGCCCCCGCATGTGAAGGAGCCGTCCATGTCCTCCCCGTCCGGAACGTCGCCGTCCCCCTCCGACGCCCCGCTCGGCGGCGCGTCCGATTCGACCCCGGCCGCCGGCGTCGAGCGTTTCGGCTACAAGCAGGAGCTGCAACGCTCGCTGAGCTTCGCCGACCTGCTGATCTACGGCCTGATCTTCATGGTGCCGATCGCCCCGTTCGGCATCTTCGGCGGCGTCTTCCAGGGCTCGGGCGGCATGGTGGCGCTCGCGTACATCATCGGCATGATCGCCATGGCCTTCACCGCGTTGTCCTACGCGCAGATGGCCCAGGCGTTCCCGATGGCCGGCTCGGTCTACACCTACGCCGGCCGAGGCATCGCCGCGCCGGTCGGCTTCCTCGCCGGATGGGTGATTTTGCTGGACTACGTGCTCGTGCCGGCCCTGCTGTACCTGATCGCCAGCGCCGCCATGGCCTCGTTCGTGCCCGTCATCCCGATCTGGGCGTGGCTGATCGGCTTCATCGTGCTCAACACGGCCGTCAACTACCTCGGCATCGAGATGACCGCGCGGATGAACAAGATCATGCTGGTGGCCGAGCTGATCGTCCTGGCGATCTTCCTGGTCATCGGGATCACCGCCCTGGCCCAGGGCAAGGGCAACGGCGACCTGCTCAGCCCGCTGTACGACTCCTCGACCTTCTCCTGGCCGCTGGTGTTCGGGGCCGTGTCGGTGGCGGTGCTGTCGTTCCTCGGCTTCGACGGCATCTCGATGCTCGCCGAGGAGAGCCGCGAGGACACCCGCAGGCTCGGCCGCTCCATGGTCGCCGCGCTCGCCCTCGCCGGCGTGCTGTTCGTCGTCCAGACGTGGGTGGCCGCCCTGCTCACCCCCGACCGTTCGACCCTGCTCACCAAGGGCGACCCGGCCGGCACCGCCTTCTACGACACCGCCGCGTACGCGGGCGGCCACTGGCTGAGCGTGCTGACCGCGGTCGCCACCGCCGTGGCCTGGGGCTTCGCCAACTCCCTGGTCGCTCAGGCGGCCACCTCCCGCCTGCTGTTCGCGATGGCCCGCGACGGGCAGCTCCCCAAGTTCCTCGCCAAGATCCACCCCAAGCACAAGATCCCGGTCAACGCCACGTTCGTGGTCGCCGCCGTCTCGCTGGTCTTCGGCATCTTCATGAGCCGGCTCGCCGACGGCATCCAGGTGCTCACCTCGCTGGTGAACTTCGGCGCGATGACGGCCTTCCTCGCCCTGCACGTGTCGGTCATCGTCCACTACGTGATCCGGCAGGGCAGCCGCGACTGGTGGCGCCACGTCATCGCCCCGGCCATCGGCTTCCTGATCCTGCTCTACGTCGTCATCAACGCCAACATCGCCGCCCAGGTGCTCGGGTTCGTCTGGCTGCTCGTCGGCCTGGCGATCCTCGCCTACTCCTACCGCGTGGGCCGGCGTCCCACCCTGCCCGCCATGACCACGGAGGTCTCCGAGTGAACGTCGTCTCCTACCGTCCCGCCGCCGACGAGCTGTCCTACACCTTCGGCGGGCGCCCCGCCGTCGGCACGGTCGAGCCCGGCACCGTCCTCGAGCTGTACACCGAGGACTGCTTCGGCGGGCGCGTGCGCGGCGTGGACGACCTGCCCTCCGCCGTCTGCGAGTTCCCCTACCTCAACCCGGTCACCGGCCCCTTCCACGTCCAGGGCGCCGAGCCGGGCGACACGCTCGCCCTGCACTTCATCTCCATCGAACCGGCACGCGACTGGGCGGTCTCCACGACGTTCCCGCACTTCGGGGCGCTGACCGGCACCCACACCACGGCGATGCTCCAGCCGCCGCTGGACGAGGTCGTGTGGATGTACGAGGTGGACAAGGAGCGGCGCACCGTCACCTACCGGGCGCGGCGCGGCGACTTCACCGTGGAGATGCCGCTGGACCCGATGCACGGCACCGTCGGCGTCGCGCCGGGCGCCTCCGAGGCTCGCATGACGATCACCCCGGACGCGCACGGCGGCAACATGGACACCCCCGAACTGCGGGCCGGCGTCACCGTGTACCTCGGCGTCAACGTCGAGGGCGGCCTGTTCGCCGTCGGCGACGGCCACTGCCGGCAGGGGCACGGCGAGGTGTGCGGCACGGCGGTGGAGGCCGCCATGAACACCGTCGTCGCCGTCGAGCTGATCAAGGGCGTGCTCACGCCGTGGCCCCGGCTGGAGGACGACGCCCACCTGATGTCCACCGGGTCGGCGCGCCCCCTGGAGGACGCCTACCGCATCAGCCAGCACGACCTAGTGACCTGGACCTCCACGCTCACCGGCCTCGACCTGCTCGACGCCTACCAGCTCGTCAGCCAGGGCGGCGAGGCCCCGGTCGGCAACGTCTGCGACACCAACTACACGATGGTCGCCAAGCTGCCCAAGGCCTACCTCGGCACCCCCGACATCTACGAAGGCGCCCACTCCCGCCTGCGCGCCCTCGGCGAGCACTACCTCACCACACGCTGACACCCCTCCACGGCGAACCGGCCACCGGCGAGCGAACGCCTCCCCCTCCTCACCGGTGGCCCGCGCGGACCGTCTCCGTGATCACCCACCCGGCCGCTCACGACGGCGCCGACCCCCTCGGCACGGCTCAGGGCCCCGGGATTGGGCGAACGCGTATCACTGCATAGTCCATCTGTGCCGCAGCGGCTGTACTGACGCAATGCAGACGATGGCGCGCGGTGAGGTGATGGTGGGGCGGTCGGCCGAACTGGCCGTCGTCCGGGGTCTCGTCGACGGGGTGGGGCAGGGCCGGGGCGGGCTCGTCCTGGTCACCGGGGAGGCGGGCATCGGCAAGACCCGTCTGCTCCGCGAGGCCGCCGGCCGGGCCCGGCGGTCGGGGCTGGTCGTGCTGTCCGGCCGTGCCGTCGAAGGCGGCGGCACCTATCGCCCGATCACCGAGGCACTGGCCGACCCTCTGCGGGACCTGTGGCCCGCCTTGGCGCACGAGCCCTCATGCCGATCGGTCCTCGACCGGCTGCTCCCGGGATGGACGGGAGACCAGGGATCGGCACTGGACGTCGATCCCGTTCTCGTGCTCGGGGAAGCCCTGTTGCGGCTGCTGCGAGACGTCGCCGGCGACCGCGGGTGCCTCGTGGTGCTGGACGACCTGCACTGGGCGGACGGCGACACGCTGGCGCTGGTGGAGTACCTGGCGGGTGCGGTGCGGCAGTGGCCGATCCTGGTCGTGGCGTCCGTCTGCGACGACGAACCCCCGCCCGGCGTGCTGAGCCGGGTGAGGCGAAGGGACGACGTCACCGCCCTCCGGCTGAGGCGGCTGACCGCGGCCGAGGTGGAGGCGCTCGCCGAGCACCGCGCGAGCCCTCTTTCCCTGTCGGCTTCCTGGCGCCGCTTCGTGGTGGACAACTCCGACGGCCTGCCGTACATGGTGGAGGAACTGGTGGCCGGTCTGCTGGAGCCGGGTCCGGGCGGCGGTCCCGGGCCTGGCAGGCCCATGGTGCCGCACGGGGTCGTCAGCCTCGTCACCGACCGCCTGGCGGCGCTCATGCCGGGACGGCGCAGTGTGCTGGAGGCCGCCGCCGTGCTCGGCGCCGATCCCGACTGGACGCTCCTCGGCCCGGTGACAGGGCTTCCGGAGCCGCTCGTGCTGAGCGCGTTACGGGCCGCCGTCCCTCACCTGCTCACCTCCACGCGGGACGGGCTTCGCTGGCGACACGCGCTGACGCGGGAAGCGGTGCTGACCCATGTGACACCACCCGAGCGGGCCGCTCTGACCCGCCGCGCCGCCGACGCGCTGCTGAGCCGGGGCGAGCCGGCGTGCGACGTGCACGCGGCCGAACTGCTGGCCGCGGCCGGGGACGGGCCGCGGGCGGCCGAGATCTTCCTGCGGCTGGCCCGCCGCGCCATGGACGGCGGTGCGCTGCGCAGCGCGGAGGATCACCTGGCCCACGCGTCGGCGACCGGTGCGCTGCGGCCGATGGTGGCGACCGAGCGCGTACGCCTGCTGACGTTGCTCGGACGCGCGCCGGACGCGCTGGAGGCCGGCGCCGCGGCGCTCGGCGAGGTGCGCGGCGACCGGCACGCCGAACTGTGCGTGCGGCTGGCCGAGGCGGCCATCGTCGCGCGTCGATGGCGCCTCGCCGACGGATACCTGGAACGGGCCGGGCGTCCCGGCGACCCTCGGGTGCTCGTGCTGGCCGCGGATTCCGCGTTCGGCGCGGGAGATCTGCGGCGGGCGGAGGGCCTGGCCATGGTGGCCGCCGACCAGGCGGAGCAGGAGAGGCGATGGGGAACGCTGTGCCAGGCGCTGACGACGCTCGGCCGGTGCGTCTTCCGCCGCGACACCGCGACGGCGCGCGAGAGCTACGCCCGGGCCGCCCAGACCGCGGCCGAACACGGCCTGGTCCGAGAGCGGGTCACGGCCATGCTCGGGCTCGGCGCGGTCGAACTGCTCGACCACGCCGCCTCGCCCGCTCTGCTGGAGGCGCGCGAACTGGCGCGGGACGCCGGCCTGCTCGCCGAGGCGGTCTGGGCCGACCTGCTGCTGGTGGACTGCATGGTCACCACCGAAGGGCCGCGCGCGGCCCGGGCGCGGGCCGAGAGCACCGCCGAGCGGGCGGGCCGGTTGCGGCTGGCCGGGCTGCAGAGTGTGGCCGGCCTGTTCGTCGCCATGGGTCACGCCGTGGAGGGCGACGCCGCGGGCATGGAGGCCGTGCTCGCCGAGGCGTCCGCTCACCCCGATCCGCCCGTGGAGGTCACCGCCTCGGCGCCGGCGACCCGGGGACTGCGGCACCTGCTGTCCCGTGACCCGCGTACGGCCTGCGCGCTGTTCGACGACGGGATGCGCGAACTGGACGGACACCGGCAGGCCGCTCCCATCTCGTACTGGGGCCTGTGGGTGCTGCTGCGCACGGTGCTCGCCGACCGCGACGCCGAGGCCCGCGAGACGCTGCGCCGATCCCCGTCCGTGCTGCGGGTGGTCAACCGCGCCGGGCTCTGGTACGCCGACGCGGTCGCCGAAGGACGTGCGGGCCGCCCCGCCCGCGCCGCCCGCCTGTTCGCGGACGCGGACCGGGCTCTCGCCGCGCACCCGTGGTGGCGGCGGCTGCTGCGGCTGCTCGCGCTGGAAGCGGCGATCGCCGACGGCTGGGGCGACCCGGTCAGAGAGCTGCGCGCCGACCTGGAGTCCCATGTCCGCATCGGTGAGACCCGGCTCGCCCGAATCTGCCGTGACCTGCTACGCGGCGCCGGAGCGCCCACCCGGAGCGGACGGGGCCTCGCGCCCGTGCCCACCGGCCTGCGGGCCGCCGGGGTGACCAACCGCGAGATGGACGTTCTCGGCCTGGTCGCCGAAGGGCTGACCAACCGGAGGATCGCCGAACGCCTGGTCATCTCCACGCGCACGGTGGACACCCACGTGGCGAGCCTGCTCGCCAAGACCGGCGCGGCCGGCCGCGCCGAACTCCGGGCGATCGCCCACCGGCACTGACACGACGGCCGCGTCCCTTCCGCACCGGCGGGTTCGCGGCGGCGTCGCCTCGGTAGGAGACGCCGCTCTTAACTCGGTAGGAATCACCGATCTCCCGGCGGCCCGCGACGGTCAGGCTCTTCATTGTCAGTGACCGGCAACGCACAGGAGCAACCACGATGTCACGCCCGATGTCCCACACGATGTCACGCACATGGATGCAGGCGCTGGTGGCGTCCGCGGCGCTCGCCGGGGCGGCGATGATGTCCACCACCCCGGCACAGGCCGCCGCCGACCCCGTCGTCGTGTCCAGGCCGCTGTCCACGAACGGGTTCTGGATCATGGTCGAAGCCGGATCCACGGCGAACGCCATCGACCTCAACGGGAGCGCCGGCGGAACGGTGACCGTCACCGACACGCTGGCGTCGGTCGTCGCCGGGCCGGGATGCCAGCAACTCGGGGCCGTGGTCCGCTGCTCGGCCGTCGACGTCACCCACCTGCACGTCACCGTCGGCGGCGGTGAGGACGTGGTGCGCAACAACACCGACATCTCCAGCACGATCTACGGAGGGCGAGGGCGGGACAGGCTGTTCGGCGGGTCGGCGCACGACTACATCACCGGCAACCAGGACACCGACATCGTCGACGGCGGGGCCGGTTCCGACGAGTGCATCGGCGAGACCGTCAGCAACTGCGAGGAGTGAGCCTCCGCCGGCGTGCCCTGCCCCCAGGAGCCACGGGCAGGGCACACCGCCAGGCCGCCTCGCGCCTCCCGGCGGCCTCCTGCCCGACACGTCCCACGGGCGGTCCCCAGCGTCACCGCACCGTGCGAGCATCATGGTCCCCGCATACCGGATGAGCATCACGCCACACCGAGCCAGGCGATCACCACGAAACCGCGTGCCGGGCGATCACGACGAAACCGCGTGCCAGGCGGACGTCCATCACTGCACCGCATACCGGGCATACGTCACGGTGTGGCGGCGGCGACGATCTGTTCGCAGAGGGCGTGGGTGCGCAGGGCGTCGTCGGCGGTGATCAGGCGTCCCTCGCGGACGGCGGCGAGGAACTCCAGGCACGCCTGCTCGATGCCGCGCTGCCGGGCGACCGGCGTCCAGTCGGGCCTGCGCGCGAGGGTCTCGCCGCCGTCGAAGTCGACGACGTCGCCGAGGTTCACCACCCGGCGCTTGACGCCGCCGCCGATCACCTCGCAGGTCTCCTCGACCGCCCCGCTGACCCGGCTCATCATCCCGATCGCCGTGAACCCTCCCCCACCATGAGCCGCGATGGGCGGACGGTCCCCGGTGAGTCGCAGGACCACGTGCTCCAGCAGGCCGTCCCGCACGCGCACGTCCACCGATGTCTCCGAGATCTCGCCCGGCGCCAGGAATCGCAGGGTGTCCACCACGTGGATGAAGTCGTCGAAGACGACCCGGCGCGGGTCGTCCGCGAGGCCGGTGCGGTTCTTCTGCATGACGACCAGGTCGCGCGGCAGGTCCCGCAGCCCCGCGTACCCGGGCGCGTACCTGCGGTTGAACCCCACCATGAGCGAGAGCCCGCGCTCCTCGGCCAGGCGTGCGACCTTCTCGGCCCCGGCGAGGTCGTACGCGATCGGCTTGTCCACGTACACATGCGCCCCGGCCCGCAGCAACGCCTCCACGATCTCCACGTGCGCCTCGGTCGCGGCATGGACGAACGCCGCCTCGACGCCCTCCGCGACCACCTGCTCCACCGAGGTGAACCGCGCCGGAACGCGGTAGGCGTCACCGAGCCGGTCCAGTCTGCCCCGGTCACGCGTGCACAGCAGCAGCTCCAGGCCGGGTGTGGCCGACAGCACCGGCAGGTAGGCCTTCTCCGCGATGTCCCCGAGCCCGATCATCGCCACGCGCGTCCGATTCATGCCGAGAGACTATGAGGCGGCCTTTCAGGACGAGAACCGAGGGCGGTTCAGAGCACCAGAGACGCCGCCTGGCACGTGGCATGGGCTTCAAGGACGCGGGGTGAGGGGCGACTCGGAGAGCCTGAGCTGCAGGGCCGGGAAGCGGGGCGCCACGAAGCCGGTCGCGCGGTACAGCTCGGCGCCATCCCCGGTGGCGTTGAGTTCGATCACCTTGGCCTCGGTCTCGTCGCGGAACCAGGCCAGCAGCGCCGCGAGGCACGCCCGCGCGTGCCCGCGCCGTCGTCGCCGGACGTCGGTGCTGATGTTGAAGACACGGCCCTGTGTGCCCGTGAGGTTGGACGGCCCGGGCGCGCGCCGCTCGATCATGCCCACCGCCGAGCACACCACGCCCAGCTCCGGATCGTCCATCACGAAGGCGGCGAAGCCGCCGGTGTCCGCGAGCCGCTCGGCGAACCACGCCTCCGCGGCCTTGCGCCACTCCGCGTCCTCACCGCCGACGGGCGCCCCCATCTCCTCCAGCATCAGCGCCCGCAGCCGCGTCAGCGCCCCCGCGTCCGCCACCACCGCCCGCCGCGCGGCGCGACCGGCTTCCTCCTGAACCATGGCGGACATCAAACCACCCGGGGACGAGCGTCGCCGCCCCGTCTTCCGAGGGACTATCGGGCGCGCCACCAGGTCAGGGTCTGCTTCAGGGCGACGTCCATCGGGGTCGGCGGGACGCCGAACGTCGACTCGAAGGCGGAGGAGTCGACGACGAACGGCCGGACGAACTGGTAGCGCGTCTCTTCCAGCTCGCGCAGCAACGGCGAGAACAGCCCCGCCGCCCGCATCACCACATGCGGGATGGCCGAGACGCGGGGCGCGGGTGCCCCGGCCAGCTCCGCCATCCGCTCGGCCAGGCGCCGGACGGTCGTCGCGGGCGGCGTGGGCACGTGCCAGGGCCGTCCCCAGGCCCGCTCGTCCACCGCGACCGTCGCCAGCGCCCGCACCACGTCCGGAATGTAGGTGAGACTGTGCGGCTGGTCGGGATCGGCGGGCACCCGGATCGGCTTGCCGGCCATCAGCGGCTTGAGGAAGCGGTCGCTGAAGATGGCCTGGCCGGACATCCCCGGCCCGAAGAAGTCGGATCCGCGCACCTCGGTCGCCCGCACACGGCCCGCCTCGTGCGCGGCGAGCGCGTCGCGCCACATCGTGGCGCGCACCTTCCCCTTCGTCCCGGTGGCCGCGAGCGGCATCTCCTCGGTCATCGGACGGTCCACCGGCCCGTACCCGTACAGGTTGCCGGTGACGACCAGCACCGCCCCGCTGCGCTCGGCCGCCGTCAGCAGCGCGGCCGCCATCGGCGGCCAGTCGCGCGCCCATTCGTGGTAGCGCGGGTTCGCGCAGTTGTAGAGGGCGTCGGCGCCTTTGGCGATTCCGGCGAGCCGGTCGGCGTCGCTCGCGTCAGCGGCGACCCGGGTGATCCCCGGATCCGCCGGCCCCGAGCCGGAGCGGGTGACGACGACGACCTCGTGCCCCGACCGCGCCAGCATCTCCGCGAGCTGCCCGCCGACCTGCCCCGATCCGACGATGACGTGCTTGCCCATGTTCGACCTCCTTGTGATGACGCCTCTTCGGCGGTGTCTCAGACCTGGTGCCACAGGAGCCGCAGCGCGGCGTTGACGACGAACAGCGCGGCGAACACCACCGAGGTGGTGACGAGGCCGGCCCCCGCCGCGGCCGCGACGCCCCCGCCGAACCAGAGGACCTCAAGGGCCGCCCGTCCCAGCCCGTGCACCGGGATGC
The DNA here is from genome assembly GCF_053602655.1 of Sphaerisporangium sp. NPDC004334. Lineage (NCBI taxonomy): Bacteria > Bacillati > Actinomycetota > Actinomycetes > Streptosporangiales > Streptosporangiaceae > Sphaerisporangium > Sphaerisporangium sp. NPDC004334. The sequence continues at coordinate 13,120 of NZ_JBSGDZ010000006.1, forward strand.
TCGCCTTCGGCGACCCGAAGACGCCCCAGACGACCGCGAACAGCAATGGCCCGCCGATGCCCAGCAGCAGTTTGAGCCCCCAGTTCGGGCTGAACGTGAACCCCCAGTACCCGACCGCCAGGTAGACGCCCAGCTCCAGCAGGAACATCAGGCCCGCGCTGGCGCCTTTCATCACGGTCAGCATCGAACGGCCTCATCTCGACGAACACATCGCTCTCTTTCGAGAGCAATGCTCTCGCACGGGAAGCACCGCCGTCAAGAGCAGTGCTCTCGCTTCATTCTCCCGCTCCACCGCGTGCCCGGCCGACGCGCGGGCCGTCGACACTCTTTCAAGACAGACGAAACCGGCGGGGCACACCGTTGTGGCCCCGCCGGTCGCGTAAACCGGTTCTCTCAGGACTACTTCAGGCCGAAGGCCCGGGTGATGGTCTGGGAGACGCCCTCGCCGTCGCGCTGGTCGGCGGTGACCCGGATGGAGACGTAGCCGGCTCGCTGCGGCGCGCGCAGGGACGCCCGCCAGGTGCCCTTCTTCTCCTTCAGGTCCTGCCGCTGCCAGGTGGCGCCGTCATCGTAGGAGACCGCCAGCGTCACCACGGAGATCGGGTTCTTCGCGAAGTCGCCGTTGAGCAGCACCGGCGTGATGGACAGGTCCGACGCGCGCCCCGCCCGGCCCTCGGCGTCCACGTCGATTCCGTAGTCCAACTGGACCAGTGGGATGGCCGCGAAGTCCGCCCCTACCGGGGCGCCGGAGATGAACCGCCATTCGGTCTGGCCGGCGATGGAGTAGGGGTTCACCGTGCCGTCGTTGTTCGTCTGGACGACGATCCGGTAGGGCAGCCGCTGCGGTGCCAGGTCTCCGGCATTGAGGTAGGGCCAGCCCACGACCTGGGCGACCTGCCTATCCCCCTGGTACATCGTGATCGTCTCGACCACGCCGGGGATGCCGGACCCGCCGCTATGCGCCGCTCCCGCGTCGCCGAAGCCCTGAATGTCGGCGCTGAGCCCGGTCTCGCCGCGGAACGGGCCCTCGGCGCTGATCATGCGCGGCCGGGTGATGGGGCCGAACCACCGGTCCTTCTGCACGCTGCCCGGCCGGTAGGACAGCCGGTCGGTCTGCGACCCGCTCCAGCCGTTCGCAGAGGCGGTCTGCTGCCAGACGACCCCCTCTCCGGTGGAGACCCAGTCGGTGCGCCTTCCGGCGGCGACCCGCTCCATCGGGAACGGCGGAGCCGAGTAGTACTCGTACGGTGGGAACTCCGCTCGCATCTCGGTGACCTGCAGCTTGGAGGGCGGGGAGAACTCCAGGTCGACGCGGGCGAGGCCGCGCGGGTCGGTCTTGGCGGAGGGATCCTCGGGCACGCCGCCCTGGTGGTAGTCGACCAGGTCGTACAGGTACTCCGGCGCCGGGTGGGCTTCGACGTCCAGCCGCAACGCCTTCCTGCCCGCGGCGGCGATCTCCTTGACCAGCGCCTCCCCCTCGTCCATGGTGACCGAGGCCACGGGGATCGGGCCGGTCGAGAAGCCGTCAGCGGCGCCGTACCAGTCGCTTCTGCGGCCGGGTGCGTTGTTGACCACCAGGAGCATCGCCGCGCCGGCGGCGTGCGCCGCCGCCGCCTGGTCGGCGGGGGTCACGGCGCCGGCGCGTACGACCACGGCCTTGCCGCGGACGGACAGGCCGGCGTAGTCCGCCTGCGAACCGTTGCCGGCGAAGAGGGCGTCCAGGCGCGAGGCGCCGTCCGGCATCGCCGCGGAGCCGGGCTGCACGAGGACGTCGTCGAGGTCGTGGCCCCGATAGCCGATCTTCAGCGGCGTCTGCGTCGCGCGGAACCGAGTGGTGAAGACGAAGCTGCCCTTGGTCACCTTCTTCTTGCTCGGCAGGGCCCACAGGCCGTCGTTGGCGGCCGGGAGCATGATCACCTCATGGAGGGCGGTGCCGTCGCCGGGGGCGGGCGTACTGGAGGTGAAGGAGCGGAAGATGTCGACCCTGCTGTCGACCACGGCGGTCGGCTTGGGCGTGGCCACCTTCACCTGGCGTGCCCGCGAGGCGTCGAGCTCCACGGTGCGGTCGGCCGTCAGGTCGACCTCGGGAGCGATCAGCATCGCGACCCCGAGGGAGTTGGGGCCGTGCAGACCTTCCACGTCCGGGATGGCGAGCACCGTGTAGGAGCCGGGAGCCCAGCGGCTGGTGAGCGTGCCGTCCGGGACCCACATGAAGGTGCTGCCGCCGTCGGCGCCCTTGATCTCGACATCGCCGCTCAGGGGCCGGCCGGCGCGGTCCTTCAGGTGGACGGTGAGGGCGTACTTCTCGGACTCGACGGAGACGCCCACGACCGTGTGCACCTCACCGGCCGCGTGCCGCGCCCTGACCTGGGCGGTGTACCTGCCCGGCGCGAGCCCGTCGGGGTTCACCGTGACCTCGACCGCCGAGGTTCCGCGCGCGGGCACGGTGAGGTGGTCGGCGGCGATGTCGAACGCCTTCTCGGGCGAGCCGCCACGGTCGACGGACAGGTCCAGCGTGACGGGGGCGTCCGTGGTGTTGGTGTAGGTGATCTTCTTCGTGACCGGCTGCCGCGGCTGTCCGCCGGACGACCACTGGACCAGCCCGGCGTCCACCGATCCGCTCGCGACGACCTGGTCCTTCACGTAGGCGGCGCCCACGTCCAACCGGCCGGCGCCGGCCTGGTAGGGGCTGTAGTCCGGCGTCGGCACGCTGGTGCTCATCAAGGCGTCCTTGATCTGCCGCGCCGTCCACTCCGGGTGCTTCTGGGCCACCAGCACCGCCGCCCCGGCGACGTGCGGCGTCGCCATGGAGGTGCCGCTGTCGGTCCGGTAGTAGCCCTCGCCCCACTCCATGTACTGCGAGCGCGCCGCCAGCACGTCCACGCCGGGAGCGGTCAGGTCGGGCTTGAGCGCGTCGTCGTTCAGGCGCGGCCCGGCGCTGGAGAAGTCGGCGAGGTGGTCGAAGCCGTCCACCGCGCCGACGGTGAGCGCGGCGTCCGCGGTCCCCGGCGAGGCGACGCTGTAGGGGCCCGGTCCGTCGTTGCCCGCGGCGACGACGAAGAGCGCGCCGGTCTCGGCGCTCAGCCGGTTCAGCGCCTGACTCAGCGGATCATCCTGGGTGTGCCAGCCGCCGACGCCCAGGCTCATGCTGACCACCTTGGCGTGCTCGGTCCGCGTGGCCCACTCCATGCCCGCGATGACCCCCGAGATCGGCCCGGAGTTGCCGTCGTCGAGAACCTTGCCCACCACCAGGTCGGCGCCGGGGGCGACGCCCCGCTCCTTGCCGCCGGACGCGGCGCCGGTCCCGGCCACCGTCGAGGCGGTGTGGGTCCCGTGCCCGTTCCGGTCGGTGACCTCCTGGCCGGGGATGAAGCTCTTGGACGCCGCGACGCGGCCGGCGAGGTCCGGGTGGGTCGCGTCCACGCCGGTGTCCAGGACGGCGACCCGCACCCCGGTTCCCACGCCTCCCGCGGCCCAGGCCGCGGGAGCGCCGATCTGCGCGGTGGTGTCGGCGAGGGTCGCCTTCGCCTTGCCGTCCAGCCAGACCTTGTCGATACCGGCGGCGAACGGGGGCGCCGCCTGGTCGTCCGGCGCGCCGTCGGACCGCTTCGCCGAACGCCCGTTCTCCTGCGCGGCGCCGGTGAGGGCCGACCAGAAGGCCGTGGCCTGCGACCGGCGGGCACGGAGCGCCTCACCGCCGATGGAGGGAAGGCTGAGCGTGGTCCTGGCACCCGGCAGCGCGGGGCCGGCCGGGGCTTCGCTCTTACGGGCGGACGCGTCCTGCGCACGAGTGACGATCAGGGGAAGCTCGGCGCTGTGCGCGTCGTCGTAGCCCTGCGCGACCAGCCGCGTCACGTCGAAGAGCTGCTTGTCGAGCCGGCCGGCCGCGATGTAGGCGACGGCCGGGTCGGGGTACACGTAGGTGTCCCCGCCCTCGGTGGAGATGCGCACAGAGCCCGTGGCTCCCGGCGCGCGCTCGACGTCCACAGAGGAGGCGGCGCCGGTCCGCTTGGTCACTTTCACCTTGTCGCCGGTGATCAGCGTCACCGTGGCGGTCGCACCGGGCGCGCCGCCGCTCGTGGGCGGCGCTCCCGTAGGCGCTTGCGCAGGCGAAGCACTGTGCGCCACCGCTGGGGTGATCACAACGGCGGCGAGGGCCGCGGCGACGGACGCCGCGGTCCTCCGGGGGGTACAGGGCCTCACTTAGCCTCCAGAGTCGATGAACCGGACGAATCCGATCACCCCCGGCAAGGCCCTGTAAAGGACTTGAAGTTACTACTTTCTTCCTATAGTTTGCCCTTTTGTTAACTTTTCCGACATAAGCCGCAAATCTGGACATCCACCTCGGCGGCCCCTCCCGTGGACGTCCGTGACGGTGCTCGGCACATCCCGAAGGTCGCACGTCCTGCTAGATCATCGCGGCGGGACCTCCTGCCGAGTCCGGCCGAAATTGTGACCGACACGACGGCACGCATGCGCGAGGGCGGCGACGCGGCGACCGGTCGGCACAGTCTCAGTGTTCGACCGATTACGCGCGTATACGATCTGCTGAAGCCCTTACGGCGGTTTCCGTCCCCCCATGCCCCGGAGTCGATGTGAGCGAGCTGATGCGCATGCCCCTGGCCGACGGCGGCCAGGTCGTCGTGGAGATCGCGGACAACGAGCCGGCGGTCCGGCGGGCTTCACGCACCGGGGACAAGATCGAAGCGGCCGTGGACTCCCTGCAGTCGGCGCTCCAGCCCATCCGCGAGGCCGCCGAGGCCGCCCTGGAGACCTTCCGCAAGTCCGGTCCGGACGAGGTCGAGATCGAGCTGGGCGTGAAACTCAACGCCGAGGCAGGGGCCGTCATCGCCAAGTCCTCCCTCGAAGGACACCTGACCGTCAAACTCACCTGGCGCCGCGTCGCGGAGTCCTGACATGCGCCGCTGGTCGGTTCGCGTCCGCGCGGGCTCGGGGACGTGCGGCGCCGGCGTGCTGATCGACGACCGGCACGTGCTCACCTGCGCCCACGTGGTCAACGCCGCTCTTGGCCGGCACGCCGCCGAGCGCTCCCGACCGGCGGACCCGGTCGAGCTCGACTTCCCGATCGCCGCGGGCGGTGCGCGGTTCCAGGCATGGGTCTCCGACGACGGCTGGTTCCCCATCGAGGACGACGAGCGCGGTGACGTGGCCGTCCTGGAGCTCCGCTCCACGCCGCCCGACGGCACCGCCCCCGCCGAACTGACCGAGCGCGCCGAACGCGGCACGGCCGTGCGCGCCTACGGCTATCCCCCGGGACTCGACACGGGCGTGTGGGCGGTGTCGTACGAAGTCGGCGACCCCGGCGGTCCCGAATGGGTCCAACTCGACGCCACACGCGCCGTCGGCAGGCGTATCCAGCGCGGGTTCAGCGGCGCCGCCGTGGAACGCGACGACACCGGCCAGGTCGTCGGCATCGCCGTCACCGAGGACGGCGACGACGGCGCCAAGGTCGCCTGGATGCTCCCCGTCTCGGCCCTCCTACGCCGCTGGCCGCGCCTGGCCGCCTCCTGCCCGCCTCCCCATGAACCGGTCCGCTCCGATATGACGCCGATCCCCCCGGAGCTCACCGGCGTCCTTCGCCAGATGTGCCAGGTCTCCGATGACCTGCCCTATCCGCTCCGCGGCGCTCATGGACGCTTCCCCCTGTCGGATGTGTACGTACGGCAGAGCGTCGCCGCCGCTCCCGAACCGCGCAGACCGTGGGAGGAGGACGGCGAGGAGTTCCCGGAGGAGGACCGGCGGCCGTCCGCGGGCCTGGCGCAGCCGTTCGAGCAGGTCTTCGAGCAGCACGACCACCTGGTGATCGAGGGCGCGGCCGGTCTCGGCAAGACCACGCTCGGCAGGATGCTCGTCCGGAACTTCGCGAAGGCCCTGCTGGACGGCAGGGCCCAGGACGGCGAAGCGCCGCTGGTCCCCGTGATGCTGCCGGCCCGCGTGCTCGCCGTCCATCTCCGTGGCGGCTGGCCCGAGGCGTTGCGGGCCTCGGTCATCGCGGAGTACGGGCCGTCCGACGGCGAAGTGGCGGCGTCCCTGTTCACCGGGAAGGTGAGCGGGCGCAGGTGGCTGGTCGTGGTGGACGCTCTGGACGAGATCCCCGACCAGGACGACCGCGAGCGGCTGCTGACCGCGCTCGCGTCCCGGTTCCCGGGCGACGACGGCCCGGCGCGGTTCCTGGTCACCACCCGTCCGTTGTCCCCCGGCGAGATCGACCGCCTGCGCGGTCCGAGGGTCGGCTTCTACGAACTGCAGCCGTTCGACGAGGAAGCGCTGGTGCAGTTCGCCCGGAACTGGTTCGACCCGGACGACACGCCCGCGGGTAACGCGGCGGCGGAGGAGTTCCTGCGGCAGGTGCGGCTGGCCGGCCTTGAGGAGGTGCTCGTCGTGCCCCTCCTGGCCACCGTGGCCGCCAACCTCCACCAGTCCCGCCGGGACCGCCCGCTGCCGGCCGGACGGTACGAACTGTACGAGGAGTACATCGGGCGGTACGCCCAGGCTCGGATCGAGGCGGGAGCCTCGTCACTGGCCACCCTGGACGAGGTCCCGGGCGGTCCGCGGCTCGCGGGGTGGCTGTACGAGCACCGGGTCGTGCTGATGGAAGCGCTGGCCACCGCGTACACCACCACCGAGACCCCGCTCATGGAGGTCGCGCGGCGCTTCCTGGCCGACCATGCCCCGATGCCCGCCCGCATGCCCCTGGACTGGGAGAGCGCGCTCGCCGAGTGGCTGTCCCAGACGGGAGTGCTGGCGAGGAGCCGTACCCGCCTGCGGTTCCTGCACCAGACCTTCGCCGAGCACCTGGCCGCCACCGCCCGCGCCAAGACCCTTCCCCGCGAGTTCCACCCCGGCGAACCGCCCTGGGAGAAGCTGGTGAGCGACCTCCTGCTCGGCGACGACGCGGCCAACCTCGTGGTCCTGCACTATCTGCACCTCGTGGGGCCGGGCGCGGGACTCCTGGACGCGCTGCAGAACGGCACTCTCGACCAGCGCGCCACGGCGGACGGCCTGGTCGAGAAGGGCGCCCCCGTCTCGGACACTCAGCTCACCGCCTACCTGTCCCGGCTGGAGGACATGGTGGGAACGGGCTCGGTGACGGACCTGGAGGAGGTGATCGCCCTCACCCGCCACGCCCCCGTCCGCGAACGACTCGAAGGACTGCTGGCGGACCCGTTCCTCGGCCCCGCGACCAGAATCTCCATCATCGACCTGCTCCGGGAACGATCGGGCGGAGTACGTCGCGACGGACCAGCCATATTGCGAGCTTTCACCGCCGCGGAGCACGAGGCGAGAATCCGCTGCAAGGCGGCGACGGTCCTGTCCCGGTTCGGTGGCGATCACCGCGACGAGGCCGCGGGTCTGCTCGTCGCCCTCAGCGAGGACGGCAGCACAGAGATCAGCGATCGCCTCTCGGCTGCCGCGAGCCTGGCGCGGCTGGGCGGCCGGCATCGCGCGCACGCGGCCGACCTGCTCTACCAGTCGGCCACCGACCCGGCGGTTCCCGCCTGGCAACGCGTGGAAATGACCGAGGAGCTGGCCAAATGCGGTCACGAACAACGGCCGCGAGCCGCCAAGATCCTGTACGACCTGGCCATGGACCGCTCTTTACCCGGCATGGACCGACGATCAGCCGCCGAGAAGCTGCACAAGCTAGGAGGCCGCCACGTTCATGAGGGTGTTCATCTGCTGGGGCGATTGGCACACGATCTCCGCCGTGACCGATTCGACCATGCTCTGACTCTGATCGCTCTTGTGAAAATCGAACCATCCCGTCGTCCAGAGACCATCGAAGCGCTCTTGCGAGTGATCGCTGATCTCGCCCTTGACGCAGGGTACAGACTCGCTGCTGCCCGCGAACTGGCGGAGCTCGGCGGAGCGCACCGGTCGACCGCTGCGCGGGTCATGTTCGACCTCGCCGTACGACCCGACGCCAAGAGCGTGATGGGCAGCCGCTACAGAGCGGCGGAGGACCTGACCAAACTTGGTGCCAGCTTCAGGCAGAGTGGCGTGGAAGCCTTCTACGCGATCAGCGTCGACGTCACCGTTCACGTCGGGCACCTCCACATGACGGCCGTCCAACTCGCCCGACTGGACGACGGCCATCGGATGCCGGCCGCCGACCTTCTACTGAAGCTGGTCACCGGGCCGACGCTCTCGTTCGCCCGGCGCCTCGACGCGGCGAGCACGCTGGCCAATCTGGGAACACGTTTCCTGTCAGGCGTCCTGGACTTCGCCGACGAACTCCTCCGTCATCCCTTCTCCTCGTCTGCCGAACGCGCCCTGGCGATGGCGATACAGACGACGCTCCGGCCTGGCGAGACACCGTCTGCCGCCACGCTGATCCACCGACTGGCGATGACCGCTACGGCCTCCGCCGAGACTCGGTCCGACAGCGCCAAGATACTCGTGGACTTGGGGGCCGGGCATCTGGACGAAGCGACGGACTTGTGGAGACGTCTGACCTCCGACCACGCGGCGCCTATCGGGGTCCGCCGAGCCGCGGTGGACAGCCTGCTCAATCTGCGTGCCGCATATCGCCAGGAAGCGGACGCGGCTGTCCGGGGATTCACCGACGACCCCTCCGTCCGGGCAAGCGAGAAGACCCTGCTTCTTCTCGTGTCCGACCACCTGGCCCCCTCACTCCGCGCCGACATCTATGACCACATCGCCGCCGATGTCACCGTCGATCACAGTGAGAGGAGATACGCCGTCCGCCAGGTGTACGCCGACGGCACCGACCGACACCGTCGGGCCGTGGCCCTTTTGCACCAGCTCGCAACGGACCCCGCCGCCACGACGACAGCTCGCCTGGACTCCGTACGCGAGTTCTCGTCTCTCGGCCCGGATCATCGGGCGCTATGCCTCGAGATTCTCAATCGAATGGCCGAGGTGTCAGGCGCCCATGTTCGGCATCGGCCGGCGATCCTGGCCGACATCGTGAAGCTCGACGCCTCACGGCGCAAACGCGTCGCCGAGTCGCTGTACCGGCACGCCATCGACCCACTCGTCGCTCCGGACTCGGCTCGCGAGGCCGCGGCCCAACTGGCCGAACTCGACGATGAGCATCACGAGCGCGGCGCGGAGCTCCTCAAGCGAATGAGCCGCGACGTCCTCCTCGACGCACGCGTGCGCCGCGAGGCGGCCGGCTCGCTGATCAAGCTGGGTGAGGAGGAGAACGCGGGGGTGGACCTGCTGTACCGGCTGGCCATCGACTCAGGCGAGCCGGAACTGTACGATCGCCGCCTGGCCGCCCGGGACCTCGCAAAGCTGGGCGGCGAGCGACGGGCACAAGGAGCAGAACTGTTGCGTCGGCTCGCGGCGGATGCGTCGGCCGATGCCGGCGTACGCCTCGCGGCGGCGCAAGATCTCGCCGACCTAGGCGGCGACGAGCGTGACGAAGGCGCGGAGCTGCTGCACCGGCTGGTCATCGAGTTCGCCGACGATCCTGAGGAACGCCTGCGAGCAGCGCGAGAGCTCGTCGCGCTCGGGCCCGTCGCCCAGTCGCGCGCCCTGGTCCTCCTCGGCGAGTTGACGACGGACACCGGCGCCGACGTCACGGTCCGCCGGTGGACGGCGGAGTTCCTGGGCTCGTTGCTGTCCCCGCAGGCGCTGGAGACCGCCGTGACGGGCCTGCACCGCCTGGCCGGAGACAGCGACGTGGACTCCTGGAACCGGCTGTGGGCCATCGAGTCCCTGGCGAAGCTCGGCCCTGACGCGCGGCGGCTCGCCTTCGAGGCGGTGCGGGCGTTCCGCGAGGAGGTGGAAGGGCCTGACGGCGACCTGCCGCGAGCGCTCGCGGTCGCGGCGATGGCCGACGTGAGCGACGCCTGCCACTTCGACGCGGTGGACCTGCTCACCCGGCTGGCCGAAGACACCTCACGTCCAGGTCGTGAACGGCTCCAGGCCGCCACAGGTCTGCTGGAGATCAGCGACCTTCACGCGAACCGGGGCACTCGCCTGCTCGGACTGATCGCCGAGGACCCTGCGGTCCGAGCGTGGGAACGCCGCCAGGCCGCCGAAGCCCTCGCCCGTTTCGGGCCCGCCTGTCGCGCGCGGGCCGTCGGCCTCCTCGACGCCATCGCCGACGACCTTTCCGCCGACCCCTGGGAGCGGACGGAGGCCGCGATGGCCCTCGCCGAGCTCTCCGCCGACAGGCGCGAGCGCGCGATCTCTCACCTGCGGCGCATCGCGGTGGCCCAGAGCGTCTCCGGCGACCAACGCCGTCACGCCATCGGCGTGCTCCTCAGATTGGGGCCCGAGGCACGTGCCGCAGGCATCCGGGCGCTCCAGTCGATGGCCGGTGACCGGAAAGCCAGAGACGACGAGCGGTGGGAGGCGTTGGCCGTCCTGGTGGAACAGGAGGAGGACCGCGACCTGCTGGCCCAAACCCTCCACGAACTCGCAGCCGAACCGGGCGCCGATGCGGGCGTACGGCGGCGGGCGGCGGAGGCGCTGGCGATGCTCGGCAACGAGCGACGCCGCGAAGCGGTGGAGGCGCTCCGGGACCTGTCCGCCGACCCGGCCGACGCGGGCCTCCACCGCGCCTTGGCGCTGGACTCCTTGGCCGTCATGACCTCGGACGCGTCCGTCCTGGAAGAGGCCGGAGAGGCGCTGGCGCGGGAGGCGGCCGACGCCTCCACCCCGGCGTCTCTCCGTCGTCTGGCCGCCGAGGCACTGGCCCGCCGTCACTTGGCGCACCGGGGCAGGGCCGCCGAGCTCCTGCACGAGATCGCCGCGGACGACGCGGCGGAACCCGAGGAACGGCTGCTGGCCGCCCGGGCATTGGCCGGAACGGGACCCGGCGGCCGGGAAGCCGCCGTCCGGCTCCTGGAGGAGTCCATCACCGACCGGCTCGCGAGCCCGTACGAGCGGGCCGTCATGGCCATGGGCCTGGCCGGGCTTCGGCCGTCGTACCGGAGGTCCGCCGGCGACCGCGCCCGAGCACTGCTGGACGATCTCGGCCTGCCCGCCGACCGGCGGCTGACCATCGCCCAGGGGCTCGCCGAACTGGGAACGCCGTACCGGCAGGCCGCGATGGCCGTCATGCATGATCTCGTGGCCGACTCCTCCTCCTTCAGCACGATGAGGTGGCCCGCGGCCCAGGCCCTCGCCCGCGCGGCCGACGCCAAGGGCCGGGTCAAGGAGCCGCTCTCGCCTCGTGACGCGCCGGAGTGACCAAGGGCGGCGCGAAGCGGATGGAGCACCAGACGGTACGGCCGAAGCCGGGGCCGGAATCGTGGGCGCCCCACTCCTCGGCCAGTTCGCGGATGATCAGCAGTCCCCGACCGTTCTCCGCGTCCGGATCGTCGCGCACCACCGGCTGGGAGTGCATGGCCCCTGGGTCGTTCACCTCCACGTGGATCGCGCCGTCGTTCTCCACGAGCGTCAGGGCGATGAAATCGTCCCGCCCACACCCTGCGTGCGTGATCGCGTTGGTCACCAGCTCCGAGACGGCGAGAACGACGTCGTCGGCCGCGGGGTGATCGGCGTTCAGCCACTGGAGCACCTGACGACGCGCGAGCGGCACTGATTCGCGGACTCCAGGCAAGGCCGCCCTTCCCAGAACATTGGGCCGCGGATTCGCAGGCTCCATCGTTTCACCGTCCATTTCCGAAATCCGATCCGCAGGACTTCCGACGGTGCCAGAATCCGACTACGCTTAGTGCTTGATCGACTTCAACGAGTTATCAACGCATCGACTGAAACCCTCGGTGAAACACTGAGGAAAGGCCACCCGGAGCCCCCCATGCCAAAGGAAAGCGAGCTCAACCCGTCCGAATCCCCGACCGCCCTGTTCGGTTTCGAGCTGCGACGACACCGGAAAGAACGCGGATGGTCGCAGATCCGCCTAGCCCGCGCGATCCCCTACTCCGTGGGCACGATCAGCATGATCGAGACGGCGCGGCGCTCCCCGTCCGAGGACTTCGCCCGCCTCTGCGACGAGGCACTACAAGCCGAAGGCGCCCTCATGCGCCTCTGGCCCATGGTGAGCCGCCCCACCGCTCCCCCATGGTTTCGCCCCTGGCTGGACGTGGAAACCACGGCCGAGTCCCTCCGGACATGGGAACCTCTCCTCGTTCCCGGTCTTCTCCAGACCAAGAGCTACGCACAGGCCATGCTGAGCGGAGAACCCGGCGTAAGCCCGGAGGAGGTCGAGGAACATCTGTCGGCGCGAATGGAACGACAGGCGATCCTCGGACGCCCCAAGCCCCCCATGCTTTGGGTCGTCATCGATGAGGGAGTGCTGCACCGGCGCATCGGCAGTCCGGCCGTGATGGCCGAGCAGCTCACCTATCTCCTCGAAGCCGGTCAAAGCCCGAGGATCGTCATCCAGGTCCTCCCCTATCGCGCCTATTCCACGACGGGCCTCCTGGGTGGGTTCGCCATCGCGCAAGCTCAGGGGACTCCCGACACCGCATACGTAGAGGCGGCCTCGAATGCCCAAGTGACCGACTGGACAGAGACTGTGCGGACCCTAGCATTCAGATACGAGGGAATTCGCTCCGAAGCATTGTCACAGCGCGATTCCCTAGAGCTGATCAAGGAGACGGTGCAGCGATGGACGAGCTGATCCGCGAGCTACGGAAAGCCGAATGGATCAAATCGACCCACTCAGGAAGCAATGGCGGCAACTGCGTTGAGGTCGCGCGTCTCTCCGGAAGCCGTCGCGGTGTGCGTGACAGCAAGGACCCCCTCGGACCGGTACTGGTGTGCGAAGGGGCTGCTTGGGAGGTGTTCGTCGGCGGTTTGAAGGAGGGGGCCATCTCCTGACGGGGAGCCCCAACAGGTGCGCCCGTGGTCGGCCCGTTCAGTGGCGGAGGGATCACTTCACTCCGTTCAGGCATCACGGGCCGCCGGTTCCTCGTGAGGCTCCCCCACCAAACCAGCGGAGGACATTTTGCGGGGGTATGGGTTAGTTGCTCCGTGTTCGGAGGCATAGTGAGCAGCACCCATGTTCGCGACCGGGGGCTGGACAGTGGGACGCAGGGAGACGGGCGCCCGAGGCTGGGCGCGGCGGCGGGGCGCCAAGCGTGAACGCTTGGAAGCCCTGCGGCCCTTCGCCTCCGGACGGGTGCTGGACCCCGGACACGTACGCGAGGCCCTGGAGGCGCTGCTCCGCCCTGGCGACCGGGTGGCCCTCGAAGGGGACAACCAGAAGCAGGCGGACTTCCTCGCCGAAGCGCTGGCCGGCTGCGATCCGGGCGTGGTGCACGACCTGCATCTGCTGATCTCCTCCATCAGCCTGCGCGAGCATCTGGACGTGTTCGAGCGGGGCGTGGCCCGCCGTCTGGACTTCGCCTACGCGGGCCCGCAGAGCGTCCGCATGGCGCAGCTTCTCGCCGACGGCAAGGTCGAGGTGGGGGCGATCCACACCTACGTCGAGCTGTACGCGCGGATGTTCGTCGACCTCGCGCCGGACGTCGTGCTGCTCTGCGCCGAGCAGGCCGACCGCGAGGGGAACCTGTACACCGGCGCCAACACCGAGGACACCCCGACCATCGCCGAGGCGGCGGCCTTCCACGACGGCGTGGTGCTGGTCCAGGTCAACGAACTGGTGGACGAGGTCCCCCGGGTGGACATCCCCGGCGGCTGGGTGGACCTGGTCGTGCGGAGCCCCCGGCCGTTCGCGCTGGAGCCGCTGTTCACCCGCGACCCGCGCCACATCGGCCAGGTGGAGATCCTGATGGCCATGCTGGCGCTGCGCGGCATCTACGAGCGGCACTCGGTGACCACGCTGAACCACGGCATCGGCTACGACACCGCCGCGATCGAGCTCATCCTGCCGACCTACGGCGAGGAGCTGGGCCTGCGCGGCAAGATCTGCAAGCACTGGACGCTCAACCCGCATCCGACGCTCATCCCCGCCATCGAGAGCGGCTGGGTGGAATCGGTGCACTGCTTCGGCGGGGAACCCGGCACCGAACGCTACGTGGCCGCCCGCCCCGACGTCTTCTTCACCGGCGCCGACGGCTCGCTGCGGTCGAACAGAGTGCTCTGCCAGCTCGCGGGACAGTACGCCGTCGACCTGTTCATCGGTTCCTCGCTCCAGATCGACGCCTGCGCGAACTCCTCGACGGTCACCGAGGGCCGCCTGGCCGGTTTCGGCGGAGCGCCCAACATGGGACACGATCCGCACGGCCGCAGGCACGCCTCTCCCGCGTGGCTGAGCCTGCTCACCGGTGAGGCACCAGCGATCCGAGGACGCAAGCTCGTCGCGCAGGTCACCCAGACCTTCCGTTCCGGGGGCACTCCGGCGTTCGTGGAGTCCCTGGACGCCGTCCTGGTGGGCGAGGAGACGGGCATGCCCATACCCCCGATCATGATCTACGGTGACGACGTCAGCCACGTGGTCACCGAAGAGGGGGTGGCCTACCTCTTCAAGGCCACCAGCATGGCCGAACGGCGCGAGGCGGTCGCGGCCGTAGCGGGTGCCACCCCGGTCGGCCGCGACATGGACGAGCGGCGCGTGGAACGGCTGCGCCGCGACGGACTGGTCGCCCTGCCCGAGGACCTCGGGGTCGACGTCCGCAAGGCGCAACGACGCCTGCTGGCGGCGCGCAGCGTCGAGGATCTCGTCGCCTGGTCGGGCGGCCTCTACGACCCACCGGCCCGGTTCCGGACCTGGTGAGGGCCGATGTCCACGACGCGCGAGCGGAATCCGGCACGAGCATCGAGGCCCTCGGCGGACGTGCTCGCCGACCTGGCCGTCCGAGCGCTGTGCGAGGAGGCGCGGTTGAGCCCCAAGCCCGGCCTGGTCGACGGGCGCGGCGCCGGCGCGCACGGGGACATGGACCTGGCGCTCCTGCTGGCCTCCGCCGAGGCGCTGCGGCCCGCGTTCCGGTCGCTCGCCGACGCGGCCCGGCGGACGGCCGCCGGCGCCGGGCCTCGCGGGGAACTCGGACTGCGTGAGGAATTTCGACCCCGCCGGGGGCTCGGGCCGCGCGACGAGTACGACCCTCGACGGCTGCTCGCGCTTCGCGAGAAACTGGGACGGATCGGTCGCGATGGTGAGGCGGCCATGTCACGGGTCACCGGAGGGGTGAACACGCACCGCGGCGCGCTGTGGACCCTCGGACTGCTGGTGACCGCCGCCGCCGGCGGCGCAGCCACCGACCGCCAGGCCGCTCGCGTGGCGGCGCGGCTCGCCGACCTTCCCGATCGGAACGTCCAGGCGGGGGCGATCTCCCATGGCGAGCGGGCGCGGCGCCGGTATGGGGTGAGCGGGGCGCGCGGCCAGGCCGTTGCGGCCTTTCCGCACGTCATCGACGTCGCGCTCCCGCGGCTACGCCTGGCCGGAGCGGCCGGGCTCCACCAGGACGCGGCCCTCGCAGTGGAGGCCGGACACCGGGAGCCACGGTTCGACGGTCACGTCGCCGCCCGGCTGGACGCCCTGCTGGCGGTGATGAGCCTGCTGGAGGACACCTGCGTCCTGCACCGGGGAGGGCTGGACGGGCTGCGCGTCGTGCGGTCGGGCGCCGAGCGCGTCCTGGCCGAGGGGGGCGCCGGCACGCGGCGCGGACGTGCCGCGCTTCTGGAACTGGACGAGCGACTCACCGCCCGGCGGCTGTCGCCTGGCGGTAGCGCCGACCTGCTGGCCGCGGCCCTCTTCCTCCACTCTGTCCCGTGGCCGTCGCCCGGCGACGCACGGCCGTGCCGACGTCAAGGGAGGCGTCCCGCATGCAGACGCTGAACTACGAGTTCCCCGCCGATCGAGAGCCCGCCCGGCGGGCGCACGTCGGGGTGGTGGGGTCGGGCGACCTGGAGATCCTCATGACCCCGGAGGCGTCCGGCGGCGCTCGGGTACGCGTGCGCACCAGCGTCGACGGGTTCGACACGGTATGGCGCACCGTGCTGGAGCGGTTCTTCGCCCGTCACCGTGTCGCCGGAAGCTTCGAGCTCAACGACTTCGGGGCGACGCCGGGCGTGGTCACCCTGCGCCTGCGGCAGGTGATCCAGGAGGGCGGCATATGACCTCCGCGCCGCTCTTTGGACGGGCGTCCCCAGACCGGCCGCCCTCCGACCGAACGGCGCCGGACCGGGTGGCGCCGCTCGCCCGCGACAGTTTCATCGAGCTGCACGCCCGGGCGCGCGCCACCGCGCTGCTCGACGACGGCACCGCCCGCGAGCTGTGCGGCGCCTTCGACCGCATCGAGTCCCCCTGGCTGGCGGCCCAGGGGGTGGTCCCGCAGTCCGACGACGGCGTGGTGGTGGTCAAGGGAGAACTCGGCCGGCGACCGTTGGTCGTGGTCGCCATCGAGCAGGCGTTCCAGGGCGGCGGCATCGGAGAGGTCTCCGGAGCCAAGATCACCGCCGCGCTTTCCCTGGCCGCCCAGGACAATCGGCACGGCGTCCCGACCGCCGCGATACTGCTGCTGGAGACCGGCGGCGTACGTTTGCAGGAGGCGAACCTCGGCCTGGCCACGGTCGCCGAGGTGTGCTCGGCGGTCCTGGAACTGCGGGCGCTGAGCCCCGTCATCGGCGTCATCGCAGGAGCGCTGGGCTGCTTCGGCGGCATGAGCATCGCCGCCGCGCTCTGCACCGAGCTGATCATGACCAGGGAGGGACGCCTCGGGCTCAACGGTCCCGAGGTGATCGAGTCCGAGGCGGGCGTCGCCGAGTTCGACGCCTCGGACCACACGCTGATCTGGGCTATCCACGGTGGCACGCAGCGCACCGCGACCGGTCTGGCGGACGTGCTCGTGTCCGACGACGTGGCCGAGGTGCGATCCGCCGTACGCGAGGCCCTGGGACGCGGCGTGCCGGACGAGCACCGCTCCCAGCGGATCGGCGAGCTGCGGGCGCTCCTGGAGGCCGTCGACCCGGCGCACCCGCCGGACCCGGCCGACCTGCCCGCCCTACGGGCTGACGCCGCACCTGTCGGCAGCGCCGTACGGACGAACGCCGCACCCGGCGAATCCGCAGTACCGGCCAACACCGCACCCGGCGAATCCGCAGCACCCGCGAACGCCGCACCTGGGGGCAGCGCCGTACCGGCCGACACCGCACCCGTACCGGCCAACGCCACACCCGGGGAAGGGGGGCGCCCGATGAGGACGAGGGACTCGGCGCCGGCGTCTCGGGGACTGGCCTGGATACGCGCGCTGGCCGGAGGGGAAGTGGGGTCCGAGGTCCCGTCCGTGGTGACGGCGGACGTGATGCTGGGGGACGATTCGGCCCGCCTGCTCGCCGTCGTGCCCGACCCGGGCAGCCCCTATCACCGTGCCTGTCGAGGCGAAGTCGGGCTCCGCGAGGGGCTCGCGCTCGCCGAAGCGGTGACCGAGGTCGTCACCAGGGACGCCGGGCTGCCCGAGGAGCGACGTCGTCCCATCGTCGCGGTCGTCGACGTGCCCAGTCAGGCGTATGGGCGGGTCGAGGAACTGCTGGGCATCCACCACGCGCTGGCCGTCGCCGTGGACGCCTACGCCTCCGCCCGCACCGCCGGACATCCCGTGATCGCGCTCATCGTCGGAACGGCGCTGTCCGGCGGATTCCTCGCCCACGGTTCGCAGGCCGGCCGGATGCTGGCGCTCGACGACCCGAGGGTGATCATCCACGCCATGCACGAACAGGCCGCCGCGCGGGTGACCCGGCGGACCGTCGCCGAGCTGGAGGAACTGGCCCGGCGCATCCCTCCGCTGTCCTATGACGTCGCCGACTGGGCGAAACTCGGCCTGTGCGACGAACTGCTGGACGTCGGCGACGCCGACGAGCCGACCGGTGAGGACGTGCGGCGGGTGCGGGCCGCGCTGACCGCGGCCGCCGGCCGAGCCCGCCACGGACCTCGCGACCTGAGCGACCGTCTCACCTCACCCGCCGCCCTGCGCACCCGGGCCGCCTCGCGGCGCATCCGCGAGGCGCTCACGGCCCAGTGGCGATGACCGGGCGACGACGGTGGCGGCCGCACGATCTGGTGCGGATCACCGAGATCGCCGCGCTCGAAGACGCGCCATGGGACCGGTTCCGTGCCACGCTCGATGACGCACCGACCAGCCCGGACTGGCCCACATTGCCCGTCCGCCCCCGGCTGGAAGAGGCGCTGCCGAAGTGGGCCTCTGCCTCGCTCGCCGTCTGCCCTTGGGTCGTCGTGCGCCGGGCGCCGCATCCGTCCGGCCTCATCCCGGTCGGCGTACGCGGCCCCGACCGGTGGCAGCGTAATGCCACCCTTGTCCCCTCCCACGCGGTCACCCGCACCGTGTCCCCCGAGGACCTGCGGGCTCGGCGCCCCGCCGATCGCCGGCTCGCCGTCACCCTGTCCGCCGTCGCCTCACTGCTCGCCGACGAACCGGGAGGACGGCCCGGAGACGGCGGCCTGGTGTGGGGGCCCACCGGAGCAGTCGGCTTCGAACTGGCCACCGGGCACATCGTCACCCATTCCGGAAGCGACCTGGACCTGCTGGTCCGAACCCCGCACCGGCTGGATCGGGCGCGGGCCGCGCACCTGGCGACCGCCTTCGCCGCCCTGCCCGCCCGGGTGGACTGCCAGTTGGACACTCCCCTCGGCGGGATCGCCCTCACCGACTGGGCACGCCCGGACGACCCGGTCATGGTACGAACCGACCACGGCCCGGAACTGGTGGACGACCCCTGGGCACTCGCATGACCGCCGGCCACCCGCCCCGCCCACGAACCGGCGGCACGGCCTCTCCCCACACCGCTCCTGATCAGGCCTCCATGTCCTCTCTCGATCCGGCCTCCATGCGCTTCCCCCACCCCGCTCCTGATCAGGCGTCCGTCGCCGTGGAGCGGCCGTTCCCATGGACGGCCGACCGTCTCAGGGTCGCGTACCTGTATCCGGGCCAGGGGACCCAGCGACCGGGGATGCTCCATGACCTGCCCGATCACCCGGCCGTCACCGCGACCCTCGCCGAGGCGGAGCGAATACTGCCCGGGTCGTCGCGGCAGGACTCCGCACCCGCGTTGCGGTCCACCGTCACCACGCAGGTCGCCCTCTGCGTCGCCGGGGTCGCCGTGACCCGGGCACTCGCCGCAGAGGGCGCGACTCCCGACGTCGTGGCCGGGCACTCGGCGGGCGCGTTCGCCGCCGCCGTCGCCGCCGGGGCCCTCACCTTCGCCGAGGCGCTCGTGGCCGTGCGCCACCGCGGCCAACTGATGCGCGACGCCTATCCGTGCGGGTATGGCATGGCGGCCGTACTCGGGTTGGGCGTCGCGCAGGTGCGGCGCGTCGTCGCGTCGGCCGCCACCGACGCGGACCCGCTCTACGTCGCCGTCATCGACACCGACCAGATGGTCGTGGTCTCCGGTGGCCTTCGCGCGCTGGAGCGCCTGTCCGCCGAGTCGTCCCGCGCCGGCGCCCGCCGCGTCCTGCGTCTCGACATCGGCGTGCCCTCACACTGCCCGCTCCTCGGCCATGTCGCCGAGGTCATGGCCGACCATCTGGCCGCTATCCCCCGGCGCCGGCTCACGGTCCCGTACATCGGCGGCGCGGGCCGGCTGCTCCGCGACACCGATACCGTCCTTGCCGACCTCGCCCACGGCATCGCCACGACGGTGAGATGGCGTGACGCGAACGCGCTGCTCGGCGAACTCGGCACGGCACTGTTCATTCAGACACCGCCGGGGCACGTCCTGGCCGGCTTCGCACGGGCCGCGCATCCATATGCCCGCTGCATCACCCTTTCCGACACCCCCATCGCCGAGGCCGCCCTGCTCAGCCACCGCGTCCATATCGGCACGTGAGCCCGCCACGAGCGGCCTCTTCAGGCGTCGATGCCCTCCCCGGACGTGCGCCTCCGCATAGAGGACAGAGCCGTGTCGGCGGCGGTCAGGGCGATGAAATCTGTGTCTGTCGAGACTCAACAGGCGCGTCTTCTCAAAGTGGTTGAAACAGTCAATAATGGCAGCGCGGTAGTAATCATCTGCACCTCGACGTCCAGGAGGTACCAGTGAGAACGACCCTTCGCGCCCTCAGACTGACGCTCGGCGTGACAGCCGGGCTGGCGCTGACGGTGTCCGGCGCCTTACCGGCCTCGGCAACGGCCTCCGCCACGAAGACCTCATCGGTCAGCACAGCGCCGACGTGGGAAGTGCGCGACATCGGGCAACGCATCTGCGTCACATCGCAATACGGTCACCCGGGCACGTACTTCTTTGTTCCGGTCTATGGAACCTGGTCGACGACCCTCACCACCGGAATACGGAACCTGCCCCCCGGTTCGACCAGCGTGGGCGGCACACCAATCCTGCCCGGCTCGAACTACGGCTCGACGATCAACGGATTCGTCCAGCTGACAGTAGCACCGGCCCCCGTCGGAACCTACGTCGCAGAGGTGTGGGCCTCGGACGGAACAGTGACCCAGACCGCCCCCGCCACCATCAACGTCCGCGAGAGCTGCTGAAGGTCGGAGCGCACGGCGGTCTCGGTCGACAAAGCCCAGGGTGACGGCGGTCTGCCGTCACCCTTCGCAATGAGCAGGGTAGGTCACGGGGTCCAGGCCGGGTCGCGGCCGATGAGGCCGAGGAGGCGGGTGAAGGGCGGGGCGTCGTCCGGTACGGCCACCGGGGGGCCGAAGGCGCCGCGTTGCCTGCCCATCTCGACCATCTGGTCGGTGAAGCGCTTCGCCCGCGAGACGGCCTCGGCGTCCGGTTCGTACTCCTGGCCGGTGGCCGTGGCCAGGTCCCAGCCGTGCACCACCATGTCGACCAGCCACAGTTCGGGCAACGTGGCCATCGGCAGGCCCATGTCGCTGGCGCCCTCCCACGCCTCGGGCTTCGACCAGGCGGCCAGCATGCGCTCCGCCCGTTCGGGGAAGTCGCCCGCGTAAGGGCCCTGCACGGTTCTCGGCCCCTTGCGCGCCAGCGACTCGAACATCTCCGCCACCCACTCGATGTGGCTGATCAGGTCCTTGACGTCGAACTTCTCGCATGGCGTCGGGAGGCCGAGCTGCTCGTCCCGCACTCCGCGCACCAATTTCGCGGTCTGTTCGGTGGCACGCCTCATCACCGGCATCATGTCGTCCATGGCTGCCATCATGCCCCGCTCGCCCGAGGCGCGGCTTGTAGAAACGCGACAGCGCGGCTGGGTGAACCCGTACGCGGGGCTCGCCGCCTTCGACATCGCCCGCCAGGCGCCGTCATCCGACATTTCGGCCTATGTGGACCACTTCTGGGTGGTGACCTGGACCGGCCTCGCGGAGCCGTACGAACAGCGCATCGTCTCCCACCCGACCGTCAACATGACGATCACCCGGGACTTCCACCGGATCGCAGGGGTCATCAAGGGCGGGTTCTCCTACACGATGCGAGGCGACGGTCGCGTGCTCGGCGTCCGTTTCCGGCCCGGCGGCTTCCGACCGTTCCTCGACGGCCCGGTGTCCCAGCTGACCGGCCGTTTCGCGGAGATCGGAGAGATGTACGGCCCGGCCGGCGCAGCCCTGGTCGAGGACGTCCTGGCCGAGCCCGACACCGCGGCCGCCATCGCACTCATCGAGATTTTCCTGGCGAGCCTCAAGCCGGTGCGGGATCCCGTCGCCGAGGAGGTCGCGGCGCTGGTGGGCATGGTGGAGAGCGATGGGTCCGTAACGAGGGTGGACGAGCTGGCCGCCAGATCGGGGCGGTCGGTCCGCTCGCTTCAGCGGCTGTTCCGGGACTATGTCGGCATCGGCCCCAAGTGGGTGATCCGCCGTTTCCGGCTGCACGAGGCCGCCGAACGGGTCAACGACGGCCTCGACCTCGCCACGCTCGCCGTGGAACTCGGCTACACCGACCAGGCCCACCTGACCCGCGACTTCACCGCCGCCGTCGGCATGCCCCCCGCCGCCTACGCCCGGCTCATCAACCGGCCCTGACCCATTCCACCGGCTCCACCCGCCGCACGCCACCGTCTCGCCGAGTGGTCGCACGGAGGTCGTCCGGGCTGATCACCCCAGTGACACTTCGAGATGAACACCGGGCCGACCCGCACGCGGCAGCAAGGTGCCCGGTGCTTCGGCCGGCGTCCCTGGAGTCCGCCGCCGATCGTCCCTGTCAGCGGCCGGGGGCTCGTTGCCTGACTTCCTGGAGCACCCAGCCGTTGCCGTCCGGATCGCTGAAGGCGGCATACGAGCCGTAGTCGGCGCGGAGCTCGTGCGGGCCGGCGACGCGTGCCTGCCCCGCGGCGCGGTGGACGACGTCTCCGGCGGCGTGGCCGTGGTGGAAGATTCCTCCGGCATCGTGGAACACCTCGCCCACCTCGATGCCGCGGCCGACGAGCTCCGCGCGAGCCTGCTCGATGTCGCGGACCACCAGGTACAGGCCCTGGGCCGATCCCGGCGCGGCGGGGGTCATTCCCTCGCCGAACATGATCGAGCACTCGGAGCCGGGCGGCGTGAGGTGCACCACGCGGAAGTCCTCACCGGCGGCCTTGTCGAGGTCCAGACGGAATCCCGCCTTCTCGTAGAAGGCCTTGGCCCGATCGACGTCGGAGACGGGCAGCACGATGACTTCGAGTTTCAGATCCATGGGGTTCCCTTGATTCTCGGCTTCGGTGAGGGCCGGACGTACCGGTCGGGCATGCCGCCACGCCCCGCGCCGCTTTGCCGTCCCCCATATACGAGCATATGCTCTTATCGCAGTACGCAGGCACCCGGCCCGGAACGGCCGTGTCTGTGCCCGCGCCTGGGCGCACCGCCGCGTCACAGCGCCCGGCGCCCTGCGGGTACGACCCTCCGCCGACTCGGCCGCGGGTCCGCCATCCCTTCACGCGGCATGGCATGCCTGACCACACCCGCACTCAGATGCGGTCACCGATAAGGAGATCGACCGATGGTCGCCAGTGACCTTGTACTCATCGCCGGGGCCGGCGGCGTGGGCCGTATGGTCCTCGACCGGTTGCGCGCACAGGATGTGCCGGTGCGGGCGATGGTCCGCCGCGACGATGATCGTGCCGCCGAGATGCGCGCGCTCGGCGCAGAGGTCGTCGTCGGCGATCTGACCCGGCCCGAGACCGTGGCGGCCGCGCTGGAGGGCGTGGGGCGGATGTACTTCGCGATGCCCGTGTCGCCGGACCACCTGCTGGCGGCGACCGTGGTGGCCACCGTGGCGAGAGAGCACGGTGAACTCTCCGGCCTGGTGGGCCTGTCCCAGATGACGGTGTCGCAGATGACCGCGACCAGCACCGCGGAGTCGCACCAGCAACGGCTGCACTGGCTGGCGGAGCAGGTGCTGAACTGGTCGGGCCTGCCGATCGTGCACCTCCGTCCGACGTCGTTCCTGGACAACCCGCTGTTCACCACGCTGGCGGCGCGGTCGATCCGGGCGAGTGGCACCATCGAACTGCCGTTCGGCACCGGGCGCACCTCTCCGATCGCCGCGGAGGACGTCGCGCGGGCGGCCGCCACCGTACTGCGCGACCCGGCTCCGCACATCGGGCACGTCTACGAGCTGACCGGGCCCCGCGCGGTGGACATGAACGAGATGGCCGAGGAGTTCTCGCGGGGGTTGGGACGTCCGGTCTCCTACGTCGACGTGCCTTTGGACCGGTGGCGGGCCGAGGTGCTCGCGAAGGCGGGCCTGCCGCCGCACACCGAACAGCACATCGCCACCATGGCCAGGCTGCACCGGGAGAACCGCTACGACCGCACGTCCGGCGACCTCGAAAGCGTGACCGGCGCGCCCGCCCAGACGATCGAGGCCTTCGTGACCGCCCGGAGGGACTTCTACCTGGGCTGACACCGCTCGAGCGACCGCGCCGCGGGCCTACAGGGCTCGTGGCCGGGGACTGGTGGCCGGGACTCGTGGCCGCGGGGGTACGTGGCCGCGGGAACCGGCTGCTCTTGGTGGTGTTCCCGGAGCCGCGCCTCACTCGGCCCAGGGCTGGAAGCCGGTGTGGAGGACGGCTCCGAGGGAGGCGCGCAGCCGGGCCGCCTCGCCGGTTCCGAAGGTCTCCTCGAACCGGGCCTGCACGTCCCGCCACAGAGGCAGCGCGGCCTCCAGCCGGGAGAGACCCTGGGGTGTGATCGTGACGACACGCGCACGGCGGTCGTACGCCGACGACTCGACGGTCACCAGCCCCTCCCGGACGAGTGGCTTGAGGTTCGAGGCCAGCGTCGTGCGGTCCATGGCGATCATTTCGGCCAGCCCGGTGATCGTCGTCTCGCCGTGGACGCTGAGCTTCTGCAGGATGCTGAACTGCGTCGCGCGAAGCCCGGCCGAGGCCAGAGCCTTGTCATAGGTCGCGCCGAGATAGCGGGCCGCCTTGCGCAATGCCAGGTTGTTGCACGAGTCGTAGTGCTTCGCCGGCGCGGGATCCATCGTGTCCTCCAGAGCTTCTCCGTCCAGGATAAGAGCACATGCTCCCAATTGCGGCGCCGCGCGCCCACGACCGCCGCGCGGCCGCTGGCAGCGCGGCGGTCGGTGCCCGGGGCGCCGGTTCGCGGAACCGAACCCGAAGCGTCGCCGGAGTACTAAGTACCGATGATCTCGTCGCGCGGAAGCGCCGCGAGGGTGCGCAGTACACGGAGGAAGGCGTCGCGGTCCTGTTCGGGAAGCCGGGCCAGGAGGCGTTCCTCGTTACGCCGGATGGCGGCCTGCGCGGCGTCGCGTACGCGGCGGCCCTCAGCGGTCACCGACAGCAGGCGGGCGCGCCGGTCGCCGGGGTCGGGAGTGCGCTCGATCAGCCCCGCCCGCTGGAGGCGGTCCAGCACGCCGATGATGCGCGTCTTGTCGGCGCCGATGGACTCGGCGAGCGCGGCCTGGGTGCGCAGCGGCCGCTCGCCGAGGGCCAGCAGGACGGAGTACTCCCACATGGTCAGGCCGTGCTCGCGCAGAACGGGCAGCTCTGCGTCGATCAGCGCCCGGGTCAACGGGCTCATCATCGCGGCCAGGTCGGGACGGTCGGGCACGCCAGCACTATACGGGTTGACAGATAATTTGCGCATGTAGATCATAAGCATCCGCATATTATCTACCAGTGCTTACGAATCATTCGAAGGAGAACCGTCATGGGCATACGTGAGCTCGATCGGCGCGCGGTGCGCGCGAGCGTCGACGTAGTGGCCGCAATAACCCCCGCCGACCTGCGCCGCCCGACGCCGTGCGCCGGCTGGGCACTGTCGGACCTGCTCGCACATATGACCGCCCAGCACCACGGCTTCGCCGCCGCGGCCGAGGGGAACGGCGACGACCTGACCGCCTGGAAGGTCCACCCGGCCGGCGATGACGCCGTCCCCCGCTACGCCGAGGCGGCCGAGCGGGTGATCGCCGCCTTCGCCGGCGAGGACGTGCCGGGCCGCACCTTCTCGCTGCCCGAATTCGGGCCGGACGCGCGTTTCCCCGCCGAGATGGCCATGTCGTTCCACTTCATCGACTACGTGGTGCACGCCTGGGACGTCGCCCGCACCCTCGGCAGGCCGTTCACCCCCGAGCCGGACCTGGTGGAGGCCGCCTGGCCCTACGCCCTGGCCGTCCCCAACGGGGAGGAGCGCCTGGCCCCGGGCGCCGCGTTCGCCCCCGCCCTGCCCGCGCCGGCGGACGCGTCCCGCTTCCACCAGATCCTCGCGCTGCTCGGCCGCACCCCAAGCTGAACCCCCGACGGGCTTCCTGAAGCGCCCTGGGGATCGAGCCGGAAATGTCGCCGACGGAGGGTACGGTCGGATCTCGGCATCTACCCGACCTGGGAAGATCCTCCCTCCGTCACGATCCAGGAGCGTACTGTGACCTCAGTTCTCAACCCTTACATCAGCTTCACCGGCCAGGCGCGGGAGGCCATGGAGTTCTACAAGAGCGTCTTCGGCGGCACCCTGACGCTGAACACCTTCGGCGAGCTGGCCGCGCAGCACGGCGGCGACCCCGACCAGATCATGCACGCCATGCTGAGGACCGACAGCGGATTCACGCTCATGGCCTCCGACACCCCGCCCGGGATGCCGCACAACCCGGGGGACAACATCTCGATCAGCCTCAGCGGGGACGACGCCGAGGACCTGCGCGCCTACTGGAAGGCGCTCAGCGACGGCGGCACCGTGACCGTCCCCCTCGAAAAGCAGGTGTGGGGCGACGAGTTCGGCGCGTGCGTGGACCGGTTCGGCATCTCCTGGATGGTCGACATCGTCGCACCTCAAGCCTGATCCATCCACACCGCGAGCCTCGGCCGACGCCGGGGAGGACCGCGCCGGCGAGACCGCAGCCCTCGCCGGCGCCATCCGAGGCCGTGCGCCCGGCGGCACCGTCCGGTCCGCTGCCCACACGACACGGGTGAGACGTCAGGCGGTCAGGCGGTCAGGCGGTCAGGCGAAGACGGTGCCCGTCTCGGTGAACAGGGCGTTGAGGACGCGGAGGGCGCGCCAGGTCTTGGTCATGCCGAACTGGGCGGAGAACCGCACGACGGCACGCACTTCCTCGGGCGTGGCTCCCGAGGCGATGGCCCGGGCCACGTGCACACGGAAGCTCTCCTCCAGGGTCTGGAACAGCACGTCCACGGTCATCGTGGCGAACGCGCGCTCGCGCACGCTGAGCCGTCGCATCCCGGCGCGCATGCGCGACTGCAGCTCCATGTAGCCGGCGAAGGGGGCGTCGAGGTTGAGCACCGCCTGCCGGGTGGGCGCGGGCATAGGGCTGCCCTGGCCGTCGATGTCGAGCTCATGGCCTTCCCCCGATGGCTTCGGGGGGCCCTGTTCGCGCTCGATCTCGACGAGCCGGACCAACGCGGCGAGGGCGGCCGGGTAGCCGCTGTCGTAGGAGATGAAGCGCAGCAGCTCCCGCAGGTCGTCGGCGCTCACGCCGTGCCGCGCCGCCGCCGCGACGTGGAGCTCGAACGGGAGCCCGAGAGTCTGCTGGCAGACGTCGGCGACGACGCTGAGCAGGACCTTCTCCCGCATCGACAGCTCGGTGATCTCCTCCCACATGCGGTGGGCGGTGGCACCGCTCATCTCCGCGAAGGGCGCATCCAGCGCCTTCACCAGAGTCTCGGATGTCATGTCCACGATCTTCCTCCATGGATGAGTGAACGGCCGTGAGTTAACGACTGTAGGGCTACGACTGTAGTGAAACGCTCGTACGAATACAATGGCTGACCATGGACACGAGCTCTCCGCCCGACCACGACGCCCCCCGCGGGAACGGCGGCGCCCGGGGGCGCAACCCCCGTGGCCAGGGGGAACGGCTGCGCGAAGAGATCATCACCGCCGCCCTCGTCCTGCTCGACGAACTCGCCGACGACCAGGCGCTGTCCCTGCGGGCCGTCGCCCGGCACATCGGCATAGCGGCGACGTCGGTTTACATCCACTTCGCCGATCGGGATGCCCTGGTGCTCGCGGCCCTGGAACGATGCCACCACGACCTCGTGCGCGACATCGACCAGGCCGAGGCCGCCTCCCCCGATCCCGTGGCCCGGCTACGCGGGCGCACCCTGTCCCTCGGCAGGTGGGCCCGCGAGCACCCGGGCCTGTACAAGGTGATGCACGAGAGCACGCTGAACCGGCGCAACGCCATGGCCTTCAAGCAAAGCCTCGCCGAACGCACCACCGCCGCCGTCCAGCGCTGCATGGACGCCGGGGTGGCGCCCGCCGGCGACGCCGCGGCGGTCTCACTGGACCTGCGCGCCGCCGTCCACGGCAGCGTGTCGATGCGGGTCAACCAGCCCGACCTGCCCTGGCCTCCGCTCGAAGACCAGGTCGACCGCTTCCTCACCAAACTCGTCGGCGTCCCGGTCTCGTAACCCTGACCGTCTCCGGCCGGACGACAGCGGGCATCCGACGACCTCGCCGTCGGCGCATAGGACCGCTCCGGTTCAGAGCGGTGCTCTCTGAGCATGCCGGTGCTCTGGTACAGTCGACGGGGTGAACGCCAGCCGCACCGCCCGTGAGCGGGTCAGAGCCGAGCTGATCGGCGAGATCAAGCAGGTCGCGCGGCGTCAGCTCGCCGAGCAGGGGGCGGCGGGGCTGTCGCTGCGCGCCGTCGCGCGAGAGCTGGGCATGGTGTCCTCGGCCATCTACCGCTACTTCCCGAGCCGCGACGACCTGCTCACCGCGCTCATCATCGAGGCGTTCGACGCGGTCGGCGCGGCCGTCGAGGAGGCCGAGGCCGCCTGCCCCCGCGACCGCCACCTCGATCGATGGATGGCCTCCTGCCGGGCCGTGCGTACCTGGGCTCTGGCCCACCCGCACGAGTACGCGCTCATCCACGGCTCCCCCGTGCCCGGCTACGTGGCCCCGGAGGACACCGCGGTGGCCGCCGCGCGCGACGGCATCGTCATGGCGCGCATCCTGCGCGACGCCCACGAGGCGGGCGAGCTGTCCCCGTTGCCGGGCCTGCCGCCCGCCCCCGCGTCCTTCGCCTCCGACGCGCAGGGGCTTCGCGAGGCTCTGTTCGTCGATCTGTCCGACGACGTCATCGCACGCGCGCTCGCCGCCTGGACCTCCATCTACGGCTTCGTCAGCTTCGAGCTGTACGGCATGTACAGAAACGTCATCGAACGCGACCGCGCCGCCGCCTTCGACCACACCGCCCTCACCCAGGCCCACATCATGGGCCTGGCGCCGACACCGCGTTGACGGCACCGGCATTGAGCCCACACAGAAACACGTTCCTCCCGGTGAGTGCCGAAATGGCCGATAAGATCCTCGACCGTGCTTCTCCTCCCCCGGCATTTGACCACCTACATCCTTCTCCTGACCGCGTGGCTCCCGGCCGCTCCCGCACCCCTGTCGGTTCCTCTCGTAGCGCCGCAGACAGGCGAGGTCGCGGCGACCATCCCCTCCCCTCTGGCTTCCCCTTCCGCCCCGGCAGCGGTGACGCCGCGTTGGCGTGAGGTGCCCTGGGGCTACCCCGCCGTGGTCAACAGTCCGCTCTACGCCGCACCCCGGGTTAAGGGGAGCTGCAGAATCGGCGCACTCAGGTCCGGCGGCTGGCCGTCCATGAAGAAGTACATGATGTCAATTTCGACCTGCTTGGACCGGATTTGGGATGGCGTGTTCAAGGAGGCGAGGATGCACTTCGGACCGGCCAAACGGATGTACATTCAGCACCGTGTGCACGATCCCATTTGCGGAAATGTGCCAAGCAAAGGCGACACCGGCTACTACTGCGGCGGAACCGCCACGTACTACGTGCTGATCCCTGAAGACATGCTGCGCCCCTCAGCCGCCGCCTTTGTCGCCAAGCTGATCAGCCACGAGTACGGCCATCACGTCCAGCACTGGACGCACATCCTGGATTACGAGGCCGTCGAGGGGGACGCCGCCACAAGACGAGCGACGGCGGACCTGTTGAGCAGGCGTCTTGAGTTGCAGGCCGAATGCTTCGCCGGAGTGGCCCTGAAGGCGATGCGCAGCGAAGATCTCGCGTGGCGGCAGTTCCGCGACCTGTACGTGGGCATCACCGACGATCCGTGGGCCCATGATCACGGCAGGCAGTCCACCCGGCTGAACTGGCTCGAAAAGGGACACCGCTCGGGCAGGGCGGGTGCGTGCGACACATGGTCGGCCTCGAAGCGCGAGGTCACGTGACGAGCCACGGAGCGAGAGGCCGACCGGCGCCACCTTCTTCGCGGTGTCCCCCCTCAGGCGCCATCTCCCAGTCGCCCACGAGTCGTCCCGTAAATCTGAGCTGGTCGGAGGCCGGCCGTGACCCGTGCTGATTTACGGGAGACCTAGGGTCTCGTCACCTTCCTGATGTAAGGGCCGTGAGAGTGGTTCGCCCCGAGTTATCGGGAGAACCGTTTCGCCGGCTCCCCTGTGAGGCGGCCAGGGGGCAGGCGGCGGCCGCAGATGGCGAGGAGGAGGTCCTGGGCCAGGCCCCGGACCGGTTCTCCTGTGCCGTGGCTCCAGTCGAGGTCGGTCGCCCGCAGGCTGACGCCTGTGAGGTCGGTTCCGAAGAACGCGATGTTCTTCGGCCGCATCCCGGCCAGCACCATGGCGACTCGTTCCGGCGGGACCCGGCGGTCGAGGCCGAGGCCCACGGTGATGTCCAGCCCGTGGATGACGTCGTGCGCGAGCGCTCCGGCGGCGCCGCCGCCGGGGGGCGTCCACGGGTGGGCGACGTTGTCCCGCAACGAGGCGAGCAGCGCCTCCGACGGCAGTTCGGCGGCGTCGCGGCGCGCGCAGCGGTCGGCCATGCGGTTGAAGTTCCCGCGCGCCTTGAGCAACTCCACCATCGTCCTGCCGAGTGAGGCGCGGAAGGGCATCGTCGTGTGGGCGACGACCTCGCGTACCCTCCAGCCGTCGCACAACGTAAGCGCGTCCCACTGTTCCGGTCGCAGAGCGGCGAGCAGGTCGGCCTGTTCGCGCCGTTCCGCCGCCACCGCGTCCCGAACGCTGTCTTCGGTCATCACGATCTCCTATCCATGCAGTGCGCACTGTCCGGCGCATGCGTTCGTGGTCGGTTCCAGTAGGGGTACGAGAGCGGCGCCGGAAAGTCATCGGTACGGCCCGCGCGATGTGTCGGTGACGGCGCATGTGGACGTCTCGCGCGATGTGTCGGTGACGGCACATGTGGACGTCTCGCGCGATGTGTCGGTGACGGCGCATATGGTCGGGGGATGGTGGAGACGCTGACCGGCGCAGACTCCCGTCTTGAGCCGTTCCGGGCCGAACTGACCGGCTACTGCTACCGGCTGCTCGGCTCCGGCTTCGAGGCCGAGGACGCCGTGCAGGAGACGCTGCTGCGTGCCTGGCGGTCGTTCGGCCGCTATGACGAGCAGCGGGCCTCGCTGCGCACCTGGCTCTACAGCATCGCCACCAACGTCTGCCTCGACATGCTGCGCAGCCCGCAACGCCGGGCGCTGGCGATGGATCTCAGCCCGGTGGGGACACCCGGACCGAACATCGGTGCGCCGGCGCCGGAGCGGCTCTTCGTCCAGCCCGTTCCGGACGCTCTGGTGCTGCCGGCGGACGGCGATCCGCAGGAGCTGGCCGTGCAGCGGGAGACGATCCGCCTGGCGTTCGTCGCCGCGCTGCAGCACCTGCCGCCCCGGCAGAGAGTGGTGCTGATCCTGCGCGAGGTGCTGCGATGGAAGACCGAGGAGGTCGCGACCCTGCTGGATACCACCGCCGCGTCGGTGACCAGCGCGTTGCAGCGGGCGCGGTCGACGCTTAAGGCGATCGACGTCATGTCCGGCGAGCCCTTCCGCCCGTCCGACCCCGCTCAGCGTGAGCTGCTCACCCGCTATTGCACGGCGTTCGAGCGCCATGACATCACCGCGCTCGTCGCCCTGCTACGCGAGGACGCGACGATGTCGATGCCTCCTTTCACCTGGTGGCTTCGCGGCCGCGACCAGATCAGGCGGGCGTTGCTGGCCCCAGACGCGTCCTGCGCGGGGGCGCGCCTCATCCCGGTCGCGGCGAACGGCTCGCCGGCCTTCTGGCAGACCAGACCGGGCCTCGACGGTGCGCACGTCCCCTTCGCCCTGGTCCTGCTCGAGGTGTCCGAGGGCCTGGTCAGCGGCATCACCACCTACCTGGACGCCGCCCGCCTGACCCGCCTCTTCGGCTCCCCGATGACGACGCAACTGTCGTGACGTGTTCGTCGCTGATTGTGTGACATGTTCGTCGTATAGCCGCTGACACATTCGTCGCTCACTGGCTGACACATTCGTCGCTTGCTCGCTGACACGACAGTCGCTCCAGGGTGGCAACGATGGCCGCCGCGCGGGTGGCGGTGCGGGGGGAGGATGACGCGGTCAGCGGGCCGAGGATCGGCCGTGGTGGGGGTGGGGGGATGACTTCCGGGGGGTGAACTGGGAGAGGTCGTGGATGCGCATGGCTTTTTCTATGTCGGTGACCCGGTGGACCACGGCGGTGAAGCCGCGCTGCCCGAACCGGCGGTGCTCCTCGACCTCGAAGACCTCCTCCAGGCGGGCGAACTCCCTGGCGGGCGTCACCTTGCGGAAGACGGGGAAGACCACAGTGTCCTCCCGGGCCTCGTGGGGCTCGTACATGCGGATGAAGGCGGCCATGTCGGAGACCAAGGCATGGCGCTGGTGGGCCGAGAGCCTGGGATGGTGGGTCGCGGCCAGGATGCGGGCGGTCACCTCGCGTCCGCGCCGGTGCTGCTGACACAGAACGGCGACCGTGTGGCGGAGTCTGCCGGCTTCGCGAAGATGCGGGAAGACGTACTTCTCTTCCAGGTACTCGTGGTAGCGCTCGATGAAGTCGCGGATGATCCGGGCCGCGGCGTGCAACTGCTGGGCGGGCACCTGCTCGCCGCGCTGGATCCGCCGGATCCCCTCCCGGTACACCAGCAGGACCCTCTTCAGCACCCCGTGCTCACGCATGAGGTCCTCCGGAGGAGTCACCCCCGGCTTGTGCCCGTGGGCCTGCGACGGGGACGCCGCCGCGAGAGCCGGGATGTCGGCTCCGGGGAAGACGGCGAGGGGCACCGCGCCGGCCAGGGCGACGGTGGACAGGCCCAGCAGGTCACGACGGCTCACCGCCGGCGAGTGATGATCTTCCACAATATCTCCGTTTTGCCCGGTTCTCAGGTTTCACCGCACGCACCTGCGTGTGATCGAGAAGTCCCCGGTCCCGCCGAGCCCCACGCCGACACGTGGGTAAATGCTTGATCCGCGGCATTGCCTCCGACTCCTCCCGTCTCGCGCCATGTGGCCTCGCGGCCATGACCAGATACGGCTTGCGCCGGGTGAGCGGCGCGGCGCGCGTGATCGGGTGGCAGGCGTTCTGAGCTGGTCCGATATCCATCGGCGGATGGATTCGGCGTCGATCTCGATATTGGACGACAGCGGAACAGGTCTGCTTTGCTCGCGGTTCCGATCCGATCTGCGAGTGAGGATGAGAATGCGAATGTTCGGGGTGCGCCGGTTCGTCGGGACGACGGCGGGCGCAGGTGTTCTGGCGGTCGCGGTCATGGCGGGCGTCAGTGGGTACGGAAGCGGCACGGCATGGGCCGCGCCGGGCGGAATGACACGAAGCGGGGCGACGGCGGTGCTGACGCCGTCGGCCCGCGCGGACGCGGCCGGCAAAGTGTCCCCGGCCGAGGCGCGACGCAGGCTACGCGAGCTGGAGAAGGCGTCCGACGTGCGCATCGGCGCGTACGTGGTCGACACCGCTACGGGGAAGGCGTTCGGGTACCGGTCCGGCGAGCGCTTCCCGCTGCTGTCCACCTTCAAGGCGATGGCCTGCGCCGCCGTGCTGAAGAAGGCGCGCACGTCGGACCCGGGCCTGATGAACCGGGTCGTGCACTGGACGAAGGAGGAGCTGAAGGACAACTCGCCGGAGACCGAGAAGCACGTGGACGACGGAATGACCGTCTCCGAACTGTGCCGGGCGGCGATCATCTACAGCGACAACACCGCGGGCAACATGATCCTCAAGCAGATCGGCGGGCCGAAGGGCCTGACGCGGTACTTCCGCACGTTGAAGGACCCGGTCTCCCGGCTGGACCGCTGGGAGACCGAGCTGAACGTGTGGAGCCCCAAGGAGCGGCGGGACACGACCACGCCGGTGTCCATCGCCCGCGACCTGCGCAGGGTGGCGGTGGGCTCCGCGCTCGACGACCGGGACGAGGCGCGGCTGAACGCCTGGCTGCTGGCGAACACGACCGGCGGCGAGCGCATCCGGGCCGGCCTGCCCAAGAGTTGGATCATCGGCGACAAGACGGGCAGCACCGGCACCTACGGGGGCGCCAACGACATCGCCGTCATCCGCACCTCGCCGTCGGCCGCGCCGCTCGTCATGGCGATCTACACCAACGCCAGGGCCGCCCAGGCGACCTACAACAGCAAGGTCGTCGCCGACACCGCCACCATCCTCGCCCGCACCCTCGGCCGCCTGCCCTAGCCGGATCGTTCACGGGTGGGGCGGGACTGGGTGCGGCGGTAGTGGGAGGGGGAGACGCCGTAGCGGTCGAGGAACGCTTGGCGGAGGGACTCGGCGGTGCCCAAGCCGCTGCGGGCGGCCACGGCGGCCATGGGCAGGGTGGTGGAGGTCAGCAGGTGGGCCGCGGCCTCGACGCGGGCCTGCCGCACGAACCTGCCCGGGGGCTGCCCCAGGTGCCGCAGGAACAGCCGGGTCAGATGACGCTCGCTCACGCCCGCGTGGGCGGCGAGCGTCGCGACGGCCAGGTCGGCGGAAAGGTGGGCGGTGATGTGGTCGACCACCTTTCTGACCAGGCCGTCGGAGGGTGGCGGCGGCGCGGTGAACACGCTCATCTGCGCCTGGTTGCCCGGGCGTTGCAGGTAGGTGACGAGCTGCCGGGCCACGACGCGCGCCAGCTCGGGGCCGTTGTCCTCCTCGATGAGGGCGAGCGTCAGGTCCAGGGCGCTGGTCACACCGGCGGAGGTGTAGACGTTGCCATCGCGGATGAAGATGGGATCGGCGTCCACGCGGACCTCCGGATGGGCGGCGGCCAGCTCGCCCGCCCAGCGCCAGTGGGTCGTGGTCCGGCGGCCGTTCAGGAGCCCGGCGGCGGCCAGGATCCACGTTCCGGTGCACACCGACGCCACCCGCCGGCTCTCCGCCGCGAGCCGCCGCACGTGCCCGAGGATCAGCCGGTTGCCCGCGGCGTCCTGGCTGCCGCTCCCGCCGGACACGAGCAGCGTGTCGATCGGGCCGGTGATCCGTTCGAGTATCTCGCCGGGCTGCAACGTCACGGTCGGGCCGCAGTCGATGGGCCGCGCGCCGGGGGTGGCCAGGCGGACCTTGTAGTAGGGGGCCGCGCCGTACCAGTTGGCGCATTCGAGGCTCGCCACGACGCAGGCGATGTCGAGCAACTCGGCGGCGTCGTAGCCGACGATCACGAAGTCTCGCGCGTCCATCCCCCGACTGTAGGCCGGAAGGACCGGATGCCCAAGATTCCGGACCTCACCGCCGGCGTTCCTTGGGCGCGGCGCGCCCGGCTCACATAGTCGGACCATGACGCAGACAACGACGACATCGACCTCCGCGGACGCGCGCGGCGGATGGCTCCGGTTCACCCTGCACTACGTCGAGATGATCATCGCGATGGCCGCCGGAATGGCCGTCCTGGGATTCCTGCGGTCAGCGGCGGGTCTGGACGTCTCCCACACTCGGCACCCCGACCTCGGCTACCTGCTGATGGCCTTCGACATGTCGGTCGGCATGGCCG
Source organism: Sphaerisporangium sp. NPDC004334 (assembly GCF_053602655.1). Lineage (NCBI taxonomy): Bacteria > Bacillati > Actinomycetota > Actinomycetes > Streptosporangiales > Streptosporangiaceae > Sphaerisporangium > Sphaerisporangium sp. NPDC004334. The sequence goes on from NZ_JBSGDZ010000006.1 coordinate 48,151, forward strand.
TGTGGATGCGGGTGCGCCACCACTCCTGGCGGCACACGCTGGAGATGTGCGCGGCGATGTTCGCCCCGGCCGTCCTGCTGTTCCCGCTGCTCTGGCTGGGCGTGATCGACGGCGGCGCTCTCATGGTGCTCGCGCACCTGGCCATGCTCCCGCTGATGCTCGGCGTGATGCTCCTGCACCGCTCCGCGCACACGTGAGACTCCCGGCGGACGCGACGGGCGGAGCCGACACGGCCCACGCGGCGGGTCCGGCGGGGCGGACGCGCAGGCGGAGCGGGGCGGGGCGGACGCGCGGGCGGGGCGGCGGGGCGCGCGGGGTGGACCGCGCAGGCGGGGTGCGGGGCCCCGTCCGGCGGCACACTGTCGGACGGGGAGCCCCGTCCGGCGGATCGACCGCCGGACGGTCCCGCGGCGCATCAGCGTCAGCGCAGGGCGCGGTTGACGGCGCTGAGGATGGCCTTGAGGGAGGCGGTGACGGTGTTGCCGTCGACGCCGACGCCCCACAGGACGCGGTCGCCCATCTGGCACTCGACGTAGGCGGCGGCCCGGGCGTCGGAGCCCGCGCTCATCGCGTGCTCGGTGTAGTCCAGGACGCGGACCTCGACCCCGATGCGGCCGAGGGCGTCGACGAAGGCGGAGATGGGGCCGTTGCCGACGCCCTCCACCTCGCGGATCTCGTCGCCGACGCGGATGTCGGCGCTGATGGCGTCCTTCTCGTCGACCTGGGAGACGTTGCGGTGGGCGAGCAGCCCGTAGCGCCCCCACGGCTTGGTGGCGTTGGGCAGGAACTCGTCGCTGAAGACCTCCCACATCTGCGCCGGGGTGACCTCGCCGCCCTCGTCGTCGGTGTGGGACTGGATGACGCCGGAGAACTCGATCTGCAGGCGGCGCGGCAGGTCGAAGCCGTGCTCGGCCTTCATGATGTAGGCGACGCCGCCCTTGCCGGACTGGCTGTTGACCCGGATGACCGCCTCGTAGGACCGGCCGACGTCCTTGGGGTCGATCGGCAGGTAGGGGACGGCCCAGGCGAAGTCGTCGACCGGCACGCCGGCGGCGACGGCGTCGCGCTCGAGGGCCTCCAGGCCCTTCTTGATCGCGTCCTGGTGGGAGCCGGAGAAGGCCGTGTAGACCAGCTCGCCGCCGTAGGGGTGGCGGGGGTGGACCGGGAGCTGGTTGCAGTACTCGACGACGCGGCGGATCTCGTCGATGTCGCCGAAGTCGATCTGCGGGTCGATGCCCTGGGAGAACAGGTTCAGGCCCAGGGTGACCAGGCAGACGTTGCCGGTGCGCTCGCCGTTGCCGAACAGGCAGCCCTCGATGCGGTCGGCGCCGGCCTGGTAGCCCAGCTCGGCGGCGGCGACGGCCGTGCCGCGGTCGTTGTGCGGGTGCAGGGACAGGACGATCGAGTCGCGGTAGGCCAGGTTGCGGTGCATCCACTCGATCTGGTCGGCGTAGACGTTGGGGGTGGCCATCTCGACGGTGGCCGGCAGGTTGATGATGACCTTGCGGTCGGGGGTGGGCTGCCAGACGTCGTTGACCGCGTCGCAGACCTCCTTGGCGTACTCCAGCTCGGTGCCGGTGAAGGACTCGGGCGAGTACTGGAAGTAGATCTCGGTGTCGCCCATGGTCTCGGCGAGCTTCTTGCACAGCTTGGCGCCCTCGACGGCGATGGCCGTGATGCCGTCCTTGTCCTGGCCGAACACGACGCGGCGCTGCAGCGTGGAGGTGGAGTTGTACAGGTGGACGATGGCCTGCTTGGCACCGTGCAGCGACTCGAAGGTGCGCTCGATCAGCTCGGGACGGGCCTGGGTCAGCACCTGGATGACCACGTCGTCGGGGACGCGGCCCTCCTCGATGATCTGCCGGACGAAGTCGAAGTCGGTCTGCGAGGCGGCGGGGAACCCGACCTCGATCTCCTTGTAGCCCATGCGGACCAGCAGGTCGAACATCTGCAGCTTGCGGTGGGAGTCCATCGGGTCGATCAGCGCCTGATTACCGTCGCGCAGGTCGACCGCGCACCATTGGGGGGCCCGGTCGATGACCTTGTCGGGCCAGGTGCGGTCGGTGAGGCGTACGGGCGTGAAGGACTGGTAGCGCTTGACGGGCATGGCGCTGGACTGCTGCTGGGGATACATGCGTGCTCCTGGTCGTGTCGGAACCGGGGCGGCACACGTCAGGACACAACGCCTGAACTGGTCTGAAACCTCAGAAAGTGGTCGCCACCGGGGTTAACCCTCATAGCGGCCGACGCGCATGGCTCGCTCCGCGGCGAGGGAGCCGGCCTCTTACAGGCCCTCGCCGCGGCAGCTAAGAAGCAGCCCGCGCAGCATACCCACGACGGTAGCAGACCCCGCCCCATCCCCGTAACGCGATCACCCGATCAGGGGCATCAAGGGGTGCACCACGCTGGGCCGCACCCCGGCCGCTCCGCCCCTCAGTATCACTCCCCCCGTGGCCGGGCTCGCAGGAAACCACGGACGAAGCCCGCGACGAACGCCCCGGCCTTCACGGCGTTGGGCAACTGCTCTCCATACTGCCCTGGCAGGTGGGGTGCCTTGCCGAGCGTTTGGTCGTAGAAATCCATGGTGTCGTGCCCAGCCTGCACCGCTCGCGACAGCCGTTCGCCTCGTGTGCCCAGCCGCTGCCAGAGACGGGGCTTGGTCGACGCCTCGGCCGCCTCCGCCGCCTGGCCCTCGGCGGGGACGGCAGGCGCAGCAGGCGCGGAGGCCGAGCCTCCGTCACAGGTGCAATCGCCGGGATGACCTTCGACCTTGCCCCCGCAGTTGTGCGCGAGGACCTCCTGGTCGCCGACGACGACGTAGAAGGCGTGCGGGCCGGCGATGGTGAGGTCGTGGACGGTGGGGTGGGTTCGCAGGGGGGTGGCGGCGACTACGGCGAGGGGCTTGCCGGTGGGGGTTCTGAGGCGGTCGGCGGGGGTGAGGTCTTCGGCTCGGACCCAGGTTTGGTCGTTGGTGTCCCAGAAGAGGTGGTGTTCGGTGGCGAGGATGACGGCGGTGTCGTCGCCCTTCTTGCCGTCGGTGTCGACGTTGATCTGGACGAGGGCGAGGTAGGCGCCGCCGGAGAAGGCGGCCAGGACGGGCTGGGGGGCCGTCTTACCGGTCAATGGGTCGGTGGCCAGGACCTTCTCGCCGGGCTTGATCTTCTCGATGGCCTTGGCGGAGCCGTCGGCGAGCTTGACCATGGTGCCGGCGACGAAACTGTTGCAGCCCCGCGGGGAGCCCGAGCCGGCTCGCGGCTTTCCTCCCGCCTTGGCCGCCGCCCTGGCCGCCGCGCCCTCGGCGGCGTCCTCCGCGCCGGCGCCCCCTAGCTTGCCCAGGGCGGCTCTGGCCTTGCCGGCCGCCTTGCCGACCGCTCCGGCGACGACCTTGCCCGCCGCGGTGGTGGCCAGCTTGCCCAGGGCCGCCGAGGCGGCCTTGCCCGCGAAGCCGCCGGCCGCTCCGCTGATGGCGCCGACGGCGGCGGCCTTGAAGGCGCCGCCCGCGCTCCACTGGTCCCGGGGGGTCGAGACCAGGTAACCGGCCAGGTTTCCCGCGGCTCCGCCCGCCGCCGCGCAGCCGACGCTCCCGACCCCGCCCGTGGCCACCTCGCAGCCGACGGTGACGACGACCGTGACGGCGACGTTGACGATCGTGGCCTTGTGCTGCTCCCAGAGGTTCTTGGCCTTGCAGCCGAAGCTGAAGGTGCCGCAGTGGCGCGGGGCACTCGGTGCCGGCGGCGGCGGACCGCCGCTATCCCTCTTGCCACCGCCACCGCCGCAGTTCTTCCCGGCGTAGTAGCAGTCCTGGTTTCCGGTCAGCGGGCCGTCGAGGCCGGTGGGGTCGCTGATCGTGACGGGGTTGTTGCCCGCGTAGGCGTAGCCGTTCCAGCTTTGCGGATCGCCGCTGTCGAAGACCGGGTCGACGGAGATGAACCGGCCGGTCTCGGCGTCGTACTCGCGGGCGCCCAGGTGGGTGAGGTCGGTGGCCTCGTCGATGATGCCGCCGACGAAGCCCCGCTGGCCGGGCCAGTACGACGGCGGCGTGCCGCGTTGGCGGCCGAAGGGGTCGAAGCGCCGGCGCGTGGGCGTCTGGGCGGCGTCGTCGGAGACCGAGACGTCGGTGGTGCCGTGGTGGTCGCCGGCGAGCCAGGTGAGGCCCTTGCCGTTGGCGCGGGCGGCGACGACCTGGCCGCCGTGGCTGTAGTAGCGGGTCGCGCTCTTGGATCCGGTGGTCCTGTCCAGCCGGATCTCGGTGTCGCCGAGGTAGAGGGTGGTCGCGGCCGGGTCGCGGCGGATCAGCCGTTCGCCGTCGGCGTCGTAGACGTAGGTGCTGACGCCCGACGGGTCGATGGACTTGGCCAGGGAGCCTTCGACGTCCCATTCGAGGGTGCGGCCGGAGCCGCGTTCGGTGGTGTTGCCGGCGGCGTCGTAGGCGTAGGCGTCGCTCTGGCCGTCGCGTTCCCCGCCCTGGTAGGCGACCGAGGTCAGGGTGTGCGGCCGGGGCTTGCCGGGCCCGGCGTAGGTGTAGGTCTTGGTGAGGTCGCCGCCGCTCTGGTGGTCGACCTCCTTGGTGCGCTGGCCGAGCCGGTCGTAGGCGAAGGACTGCCAGTACGGGGCGGGTCCGCCGATCACGTCGGCCGACGGCGCCGCCGCGCAGTCGCCTGCCTGGGTCCAGGCCTCGGTCAGGCGCTGCAGGTGGTCCTGGATGAAGCACTGCACGTCGGGCGTCTGACCGGACGGGGTGTCGGCGATCTTGGTGATGTTGCCGGACTCGTCGTACTTGTAGTTGGTGTCGGCCACCGAGATCGGGGAGGTCTCGCGCTCGAACAGCGACCGGGTGAGCCGGCCGGTGCCCTCCTCGTAGAAGTTGGTCTCCTTCAGCCGCTTGCCGCCGCTGGACAGCGTCAGGTCCAGCAGGTCACCCAGCTTGGAATAGGTGCTGGCGGTGACGTACGGGGTCAGGCCGCGCGTGGTCGTGGGGTTGCCGAGCTCGTCGTAGTCGTAGAGCATCGTCTCCCCGGGCAGCCCGCCGGCCGCGGGCAGCGTCGTGCGGTGGACGGTGCCGTCGAGGTTGTAGTCGCTGGTGGCGGTGTAGGTGCCGGCCAGGGCGCCCTCGGCGGCGGGGATGGTCGTCTGGGTCTCCAGCGGCCGGTAGGCGTCGTCGAAGCGGGTGACGGCCGTGGTGTAGAGGTCCGTCGCGCCCGTGGTGGCGTTCTTGACGTACCGGGTCGAGGACGTCGGCTGGCCCTTGACGACGGTGCCGTCCGGCAGCGTGTCGTACTTCCACTCGGCGAGCTTGGTTCCACTCGCCGAGGTGCCCTCGTACTCGGCGGTCTTGCGGCCGAGGGCGTCGTAGGTGAAGAACAGGCTCTTGCCGCGGGCGTCGGTGACGCTTCGCAGCCAGTCGGTCCGGTCGTCGTAGGACAGCGTGGAGGAGCCCTTGTCGGGGTCGTCGAGCTGGACGAGGCGGCCGAGCAGGTCGTAGTGGTAGCTCCAGGTGTTGCCCTCGGCGTCCTTGACGGTCGCGGGCTGCCCGGTCGGGGTGTAGGTGTAGCGGGTGGCGTCGTAGTCCCCGCTGGGGCCGTCTCCCTTGTACTGCCGCAGCTCGACCAGCCGGCCGTCGGCGTCGGTGATCCGGGTGATCGGCGTGGACCCCTTGGGCGGGTCGACGCTCACCCGGTCGCCGCCGTAGGTGGTCGTGGTCCGCCACTGCTCGGCGCCGCGCTTGCGGAAGATCTGCGCGGTGGGCCACTCCATGCCGTTGTAGAGCGTGACGTCCTGCCCGGGGACGTCGTTGTCACTGGCCGGAGTCCACAGGGTGGTGCCGGGCGAGCCTTCGGCGTAGTACTCGTGGTTGCTCTTGCCGACCAGGCCACGGGTGTCGTAGAGGGTGTCCTCGACGACCCGGCCGCCGCCCGGCGCGGGCTGCTGGGCCTGCCGGTGGCGCAGCAGGCCGTCGTAGAGGGCGTAGCCGGTGGTGTAGTTCGCACCGTCGTTGCGGAGGGTCGAGGTGGACACCGAGGTCGGTCCGTCCGTGCGGATCAGGTAGCCGAACCTCATGTTCGGGGTGGCCGCGTAGGAGGACCTGGCTCGGCCGGGCAGCCACACGCCGGTGAGCCGGCCCAGCGGGTCGTAGGCCAGGTCGGTGCGCTTGCCGTTGACGTCGACGGTGGCCACGGGCAGGCCCCAGGCCGGCTCGAGTTCGGTCCTGGTGACGTGGCGAGCCGGGTCGGTCTCCTGCTTGACGGTGACCAGGCCCGTCGCCGGGGTGTAGGCGGTGGTCGTGGTGCCGCCGGAGGCGTCGGTGACCACCAGCGGCCGGCCGTAGACGTCGAAGGTGCTGGTGCCGACGGTGACGTACTGCGGCCCGCCGTTCCAGGAGCCGAGCTTCTCGGTCCTTGTGACGTCGCCCTTGGCGGGCGCGGCGCCGAGCGCCTTGCCGTCGTAGTACTTGCGCACGTCGGAGAGCACGTCGCCGGGCCGGTCGGGCGTCGCGCCGCACGCCTTGGCGACGGACTCGACGCGGGAGGCGTAGGAGATCAGCCACTTGGCGTCGTCGCGGGCGGTGTAGGTGGTGCGGGTGCACTGGTCGTCGCTCGCGGTGGACTCATCGCCCAGGTCGTCCACCTGGGTGGGCAGGCCGTCGGCGTTGTAGACGGTGCCGGTCGAGGTGTACCGCCAGCCGCCGGACGCCAGCGCCGTGCGGACGCGTTCCTGGTTCTCGCGCACCATGGTCGCGGTCGTCGTCCCCCAGGAGCGCACCCGAATGGCGGTCTGCTTGGTCCAGTAGCCGGTGACGGTGCCGCTCATGGCGGGGCCGCCGGGGCCGTCGTAGTGGATCTCCTCGCGGACCCGTCCCTGCAGGGCGTCGGCGTCGTCAAGCGGCGGGCCCTCGGAGGCGGTGACCTTCACGTCGCGGGTGCCGCCGCCGGGCAGCTCGTCGCCGTCCATGCCGCGGAAGTAGGTGGTCTCCGACCGCGAGAGCTGTTCGGGGGCCTCTCCGTGGGTGACGCGCACCTTGCCGTAGCCGCGCCACTGCGACCAGGTCTTGTACTTCTCCTTGGTGAGCCCGTCGTCGTCATCGTGGTGCCAGGCGCCGCCGCCGAGGTACTCGTAGCTCGTCACCTCGTCGGGGGCTCCGCCGGTGCGGTCGATCGCGCGCACCTGGGTGACGACGTACTTGTGGAACCAGTCGAGCTTGGGAGTGGTCGCGCCCTCCGGCGACCAGTACTGGGGATAGCACCGCCGGGTGTTGGTCCCGATGTCCGGCTTGTCGCTCGCGACGCAGTCCTCGTCGGAGTAGGCGATCGACAGGGAGCCGCCCGTCTCGTTGTCGATCGCCGAGACGCGCCACTTGGTCAGCGGCGGGCGCCCCTCCAGGGCGTCCACGCGGTTGGGCTTCTGGACGCCCTCGAACCGCACTGACGGCAGCGCGGCCGAGCCACCGACCTTGCCGGTGTGCTCGATGCCGGCCAGCCACAGGGTGGGGGCGGTGCCGTCTCCCGGGGCGCGCATCTCCTGGTCCAGGGTCCAGGTGTCGACGTCCTTGTAGGTGCTGCCCGAGACCAGGACCTTCGTGGTCACGCCGGTCAGCCGCTTGCGTGACCAGAAGGTCGGCGAGTAGTCGTCCAGGCACTTCTCGCCGGAGTCGCACTTCTGGTCGTAGGGGACGTCCGGCCAGTACTTGGCGTTGTCCTTGGTGAACTTGGCGGCCGCGCAGTCGAAGCTCGACGTCGGGACGCATCGCTCCTCGACCTTGAAGGAGACCCGCGCGGGCGCCGAGGAGGAGAAGATCGCGTCGGCGCGCTGGCCGTAGTCGATGCGGCTGAGGTAGCCGCCGCGGTCGTAGGAGGTCGGGGTGCCGTTGGGCACGCCGTCGGTGAGCGTGGTGACGTCGCGCCGGTAGTAGTTGCCCTCCTTGCCGTACCAGAAGGTGCTGACCGTGCCGTGCGGGTCCACGACGTAGTCCAGGTTCCACCGCCATGCCTGGCGGCACCAGGAGTCGGAGAAGCCGCCGTCCTTGTGGCAGGGCTCGCCGTCGTCGTCGCCGTAGACCGGCACGGTCCAGGTCGAGTCGGTCTCGGTCTTGCCGGTGCTCCAGCCGGGCAGGTGGTTCAGGCCGAAGTAGTACTGCGTGCCGTCGGGGGTGGTGACCTTCCAGTGCTCGCCGTCGTCGTCGCCGTTGTCGGCGCCGGTGAGCCGCTGGACCTTGGTGCCGTCGTCGTCCTTGGGCTGCCAGGTTCCGGTCGCGTCGTCCAGGACGAGTTCGGTGGCCTGGCCGTTCAGCGACAGGGTGGCGTTGTGGTTGCCCCAGCACTGGTCGTTGCGCTTGGGCGTGACGCCGTCGTCGGCGCACGGCTTGTACCGGCGCTCGACGAAGCCGGGCCAGTAGTCGAAGCCCTCGCCGATCCAGGAGGCCTGGTTGTTGGTGGCGACGGTGCGCCCGTCGATGCCGCCCGAGGAGTAGGCGAAGGCGAGGTTCGGGGTCGGCCCGCCGGGCGTCGGGGGCAGGCGCAGGGGGTAGCTCCAGGCGAACGCGCCGCTCTGCTCGCTGACATCCCACGTCGCCGACGGCGACAGCGAGGTCGCCTCGTAGGTGCCCGCCGAGCCCGACGGCGCGGCCACCGCCGCGAGCGTCATCGTCGAGGCCGAGGAGAGGTCCACGTCGGCGGCCAGCCGGCCCGTCGTGACGTCGTTGCGGGTCGGCAGCGGCGTCCGGGTCTGGCACTCGGGGCGGTCGGGGGTGGTGGCGGCGCAGTCGGGCAGGCGTACCAGGCGCAGCCGCGAACCCCAGTCGCCGCCGTAGGCGTACCGGAAGCCCGAGTAGTCGACCTCCACCGCCATGCGGGACCGGCCGGCGGGCGCGGTCCGGGGGGTCAGTCGCAGGCCCAGGCCGGTGATCTGGGACCGGGCGGCGGCCTGGGCGTCCAGCACCCGCACCTGGACGGCGGGGATCGGGCCCGCGGGCGGCGTGGGCGACGGCTTCCCGCTCCCGGCGGCGGCCCCGTCGGGCCTCTCCGCGGACGTGCCCTCGGGCTTGTCCGCGGACGTGCCGTCGGAGCTCTGCGCGGCCGCGGCGCCGGCGGAGGCCGGTGGGCCGATCCAGACCGGAAGCGTCCCGGCCCGCACCTTGGCCGACGCCGCCGTGGCCCGGCTCCTGTCCTGGCCCGTGGGCTGGCCCGTGGGCTGGCCCGTGGCCTGGTCCGCGGCGGCGGTCGCCCGTGCCGGGTCGGCCACCGCCGTGCCCGGACGGGGCCAGGACACCGGCGGGGCGTCCTTGAGGTCGTGACGCGCGCCGGGGTCGGCGTGTGCGGGCCTGGCCTTGCCCTCGCGGCCGGGCACCGGTGACTGTTCCTGGGCCTGGTGCCACCCCGGGCCGCCGGACGCCCGCACGTCCGGCGCGGCGACGGCCAGCGTGGCCGGCACCACGACCGCGAGCACTCCTGCGACCCGAACCCAGCCTCGCCACTCAGCGAGCACGACTACCTCCGGAGGAACGTGGTGAACGTCGATGGACGAGCACGGGCAAGCCGCTCAGGGGGCGGGCAGACCGCTCAGGGAACGGGCAGGCCGCTCAGCCGTCCTCGGGCGGGCCCTGGGCGAGGTCGGCGATCTCGGCGCCGGTGAGCACTCCGGTGTAGACGCGGACGTCGTCGATGTCGCCGGTGAAGTAGTCGACGTAGGCGCCCTTGTACTTGACCCGGCCTATCTGCAGCCCGCCGCCGGCGTGCCAGCCGGTCGAGGGCCGGAAGTCCGACAGGTACCCGTTGACGTAGAGCCGGATCTGCTTGGCGACCTCGTCGTACACCCCGGTCAGGTGCGTCCAGGAGTTGGTCGCCGAGCAGTCGACCGGGTCGGCGGACTTGGCGACCGTCATCTTCTCGCCGTCGGTGTCGTCGCTCGGGGTCGAGAACCCCCACCGGGGCACCTGGACGCCGTTCTCGGTGTAGACGCGGTAGCTGAGGTAGAAGGCGCTGTTCCTGCTGCCGTCCTGGCCGACGGCGGTCATGACGTGGTCGGGCATCGCGCAGGTGTCGTCGCCGTTGAGGCGCACCCGGGCCGCCACGGTGAAGCCGTGGTCGGTGCGCACGGGGGCCGAGGCGGTGGAGGCGTACGCGGTGGTGCCGTTGAGGCTCAGCACGGCCGAGCCGTCGAGGCCGTCGTCGGACCAGCCGGCGCCGCCCTTGAGCGTCGCGGTCCTGCCGTTGCCGGAGGCGTCGGCGGCCGTGGTGCCGGTCCCCTCGTCGAGGTTCCACCGGCCCGCCTCGACCGGGGGCCGCTTGGCCATGGCGGCGATCTCGTTGCCGAGGTCCAGGTCGGTGGCGGTCTGCGGGTCGTCGGACAGGATGCGGTCCCAGACGCGCACCTCGTCGAGGTCGCCGGGGAAGTACTCGGTGAGGTTGCCGTTCCACTTCACCCGCCCGATCTGCAGCGGGCCGCCGGCGTCCCACGGCGTCGCGGTGTACGCGCCGGGGGCGGACTGGCGGATGCCGTTGACGTACAGCCGGAGCTGCCTGGCCGGAGCGTCGTACACCCCGACGAGGTGGGTCCAGACGCCCAGTTGCGGCTCGGCGTCCCCGGCGGCCCGGGTGATCGTGGGATCGTCCCCGTCGGTGTCGTGCCTGTTGAAGATCCACCGCTTGTATGAGGAGGAGTAGTAGAGCGAGAAACCGGAGGCGCGGAGGCCGGACTGGCTCACCACCGTGGCGTTCTTGGCGGTGGAGGTCAGGCGGGCCCACGCCGAGACGCTGAATCCCCGGTCGGTGCGCACCACGGGCCCGCTCGTCGCGCCGTAGCCGCTCGTCCCGTCGAGGCGCAGGGCTCCCCGCACCCGGCCGCCCGTCCAGCCGGCGCCGCCGCCCAGAGCCACCCCGTGCGGGGCGGTGCCGGAGTCGGCGGCCGTGGCGCCGGAGGTCTCGTCCAGGGCCCACCGCCCGACGGAGTCCGCGCCCGCGTTGACGTAGAAGGTGTAGGCGGCCGGAGTGGTGCCGACGTTGCCGGCCTTGTCCACCGGCCACACCCACAGGGTGTTCACCCAGTTGTGCCGGGGGGCGATGGACACCTGCACCGAGGCCTGCCCGGCCGGCAGGCCGACCTGGGTCGCGGCGGTGCCGGTGCTCGCGTCGTCCAGGGCGTACCGGAAGCCGCTCACGTCGGTCTCGCCGTCACCGGGCGCGAAGGTGAACGTGCCCGCCAGGCCGACCCCGCCCCGCCAGTCGTCGGTGGTGCCGGCCGGGTAGTCGGCCGAGGTCACCTTCGGCAACTGCTCGGGCCGCACGTTGTCGACCGTGAACTCGCACCAGGGGCTCCACGCGCTGCCGTCCGTGCCGTCGTAGGCCCGCACCTTGTAGGAGTAGGTCTCGCCGTCCGCCAGGCCGGTGAGGACGACCGAGTGGTCGGTCGCCTGCGTGGTGTAGGCGTAGGCGGTCCTGCCGCCGCCGGGCAGCGAGGCGGTGATGCTCTCCCAGGCCGCGGTCCCGGAGTTGTAGTGGTTCATCTCGAACTCGGCGCGGACGCCGTCGTTGGCCTTGTCCGGGTCGTAGATCCTCGCGATGAGCTTGATCGGGTGCTGGGGGTCGCCGCCGTTGAGGTAGGGGCGGCTCGCCCCCGTGACGCACGGCGCGGCGGGGTAGGTGCTCACTCCCGTGGGCACCGACGGCGGGGTGTTGTAGTCGATGACCAGCTTCGGCGCGGCGCTGAAGCCCTTCCAGCCCCACACGCTGCCGGCGCCGTCGTCGTAGTCCCTCAGCCCGAACGTGGTGTTCGCCCAGCCGCCCTTGGCCGCCGCGACGACCGTGCTCGTGACGTCGAACTCGATGCCCTTGTCCGGGCAGGAGGAGCTGTAGCCGGCGTCGGAGGCCACGCTGCCCAGGTGGTCCTTCCAGGACGGCTGGTGGCTCCACGTCGTGGACTTGGAGATCGAGCCGGTCAGCCACAACTGCACGACCTGGGGATCAGAGGTGCACCCCCACGACTTGTTCTGGGTGATGCGGAAGGTCCCCTTCAGGATGTGCTTGCCGTTGACGTTGTCGGAGTCCATCCGGAAGAACGACCGCTTGACCCCGCTGCCGTAGTAGCCGACCTCCGGGCTGTGGGTGGAGTCCCAGTACGACTGGGACGGGTAGGACTTGTCGACGTAGGTCCAGTGCTGCTTGCCGCCCGACCACTGCGGGTCGATGTACACCGGGTAGGTCGTGCCGGGGCCGGTCAGCAGGGCGCGGTCCGGTGTCAGGGTGACGCGGTCCGCGGCGACCTCGACGCCCATCACGGCCTGCCTGTTCCGGCGTTCCGGCCCCAGCGCGAGCGTCGGCCGCAGGGTCGCGCCCGAGGAGTCCCACATCCGCGGCGCGGGCGAGTGGAAGACCTCCGTGCCCGCGTCGTTCACGGCGCTGAGGCCGCCGCTCGCGGTCCCGCGCACCGCCAGGCCCTTCGCCCGCATCCCGAAGGCGATCTCGGCCAACCCCGGCTCGGCCGCGGCCTCCCTGTTCTTGACCACCAAGATTTCGGAGAACCCCAGCACCGACGCGGTGACCTTCAGGTCCACGCCGGGGAGCACGGAGCCGTACGTCGCGGTGTCCCCCGCGAGCACCGGCTTCGGCAACCGTCCCGGCCACGTCATGGCGACCGAGCGGCCGTCCTGGCCGATGGAGGCCAGCGGAGCCGTCCCGCCGCCGGAGAAGGCCAGGTCCAGCGGGGTCGCCGTGGTGCGCACGGTGCCGTCGGCGGCGAAGGCCAAGGTCGTGTCGACCTCCGCCCAGCCTCCGCCACGGCGTACCCGCTCGGGCAGGGCCGAGGTCTCGGAGGTGAACGTGCCGTCCGGGTTGGCGAACACCTGGCGGGTCTCCGTGCGCGCGGCGAGCGCCTCGACGCGCCTGCCGTCGCTGCGCGCCCGCGTCATCGCGTCCTGCTCGGTCCAGGCGGGCGGGTCGGCGGTGGCCGCCGCCGCGGGCGCCGCGGCGTGGACGGCGCCGCCTGCCACGAACGAACCGGTCGTCAGGGACACGGCCACGGCCAGGACGATCGCGTGGGGGAAGCGGCGCATCAAGTCTCCAGACAATCGCCTTGACCGCGTTCACAGGAAGCTTTGAAAAACAAGGGGTGCCGTCTCGGAGAGGCGGCGCCGAGCCGGTTATGATCGGCTGCCGAATTCGTTTCACGAATGAACGCACAGGAGACGGCCGTCCCCGGTGCGCGCATCGCCGACGGAGAGACGCCGGTGATGATCAGGCCCCCCGTCGGCCTCCGAGTGTCCTCGGGTTCCGGCGGCTGGAGAACCACCTTTCCATCTGCCTGGAAAAGCGGAGGTGGCGCGAGTGCTGAGGATCCATTTCACCAGCGAGGACCTGGCTCGCACGACGATCGCGCCGGGCCCCGACCCCTTGTGGGAGGCGCTGCTCAGCCTTTACCGGTTGCGCAACTCCGGCGGCGGGGTGTTCTTCTCGGAATGGCGCAGGCAGGTGCGGCCGAACCTTCCCGCCTCGACCCATCTGCTGTCCGACCTGGCGCCCCCGAAGGGTTACTCCGCCGATTTCATGACCCCCACCCGGCATGTGGCCTCCATCGGGGACGGCGTGGAGGCGGTGCGGAGCACCCCGCGCGCCCGATTACGCGACGACATCGCCGAACTGGCCCGGCGCCACCCGGGGCGTCCCTTGCGCGCGTGGATGAAGGGGCTGGCGGACGGCGCGGCCGGGGAGCTCGCCAGGGTGGCCGACGCCATCGACCGGTACTTCGAGGTCTCCCTCGGCCCGTACTGGACGCACGTCCGGGCCCAGGTCGACCACGACCGCGTCCGCAGGTCGCGCACGCTGGCCGCGGAGGGCTGGGAGTCGGTCTTCGCCACGCTGCATCCGTCGGCGCGCTGGAGCTACCCGGTGCTCGAACTGGACTTCCCCGCCGACCATGACATCCATCTGGGCGGGCGCGGGCTGCTGCTGCAACCGGCGTTCTTCTGCTGGGGACCCCCCACGACCCTGCTGGACACCAGCCTGCCGCCGCGGCTGGTGTACCCGATCGAGCATCAGCTCGGCTGGGCGGGCGGCGGCCTCGAGCCCGCGCGTGATCTCGCGCTGCCCGCACTGCTCGGGCGCACCAGGGCCGGCGTGCTGCGGGCCGTGGCCGAGGGCGAGTGCACGACCACCGAACTGGCCCTGCGCCTGCGCATGCCCCCGCCCACCGCCAGCCGCCAGGCGGCCATCCTCCGCGACGCCGGCCTGATCACCACGCGGCGCCACCACCAGGCCGTCATCCACGCTCTCACGCCGCTCGGTGTGAGCCTGCTCGCGGGCAGGCCGTCCGCGCCGTCGCCGTAAGCTCGCTGGTGACGACAGGAGGAACAGAAGATGCAGGATGGCGAGATCCTCGCGAAGATCAAGGGTCTTATCGCGGAGGAGCACGATCTGCGCTCGCGGGTGAGCACCGGAGAGGTCTCCTCCGACGAGGAGCACGGCCGGGTCCGCGAGCTTGAGGCGGCCCTGGACCAGTGCTGGGACCTGCTGCGCCAGCGCAAGGCGCGCAGGGAGTTCGGCGAAGACCCGGACTTCTCCAGCCCGCGCCCGGTCAACGAGGTGGAGAACTACCAGCAGTAGCCCGGCCGTGAGCGCGCCGCCACGGACTCATCTCGTGGCGGCCGCGCGCCGGTCCTCGGGCGCGCACGACCGGCGTGCGCACGACCGGCGTTCGTACGGCCGGCGCCGAGGTCGGCAAAGAAAGCCTGGTCGTAGCCTCGGGGCTTTTTGCTCGCATTTTCGACACTAGGTCCCTTTTGCACGCTGTAATCGGACTACGGGACGACTTCGGAAGGACGATCTCAGGGACCGTGCGGCGAGGAGGCGGGCTGGTGATCTACACACGGGAAGCCCCGGCTCCGGCGAGCAAGGTGGCCCGCAAGGGCCGGCTGCTTCTCGGCTGGGCCACCTCCACCGATCACAAGGTGATCGGCAACATGTATCTCATCGCGTCGTTCGGGTTCTTCGTGCTCGCCGGGATCATGGCCATGGTCATCCGGGCCGAGCTGGCCCGGCCCGGCATGCAGTTCGTCACCAACAAGCAGTACAACGAGATGTTCACGATGCACGGCACGCTGATGCTGCTGCTGTTCGCCACTCCCCTGTTCGCCGGCTTCGCCAACGCCGTCATGCCGCTGCAGATCGGCGCGCCGGACGTGGCCTTCCCCCGCCTCAACATGTTCAGCTTCTGGCTGTTCCTGTTCGGCGGGCTGATCGTGACCGCCGGGTTCTTCACCGCGAGCGGCGCGGCGGACTTCGGCTGGACGGCCTACACGCCGCTGTCGCGCTCGACCTACTCGCCCGACGTGGGCAAGGACCTTTGGGTGATGGGGCTGGTGATGTCCGGCCTCGGGACCATCCTCGGCGCGGTCAACTTCATCACCACCATCATCTGCATGCGCGCCCCTGGCATGACCATGTTCCGGATGCCGATCTTCACCTGGAACACCCTGCTGACCAGCATGCTGGTGCTGATGGCCTTCCCTGTGCTGGCCGCCGCGCTGCTGGCCCTGGAGGCCGACCGTAGTCTGGGCAGCCACATCTTCGACCCCGAGACCGGCGGCGTGCTGCTGTGGCAGCACCTGTTCTGGTTCTTCGGCCATCCCGAGGTCTACATCATCGCGCTGCCGTTCTTCGGCATCATCACCGAGGTGCTGCCGGTGTTCAGCCGCAAGCCGGTGTTCGGCTACATCGGCCTGGTCGGGGCGACCATCGCCATCGCGGGCCTGTCGATGACGGTGTGGGCGCACCACATGTTCGTCACCGGCCGCGTCCTGCTGCCGTTCTTCTCGTTCATGAGCTTCCTCATCGCGGTGCCGACCGGGGTGAAGTTCTTCAACTGGGTGGGCACGATGTGGCGCGGCCAGCTCACCTTCCCGACACCGATGATGTTCGCCGTGGGATTCCTGGTGACGTTCCTGTTCGGCGGCCTGACCGGCGTCATCCTCGCCTCGCCCCCGCTGGACTTCCAGGTGAGCGACACCTACTTCGTGGTCGCCCACTTCCACTACGTGGTCTTCGGCACCGTGGTGTTCGCGATGTTCGCCGGGTTCTACTTCTGGTGGCCGAAGTTCACCGGGAAGATGCTCAACGATCGTCTCGGCAAGTGGCACTTCTGGACGCTGTTCATCGGCTTCCACACCACCTTCCTCGTGCAGCACTGGCTCGGCGCACAGGGCATGCCGCGCCGGTACGCCGACTACGCCAGGACCGAGGGCTTCGAGGTGGGCAACATGATCTCGTCGCTCGGCGCGTTCCTGCTGGGCGCCTCGACGCTGCCCTTCCTGTTCAACATCTGGTACACCTGGCGCCACTCCCCCAAGGTGACCACCGACGACCCGTGGGGCTTCGGCAACTCGCTGGAGTGGGCGACCTCCTGCCCGCCGCCGCGGCACAACTTCACCAGCATCCCGCCGATACGCTCCGAACGCCCGGCGTTCGACATCCACTACTCCCACCTGCCGCTGAAGATCCAGCGGGCGGGCAGATCGCAGGAGTGAGCGGCCCTCACCCGGCTCACCCGGCTCACACCGCTCACACCGCTCACAGGGCTCACACGGCCAGGAGGCGGTGCACCTCCTCCTCGCGGAGCTCGTCGGCCGTCCCCGCGCGCACGACGTGCCCGGCGTCCAGGATGAGGAAGCGGTCGGCCAGCCGCAGCGCGAGGTCCAGGTACTGCTCGACGAGCAGCACCGCCAGCCCCGACCGGTGCAGCCCCTCGATGGCCTCCTCGATCTCCAGGATGATGGACGGCTGGATGCCCTCGGTCGGCTCGTCCAGGATCAGCAGCTTGGGCCGGGTCACCAGCGCCCGCGCCATCGCGAGCTGCTGCTGCTGGCCGCCGGACAGGAAGCCCGCCCGCTTCTTCAGCAACGGCTTCAGCCGGGGGAAGACCTCAAGGGCCTCCTCGACCGCCCCTGCGTCCTTGTGCGTGGACGCCTCCACCGTCACCATCAGGTTGCCCAGCACGCTGAGCTGCGGAAAGGTCTCGTGTCCCTGCGGGACGTAACCGATGCCGAGCCGCACCCGCTCGTCCGGCCGCAGCCGCGTGACGTCCCGCCCCTCGAAGGTGACCGTCCCCGCGGTGGCGGGCAGCACGCCCATGACGGTGTTGAGCAGGGTGGTCTTCCCCACCCCGTTGCGGCCCATGACGCACACCAGGCGGCCGGGCTCCACCTCGAAGGACACCTCGAACAGCACCCGCGCCCTGCCGTAGCCCGCTGACAAGCCCTGTACCGACAGCATCACTTCACCTCTCCGGCGGTGGCGGCGGCCGCGCCCGTGGATCTCTCCTCGGCCCTGCCCAGATAGACCTCCTGTACACGGGGATCGGCCCTCACCTGGTCGACCGAGCCCTCGACGAGCACCTTGCCCTCGTGCAGGACGGTCACCTGGGAGGCGTACCGCCGCAGGAAGTCCATGTCGTGCTCGATAACGACCACCGTGTGGTCCCTGGCGATCTCGGTGAGCAGCTCGCCGGTGCGCAGGCGCTCCTCCGCCGACATGCCGGCGACCGGCTCGTCCAGCAGCAGCAGCCGGGGCCGCTGGGCGATGAGCATGCCGATCTCCAGCCACTGCCGCTGGCCGTGCGACAGCACCCCGGCGGGGCGGCCCGCGAGCTGGTCGAGCCCGGTGGTCTCCATCGCCGCGGCCACCGCCTCGCTCACCCCGCGCCTGCGGCGGGCCAGCGACCACAGCGGCCTGCGGAACGACGCCGCCAGGTCGAGGTTCTCCACCACCGTCAGCTCCTCGAACACCACCGAGGTCTGGAAGGTGCGCCCCACGCCCGACCGGACGATCTCGTGCTCCTTGCGGCCGACCAGGTCGGCGCCCTCGAACCGCACCGAACCCGAGGCGGGCCTGGTCAGGCCGGTGATGACGTCGACCAGCGTGGTCTTGCCCGCCCCGTTCGGGCCGATGAGGAAGCGCAGCTCCCCCTGCTCGACGGTCAGGTCGACCCCGTCCAGCGCGCGGAACCCGTCGAAGACCACCGACAGCCCGCGCACCTCCAGCAGTGCCCCGCTCATGCCCTCGGCTCCGGTACCTCGATCAACGGCGTGCTGACGTCGTGTTTCGCGGCGGTCGCACCCGGCGGGCCGCCGTCCCGCGCGGTCCGGCGCGGCAAGCGGGCGGCCAGCAGGGTCCGCGCGGAGGCGGCCAGGCCGAACACGCCCTTGGGGGCCAGGCTGATCACCAGGATGAACAGCGCTCCCTGCAGGTAGAGCCAGCCGTCGGCGAACTCCTCGCTGAAGGCCGTCTTGGCGTATCCCATCAGCACCGCGCCCAGCACCGCCCCTGCCAGGGAGAACCGGCCGCCGACCGCCACGGCGACCACCAGCTCCAGCGAGGGCACCACCCCGAGCAGGGCGGGCGAGATGATGCCGACGACCGGCACGAACAGCGCCCCGGCCAGCCCCGCCATGCCCGCCGACACCGCGAAGGTGACGGTCTTGACGGTGGCGGGGTTGTAGCCGAGGAACCGCACGCGGTCCTCGCCGTCCCTGACCGCGACCAGCAGCCGGCCGAACCGGCTGCGCACGAGCTGCCAGGCCAGCAGGTACAGCACGCCGAGGACCGCCGCCACCACCAGGTACAGCCCGCGCTGCGTCTGGTCGGCCGCCAGGTCCTGGCCGAACAGGTCGAAGAAGTTGGTCAGGCCGTTGGTGCCGCCGGTCAGCCCCTGCTGCCCGACCAGCAGGATCACCGTGGCGGCGGCCAGGGCCTGCGTCAGGATCGCGAAGTAGGCGCCGCGGACCCGCTGCCGGAACACCAGCGCGCCGAGCAGCACGGCCAGCAGCACCGGCCCGGCGACGGCGAAGGCGATGGCGAACAGCGGGTTCTCGAACGGCGCCCACAGCGCGGGCAGCTTCTCCACCCCGCTCCACACCATGAAGTCCGGCAGGTCGCCGCCCGCGTCGTGCAGCTTGAGGTACATGCCCATCGCGTAGCCGCCGAGCCCGAAGAACACCCCCTGGCCCAAGGTGAGCATGCCGCCCTGCCCCCAGGCCAGGCCGATGCCGAGCGCGACGATGCCGAAGCAGAGGTACTTGGCCAGCAGCCCCAGGCGGAACGGCTCCAGCAGCATCGGAGCGACCACCAGGGCGAGCACGGCGACCAGCGTGAACACCGCCGGGCCCTTGAGCCGGTCGGTCATGTGAGGGCCCTCGCTCTCAGCACGAACAGTCCCTGCGGGCGCACCTGCAGGAATCCGATGATCACCACCAGGACGATGACCTTGGCCAGGCTCGCGTTGGTCCAGAACTCGGCGTAGGAGTTCAGCAGGCCCAGGGCGACGGCCGCGATCACCGCGCCGCGCAGCTGCCCGAGGCCGCCGGCGACCACGACGAGGAACGCGTCCACGATGTAGTAGGTCCCGAGCGCCGGGCCGACCGGCCCGATCAGCGTGAGCGCCACCCCGGCGATGCCCGCCAGGCCGGAGCCGATGAAGAACGTGCGCTGGTCCACCCGCCCGGTGTTGATGCCGCTCACCGCGGCGAGCTGCCGGTTCTGCATGACCGCCTGCATGCGCCGCCCCTGCGAGGTGCGGTTCATGTACGCCCAGATCGCCACGACGCTGCCGACGGCCAGGGCGAAGATGAACAGCCGGTTGTAGGGCAGGATGCCGATGCCGCCCTGCAACCACGCCGGCGCCTGCACCTGGACGTTGGGCGCGCCGAACAGGTCGCGGGCGAGTTGCTGCAGGACCAGGCTGACGCCCCAGGTCAGCAGCAGGGTGTCCAGGGGGCGGCCGTAGAAGTGCCTGATGGCCAGCCGCTCAAGGATCAGCCCCATGACCCCGGCCACGGCGAACGCGACCGGCAGCGCGACCAGCACCGCCTGCCGTCCCGCCCAGTCCTGCAGCAGGTAGGCGGTGTACGCGCCCGCCATGATGAACTCGCCGTGCGCCATGTTGATGACGCCCATCTGGCCGAACGTGAACGTCAGGCCGAGTGCGATGAGCAGCAGCACGGCCGCGATCGAAAGGCCGATGGGCAGCTGGTTGACTATGGCCTCCATCCGGGGCTCACCTCCCTTGCCTTCCCCGCCGATTCCGCGTGCCGCCGAGCGGCCGTCTCGCTGTCACTGATGGGTGCTCCTCGCGCAGCCGTGTCCTTGGCGTGTCCGGTCACGGGCACCGGGTCCGCTGGCCCGTCGGGGGCCAGGTCTGGTGTCCCGTCGTGGGGCCAGGCCCGGGGTCCCGCGGTGCGGACCTGGCCCGGTGTCCCGTCGGGGGGCCGGGCGGGGGACCGCTCCCCGCCCGGCCGTGCCGTCCATGGCGATCAGGTGAGGCCGCCGGCCCAGGAGTAGGTCTTCAGATACGGGTCGGGCTTGATCGGCTTGCCGGAGTTCCAGACCTCCTTGATCTGGCCGTCCGGCTCCACGACGCCGATGCGCGCCGTCTTGTACATGTGCTGGTTCTCGCCGTCGATGGTGACCGCGCCCTCGGGCCGGTCCAGCGTGATGCCGCCCGCGGCCTTCTTCACGGCCTCGACGTCGGTCGTCCCGGCCTTCTTGACCGCCTCGGCCCACAGGTAGACCGAGTTGTAGCCGGCCTCCATCGGATCGGAGGTCACCCGGTCGGCGCCGTACTTGGCCTTGAACGCCGCCACGAACTTGGCGTTGGCCGGGTTGTCGGTGGTCTGGTAGTAGTTCCAGGCGACGAGGTGGCCGGCGATGTTGTCCACGCCGATGCCCTTGACCTCCTCCTCGGCCACGCTGACCGACATGACGGGCATGGCGTCGGCGCCCACCCCCGCGCTCTTCAGCTGCTTGAAGAAGGCGACGTTGCTGTCGCCGTTCAGCGTGTTGAACACCGCGTCCGGCTTCGCCTGGACGACCTTGTTCACGAGCGTGCTGTATTCGGTGTGCCCGAGCGGGGTGTACTCCTCGCCGAGGACCTGCATTCCGTTCGCCGCCGCGTACGCCTTGATAATCTTGTTCGCGGTGCGCGGGAAAACGTAGTCGCTGCCGACCAGGAAGATCTTCTTCTTGCCCTTTTCCTTGAGATAGTCAAGGCCCGGGACGATCTGCTGGTTGGTGGTGGCGCCGGTGTAGAAGATGTACGGCGAGCTCTCCAGCCCCTCGTACTGCACGGGATACCACAGCAGCGCCTTGCGCTTTTCGAAAACGGGGAGCATGGCCTTGCGGCTGGCCGAGGTCCAGCCGCCGAACACGGTGGCGACCTTGTCCTGCGCGATCAGCTTGGTGGCCTTCTCGGCGAAGGTCGGCCAGTCGGACGCGCCGTCCTCGACGACGGGCACGAGCTGCTTGCCCAGTACGCCGCCGGCCTTGTTGATCTCCTCGACGGCCAGCAGCTCGGAGTCACGGACGGTGACCTCGCTGATCGCCATGGTGCCGCTGAGCGAGTGCAGGAGGCCCACCTTGATGGTGTCGCTCCCGCCCGACGCGGCGGTGCCGCCCGTGGTCGTCGATGGCTGACCACCGCAGGCCGCGAGCCCGGTTGCCAGGACCGCCGCGGCGGCCCCGATGCGCCAAGCTGAATTCCGCAATTACTCCTCCTTGCCGATACCGGCCCCCGCACCGACCCGTCTGCCGCCAAGGTGATCGAGTCACGTTTCCCGTGAACGTCGCGATTGTTAATTGCCGTTTACCGGCTCTTCACCGGGTCAACGCGAAGGGACTGTAAGGCGCGGCCGTATTGGCCGTTCCGGTGCCGGCCGTTTAGGGTCGGATGGGTACGCCGTGGCCGACCCTCTTCGCCGTGAAATGGGCTTCTGAATCGCCGGACGGGTGAATACGCGGGCGCCGTCGCGTCCGACACAGACCGGAAATGCGGGCGACACGTCACCGAAACGACGGTTGCCTAGGGTCCGGCCATGCGGCTCACCCCACACGAACAGGAACGCCTGCTCATCCACGTCGCGGCGGGCGTCGCGCGCGACCGCCAGGCCCGGGGTCTGCGCCTGAACCATCCCGAGGCCACCGCGATCATCGCCTCGTTCCTGCTCGAGGGCGCGCGGGACGGCCGCACCGTCGCCGACCTGATGGAGGCGGGCCGCAAGGTGCTGCGCCGCGAGGACGTCATGGAAGGGATCCCCGAGATGCTCGAATCGGTCCAGATCGAGGCGACCTTCCCCGACGGCACCAAGCTCGTCACCGTCCACCGGCCGATCCTGTGACGCCCGGCCCGATGACGCCCGGCCCGATGACGCCCGGCCCGATGACGCCCGGCCCGATGACGCCCGGCCCGATGACGCCCGGAGAGATCGTCCACGCCGAGGAGCCCATCCCGCTCAACCCCGGGCGCGAGCGCCTGGTGCTGCGCGTGGTGAACACCGCCGACCGGCCCGTCCAGGTGGGGTCGCACTACCACTTCGCCGCCGCCAACCCCGGTCTCGGCTTCGACCGGGAGGCGGCCTGGGGGATGCGGCTGGACGTGCCCGCCGGCACCGCGGTCAGGTTCGAGCCGGGCATCGAGCGGGACGTGACGCTCGTGCCGATCGCCGGGCGGCGCGTCGTCCCGGGTCTGCGCCCCGAATGGGCCGGCCCGCTGGACGCCCGCACGGCGTACACGGACGCCGGCGCGGGGGGCGAAGGCCCGTCCGAGCCGGGCGCCCGCACGAGCGAGGGAGAGTCCGATGACTGAGCCGCGTCCGTCGATCGAGCGCTCTCGGTACTCCGCGCTGTACGGCCCGACGACCGGCGACCGCATCCGGCTGGCGGACACCGACCTGTTCGTCGAGATCTCCGACGACCTGTCCCAGGGACGCCAGGGCGCCGGCGACGAGGTGGTCTTCGGCGGCGGCAAGGTGATCCGCGAGTCCATGGGCCAGGCCAGGACGACGCGTGCCGAGGGCGCCCCCGACCTGGTGATCACCGGGGCGGTCATCCTGGACCACTGGGGCGTGGTCAAGGCCGACATCGGGGTCAGGGACGGACGCATCGTCGCCATCGGCAAGGCGGGGAACCCCGACACCATGGACGGCGTCCACCCCGACCTGGTGATCGGCCCCTCCACCGAGATCCTGGCGGGCAACGGCAGGATCATCACCGCCGGGGCGGTCGACTCGCACGTCCACCTCATCTGCCCGCAGATCGTGGACGAGGCGCTCGCCGCCGGGGTGACCACCGTCATCGGCGGCGGCACCGGTCCTGCCGAGGGCACCAAGGCGACCACCGTCACCGGCACGTGGTACCTGGCCCGGATGCTGGAGTCGATGGACGGCATGCCGGTCAACGTGGCGCTGCTCGGCAAGGGCAACACCGTCAGCGAGGAAGGGCTGCTGGAACAGCTCAGGGCCGGCGCCTCGGGGTTCAAGCTGCACGAAGACTGGGGGACGACGCCGTCGGCCATCGACGCGTGCCTGCGGGTCGCGGACGCCACCGGCGTGCAGGTCGCCATCCACACCGACACGCTGAACGAGGCCGGGTTCGTGGAGTCGACGCTGGGCGCGATCGGCGGCCGCGGGATCCACGCTTACCACACCGAGGGCGCGGGGGGCGGGCACGCGCCCGACATCATCCGCGTCGCGGGGCACGCGAACGTGCTGCCGTCCTCGACGAACCCGACGCGCCCGCACACCGTCAACACCCTCGACGAGCACCTCGACATGCTCATGGTCTGCCACCATCTCAACCCGTCAGTGCCGGAGGACCTGGCCTTCGCCGAGTCGCGCATCCGGCCGACGACGATGGCCGCCGAGGACGTCCTGCACGACATCGGGGCCATCTCCATGATCGGGTCCGACTCGCAGGCGATGGGACGGGTGGGCGAGACGATCATCCGTACCTGGCAGACCGCGCACGTGATGAAGCGGCGCAGGGGGCCGCTGCCCGGCGACGGCCGTGCCGACAATCTGCGCGCCCAGCGCTATGTGGCGAAATATACGATCTGCCCGGCCATCGCCCATGGGCTGGACGCGCACGTCGGCTCGGTGGAGGTCGGCAAGCTCGCCGACCTGGTTCTGTGGGAGCCGGCGTTCTTCGGGGTCAAGCCGCAGCTCGTCGTCAAGGGCGGCGTCATCGCCTACGCGCAGATGGGCGACGCCAACGCCTCCATCCCCACCCCCCAGCCCGTCATGCCGCGGCCGATGTTCGGCGCCGCACCGGTCACCGCCGCGGCCACGTCCCTGCACTTCGTCGCGCCGCTCGCCATCGAGGGCGGCCTGGCGGACCGGCTGCGGGTGAACCGGCGGCTGGCGCCGGTCGCCGACGTGCGCACGCGCCGAAAGGAGTCCATGCCGCTGAACGACGCGCTCCCCGACATCGAGGTGGACCCCGACACCTTCGCGGTCCGCGTCGAGGGGGAGCTCATCGAGCCGGCCCCGGCCGTGGAGCTTCCCATGGCCCAGCGCTACTTCCTGTTCTGACCGGGCTCTGGTCATGGACGCGGCGCTGCTGCTTCTCGCCGACTCCCGGCTCCCGGCCGGTGGCCACGGCCACTCCGGGGGCGCGGAGCAGGCGGTACGCATCGGGGCGATCACCGGCCCGGAGGAACTGGCGCGGTTCCTCCGTGGCCGGCTCGCCACCTCAGGCCTGGTGGCCGCCGCCCTCTCCGCCGCCGCCTGCGCCCTCGCGACCCCCACCGACGTCGCCGACGACCCCGATGTCGACGAGCGGGCGTGGCGGGAGCTGGACGCGGAGGCCGACGCCCGTACGGCCTCGCCCGCGCAGCGGAACGCGGCTCGCACTCAGGGCAGGCTGCTGCTGCGAAGCGCCCGCCGCATCTGGCCCTCCGCCGTCCTGGACACCCTCGCGCGCGCCGTCCCCGACGGCGCCCACCACCCGATCGCGCTCGGCGCGGTGGCCGCCGCCGCCGGCTGCTCGCCCCACGACGCGGCGCTGGCCGCCGCGTACACCTCGATCACCGGACCGGCCACCGCGGCCGTCCGGCTGCTCGGGCTCGACCCCGTCGTCGTGCACCGGGTGCTCGCCGGCCTCGTGCCGGACCTGTCCGGCGTCGCCCGCACGGCCGCCGCGGAGGCGGCCCCGGCGCACGCCCCGGGCCCGGCCGGCGAGGCCGTCTTCCGCACCGCGTGGGAAGGCCTTCCCGCGCACGCCGCTCCCGCACTCGACCTGCTGGCCGAACAGCACCTACGCACGGAGGTACGGCTCTTTGTCAGCTAACCACGAGGACCGTCACCCGTCCTCTGACCCCCACGGAAGGGCGCTGCGCCTCGGCGTCGGCGGCCCGGTAGGAAGCGGCAAGACGGCGCTGGTCGCCGCGCTGTGCCGCACGCTCGGCCCGGTGCTGCGGCTGGGCGTGGTCACCAACGACATCTACACCACCGAGGACGCCGACTTCCTGCGCAGGGCCGGCGTCCTCGACCCCGAGCGCATCGTGGCCGTGCAGACCGGCTGCTGCCCGCACACCGCGATCCGCGACGACATCGCCGCCAACATCGACGCCGTCGAGACCCTGGAGGAACGCCACGGACCGCTGGACCTGGTGATCGTCGAGAGCGGCGGCGACAATCTGACCGCCACCTTCAGCCGGGGACTCGCCGACCAGCAGATCTTCGTGCTCGACGTGTCGGGCGGGGACAAGGTGCCGCGCAAAGGCGGCCCCGGCGTCACCTCGGCCGACCTGCTGGTGGTCAACAAGACCGACCTGGCGAAACACGTGGGAGCCGATCTGACCGTGATGTCCAGGGACGCGGCGGCCGTCCGCGACGGCAAACCGGTGCTGTTCACCTCGATCAGGGAGGTGCCGGAGGTGTACGCCGTGGCCGAGTGGGTGCACGGGGTGGTCCAGTCGTGGTCGCACGCCCGCTCCCACCCCCACGGCCCCGCCATCCCCGCCCCGAACGCCTGACCCACCCCGCCCATGCACGAGACCACCCACCCCGTCCTGCGCCCGCGGCCCCCGGGCACCGGCCACCACGACCCGGGCGCCCGGCCACCGGACACCGCACGGCAGAGGTCCGCGCCCCCGGCCGCCGACCGGCCGGGACCGCAGGCGCGGCCACCGGGCGCCGGGCGGCGCGGGTTCGAGGCGCGGGCGGCGGTGGGCACCGAGTCCTCCGGTGGGCGCACCGTACTCGGGACGCTGCGCTCGGACCCGCCGCTGACCCTGCGGCAGACCGGGCCGGACACGGTGCACCTTGTCTCGACCGCCGCCGGGCCGCTCGGCGGCGACCGTCTCACGCTGGAGATCGACGTCGCCCCGGGAACGCGCCTCACCATCGCCTCGGTGGCGAGCACGCTCGTCCTGCCGGGGGACGGAGAGTCGGTCATGGTGGTGCGGGCCCGGGTCGGCGCGGGGGCGACGCTGGTGTACGCCCCGGAACCGACGGTCCTGGCGGCCGGATGCGACCATCGCGTGATCGTCCGTCTGACCCTGGCGGAGGGCGCGTCGGTGTCGTGGCGCGAGGAGATCGCCTTCGGCCGGTACGGCGAGCCGCCGGGGCGCTGCCACGCCCGCTTCGACGCGACCATCGACGGCGTGCCTCTGCTCCGTCAGGACTTCGTGGTCGGGGACCCCGCCGAGGACGGCAGCCCCGCGGTGTACGGCGACGCCCGCTGCGTCGGCAACGTCCTGCTCACCGGCCCGGCCTTCGCCCGCCCGCGGGTCCCGACCGCCTCGCGGCCGGGCGAACCGGCCCGCACCGCGCCGGCCGCCGGTGCGGCCTCGTCCTCGTCCGGCGCGGAGGGGAGCGGCGCCGTGCTCGCCGAGGGCTGCGCCGTCCTCCCCCTCGCCGGGCCCGGCACGCTGATCTCCGCCCTCGCCCCCGACGCCCCCACCCTGCGCTCCCGCCTCACCTGGGGCGCCGCACAGGCGACCGCGCCCTTCAAGGACGGTGACTGACGGACGCGTCCGAGCAGGCCCGGGGCCTTGGGAAGGGACATCGGGCGTCTTGGGCGAGGATCAGTCGTAGAAGCCCAGGCGGCGGAGCTGTTTGGGGTCGCGTTGCCAGTCTTTGGCCACCTTGATGCGCAGGTCGAGGTAGACGTGAGTGCCGAGGAGGGCTTCGATCTGCTTGCGGGCGCGGGTGCCGACGTCCTTGAGCCGGGCGCCCTTGGGGCCGATGACGATGGCCTTCTGGGACGGGCGCTCGACGAACATGTGCGCGTACACGTCGAGCAGGTCGTCGCGGCCCTCCCGCGGAGTCATCTCCTCGACGACGACGGCGATCGAGTGGGGAAGCTCGTCGCGCACGCCTTCGAGAGCCGCCTCGCGGATCAGCTCGCCGACCAGCACCTGCTCGGGCTCGTCGGTCAGCTGACCGTCCATGTAGAGCGGCGGGGAGTGCGGGAGGCGCTCGATCAGCAGGTCGCCCAGCACGTCGAGCTGCTCCCCCGACTGGGCGGAGACCGGGACGATCTCGGCGAAGTCCGCCAGGCGCGAGACGTCGAGCAGACGGGAGGCGATCTGCTCGCGGGAGGCCAGGTCGCACTTGGTCACCACGGCGACCACGGGGGTCTTCTTAACGGCCGCGAGCTTCTCGGCGATGAACCGGTCGCCCTTGCCGATCTCCTCGTTGGCGGGCACGCAGAAGCCGATGACGTCGACCTCGGTCAGGGTGGACAGCACGAGGCTGTCGAGCCGCTCGCCGAGCAGGGTGCGGGGCCGGTGCAGGCCCGGCGTATCGACGATGACGAGCTGGGCGGCGGGCCTGTTGACGATGCCGCGGATGGCGCGGCGGGTCGTCTGCGGCTTGGAGGAGGTGATCGCCACCTTGGCGCCGACCAGCGCATTCATCAGCGTCGACTTGCCGACGTTGGGCCTGCCGACGAAGCAGGCGAACCCGGCACGGAACTCAGCGGCTGAGGAACTCACGCCACCTATTGTCCCCGATCAGAGCGACCGCCCCTCCCCGCCACCGGGACGACGGGCCCCGTCACGGGCCGGGCGGAGCCCTTCACCGGCCGGGCGGGCCCCCCTCGCGAGCCTGGCGGGTCAGCGGTAGCGGCCCTTGAGGGCGCCGTCGGGGGCGGCGAGGAAGAGGATGGCGTCGCCGAGGTCCTGGACGACCGCCATGTCCTGGTCGCCGGGCTCCTCCTCGTCGGTGACGAGGGCGGCGGCCTCCAGGGAGACCGCCCCGCTGGAGGCGGCCATGGCCACGGCGACCTGGATCGCGGACAGCCGCAGCGAGGGCAGGTCCACGTTGGTCGCGGTGTAGGTGCGCCCGGTCTCGTCGCGGACGGCGGCGCCCTGGGCCGTCCCGTTGCGGGCGCGGGCGGCGCGGGCCAATGTGATGATCTTGCTGTCCTCGGCGCCGAGGATGGTGTCGGTCACGGGCATCAGGCTACTGGGCGGCCCCGCGGTCACCGGCCCGTGGTACGGGTCCGTCATGCGTCGCGATCGCTCCTGCTCCGGTCGGGCGCCCCCACCCCCCGCCTCTTGGCCCAGGCAGGGGCGGGGCGAGCCGGGAAATGGCATTTCCGGTAATTAGCACGGTCCATTCAATACGCAAGGACACCTTTCCTGTGCGCAGGGTGATCAACGCTGGAAAAGCGGTCGTCACTCGATATATCCGGCAATCGGTGACCTGCCATTGGCTAGGCTTCTCCGTCGTATTCGGACAGGTGCGCCGGACGCCGGCGGTCGTCCCGCGGGAGGCGGCCGGCGTCGCCTCGCCGGGAGATGGAGCTGATGCATGGTCGCTCGGGGAATCCTCGCCGGCGCGCTGGCGCTCGCGCTCGCCACCGGACCGGACGCGGCGGCCGCGGCGCTCACGATGGCCATGCGCGCGCCGGAGCAGTGCTCGCCGCCGCACGGCGGCCTCAAGGTCGGCGAGTCGTGGGCGCAGCGGCGGCTGGCGTTCACCGGGGTCTGGCCGCTCACCAAGGGCGAAGGCGTGACCGTGGCGCTGGTCGACAGCGGGGTGGACACGCGTCACCCTCAGGTCCGGGTCGCCCGGTCCGTCGACCTGACCGGCACCGGCCCGCTCGACTGCGTCGGCCATGGCACGGCGGTGGCCGGCATCATCGCCGGCGCGGACAGGAAGGACATCCCGTTCGCGGGCGTGGCGCCCAAGGCCCGGCTCATCTCCATCAAGCAGACCAACAGCGAGCGCGGGGACGTGGCGCTGCTGGCCCAGGGCATCAAGCAGGCGGCCGACCTGGGCGCCCAGGTCGTCAACATCTCCGTCCAGACCAGCGACCAGCCCGACCTGAAGGCGGCCGTCGAGTACGCGCTGGCCAAGGACGTCGTCATCGTGGCCGCCGCCGGGAACATCAGGAAGGAGGACGGCACCCCCGCCGCCGTCTACCCGGCCTCCTACCCGGGCGTGCTGTCGGTCGGCTCGGCCGGCCCGGACGGCAGGCGCAACGACTTCTCCAACTCCGTGACGCCGGTCTCGGTGATCGCGCCGGGTCAGGAGATCACCAGCACCTGGCCGGGCGGCGCCTACCGCCAGGACCTGGAGGGCACCAGCTACGCCGCGCCGTACGTGGCCGGGGTGGCGGCCCTGGTGCGCGCGCGGCATCCGGAACTGGACAACGTGCGGGTGCGGCGGCGCATCGAGATCACCGCCGACGGCGCGTCGGGCACGGGGACCGGCGCGGGCATGGTGAACCCGCTGATGGCGGTGTCGGAGATCCTGCCGTCCGAGGTGGTG
Organism: Sphaerisporangium sp. NPDC004334; assembly: GCF_053602655.1. Classification (NCBI taxonomy): domain Bacteria; kingdom Bacillati; phylum Actinomycetota; class Actinomycetes; order Streptosporangiales; family Streptosporangiaceae; genus Sphaerisporangium; species Sphaerisporangium sp. NPDC004334. The sequence goes on from NZ_JBSGDZ010000006.1 coordinate 77,678, forward strand.
GCCATCGCGCCCCGCCCGGCCCAGGCGCTTCCCTCGACGATCGTGACCAGGCCGCGGCCTCCGGACCAGGAGGCGATCAACGTCTCCGCCGCGGTGGCGGTGATCGCGGTGCTCGCGGCGGGGCTGGTGGCGGCCGTGGGCGTCGTCATCCCCATGGGGCGCCGCCGCGGGTGGCGGCCCGGCCGCGCGGTGACCCCAGGCGAGTGAGCGGCGGACCCGGCGCGAGAGGCAGGCGACACGGCGCGAGAGGCGAGCGGGCACGGCACGAGGGGTGGAAAGCCCGGGTGAAGTGGCGGGACGGAAGCGCTTGTACGGGATGAGATGAATCGCCCTATCCGTTTCCCCGCCCCCAAGATCAACGAAACCGTAACATGTGATGCAGACGTGACAAATTACGTTAAGTGCGACTCAAACATGTGGTGTCATGATGCTTGAGATCTCCAGGGGCTTGAGATGATCCACAGGGGAAGGCGATAAAGGACATGCAGTCGTTGCTGCCGGATGACCCCAAGCAGGTGGGCGCGTACACGCTTCTCGGGCGACTGGGTGAGGGAACCCGGGGCGTCGTCTACCTTGGCCGCCTCTCCGGTGAAGCGCCGATCGCAGCGGCCGCGCCCACAGCCGCCGAGGCCGAGGCCCCCGCCGAGGCCGGCCCCCAGGGCGAGAGCGCCGCCGCGACCGGAACGACCGCCGAGTCCGCCCCCTCCTCCGCCACGGGCGAGCCCGGCCGGCTGTTCGTCGTCAAGCTGCTGCCCCCGTGGCCGGAGGCCGGCGACGAGGCCCGCGCGCGGGTGGTCGACGACCTGTCCGCCGCCCAGCGGGTGTCCAGCGCCTACGCGGTGCGCAGCGTCGACGCGGGCTGGATCGGCGAGCGCGCCTACGTGGTGCGCGAGCACGTCGAGGGCCGCTCGCTCCGCGAGGCCGTCGAACTGGACGGCCCGCTGACCGGCGACGCCCTCGAGCGCGTCGCCGTCGGCACGCTGACGGCGCTCACCGCCGTCCACCTGGCCGGCATCGCCCACCGCGGCCTCACCCCCGACAACGTCCTGCTGTCCGCCGACGGCCCCCGCGTCTGCGACTTCGGCCTCGGCGAGACGGCCTACCGCTCCCCCGAGCAGGTGCGCGGCGAGCCCACCGGCCCCGCCGCCGACCTGTTCGCCTGGGCGGGCACGATGGTGTTCGCCGCGACCGGCGCCGAGCCGTTCGGCGAGGACGCCGAGGCGATCGCCACGGCCCGCGCCGACCTCGGCGGCCTTCCCGCGCCGCTGCGCGACGTCGTGGGCTCCTGCCTGGCCAAGATGCCCGCCGAGCGGCCCACCGCCCAGGGCGCGATGCTGTGGCTGCTCGGCGAGGAGAAGGCGGCCCCGCCCGCCCCGGCGATCCCGGCCGCGCCCGTTCCCGGCGCGCCCCTCGTCGGCATCCCCGTCCCTGGCGTCCCCGGCGCGTCCTCCTCCAGCACGCCGACCGTCCCGGCCGGCCAGGCCGGGCCCGCGGGTCAGGCCGGTCCGGCGGGACCCGCGGGTGACCCGCCGCAGCACACGTTGATGGAGGCGGGCGGCTCGGCCGCGCCGCCTCCGGCCGTCGTCCCGCAGGGCACGGAGAGTCTGCCCCCGACGGTGTACGCGGCCGAGCCGCAGCCGCCGGCCCCGCCGGTGTGGGGCGCCCCCGCCCTCCCGTCGGAGGAACCCGCGCGGCCCGAGTTGCCGGCCGCCGCCGGAGGCGAGGCGCCGCCCGCCGCGCCGGCGCGCAAAAGGACCGGCGCCCACTTCCCCGTCGGCCTGGCCGCGGGTGTCGGCGTCGTGATCGGCCTGTCCGGCCTCGGTCTGTGGGGCGCCGGCCACTACGCGGGCAGCAGCCAGCAGATCGGCCGGGTCGCGGCCGAGGGACAGGCCGGCGGCACGAACGTCCCCGAGCCGTCCGGCGGCCTGGGCGACGTCGCGGGCGTCGGAGGCGTCGGCGAGAGCACCGCGCCGCGCCCGCAGGTCACCGTGCCGTGGGCCGGCTCCCCCGCTCCGCAGCAGACCGGCGTCTACCCGATGCAGCTGACGACGTCGAGCCCCGCGGCGAACATCCCGAACTTCTCGCCCGGCCCGCAGTTCACCCCGCCGCCGATCCCGTCGGCCCCGCCGACGCCCACGCGGTCGTCGCCGACCCCGGTGCCGACGGTCACCGTCACCATGACGCCGAGCCCGGTGGTCAGCCCGTCCGCGGAGCCGACCCCCACGCCCAGCCCGTCCGGGCCCGACCAGTCGCCGCAGCCGTCGGTCACCCCCACCCCGGACCCCTCCGGCCCGGGCAGCCCGACGCCTTCGCCGTCGCCGAGCGGGCCGCTGAGCCTGGTGCCCACGCCCACGCCGAGCCCGACGCCCACCACCTCCGGCCCGGCGTCCCCGCACCCGAGCTCCCCGTCGCCGCGGCCCACCCCGAGCGTGTCCAGGTCGTTCACGCCGCGGCCCCCGCACGTGTGGAGCCCGCGGCCCAGCGTGTCGGCCAGGCCGACGGTCACCCGGACGCCGACCCCGAGGCCGACCGTCACCCGCACCGCCACGGCGACGCCGGCTCCGAAGCCGGTCACCAACCCCTTCACCCCGCAGCAGGTGTGCAACGGGTCGGGCAAGGGCACCGGCTTCGCCGTCCAGCGGCAGAGCGCGTTCACCGGCGGCGTCACCTACCAGCTCTACAACCTCGCCACCGGCTTCAACTGCGTGGTCACCATGAAGACGCAGAACATCGGCGTGCTCAGCCCGGTGTCGGCGACGCTGGAGGTGCAGGGCTCCGCCCCGGTCAGCGAGAGCGGGTCGTTCAAGTACTACGCCGGACCGGTGGTCATGCAGGGCAAGGGCAAGTGCGTGCGCTTCAGCGGCAGCGCGGGCAGCGGCTCCACCGCGGCGCCGTTCGGCAACTGCGGCTGACCCACCCGATCGTCCATCCCCGACGAGGCTCGGCCCGCACCGGCGGCCGGGCCTCGTCTCGTACCGCGAAGCGAAAGATGAGCGTATGACGACCAACGGCGGACCGTACTCCCCCACCGGCGACCCCGAGGTGGACGAGGTGCTGGAGGCGCTCGCGGCGCAGTCGGCGAGGTTCGAGGCGGTCGGGCGGCGACTGTCGGAGACGCGTGGACGGGGCGAGGCCGAGGACGGCCGCGTGATCGTGGAGGCGCTTCCCGGCGGTTCCCTGGTGGCCCTGCGCATCGACCCGCGCGCCATGCGGCTCGGGTCCGAGGCGCTGGCCGAGGCGATCCTGGTGGCCGCCAGGCGAGCCGAGGCCGACGCCGCCGACCGGGCCGAGTCGCTGATGGCCCCCCTGGTCGCGGAGCCCCCGCCCGCGGGCGCTCTGCCGCACGACTGATCCCGGGGACGCGCGCCGCACTAGAGTGATCGCCGTGGAGGGGTGGGAGCCGGCGGGTGCGTTCGAAGAGGGCCTCGGCTCGGCGTTCGCGGCCGGAGACCTGGCCCTGTGCCTCGGCCTGCTCCGCCTGGCACAGCTCGCCCTTCCGGTCAGCCCGGCGGCCGCCGCCGGGCGCGAGCCGGTGGCCTGGCCCACCGCGTCGGACGCCGAGGGCACCTGGATTCTCGCCTACACCTCCGCGCGGGCCATGCGGGCCGGCATCGGCGAGGTCACCGCGCACCACCGCGTCGTCACGCTGCCCGAGCTGGCCGCGGGCTGGCCGGACCCGCGCTGGGGGCTGGCGGTCAACCCCGGGCTCCCCGTGCACTTCTTCCTGCGGTCCGGCACGGTGGCCAGGCTCGCCGTCCCCTCCCTGGCCGAGGAGCGTCTTGCCGACCCCGGCGCGGGCCTGCCGGTCGTGCAGAAGCCGCTGACGCCCCGCGACCTGTACGCGTACCTGGCCGAAGGGGAGACCCGGGTGTCGGGGTACTGCCACCGCGCGCTGGACGTGGCGCACATCGCGACCCCCGCCGTGCTGGCCGACGCGCTCGGCATGGCGGAGGTGGACGGGGTGCTCACCGACGAGGGCTCGGTGAACCTGCTGCGGTGGGCGGCCGTGGGGCTGAACCTCTACCGCACGCCCTACGGCGGCGTGGACGAGGAGAGCAGGGCGGCCGTGGAGGGCCTGTTCATCGAGGAGCCGCCGTTCGTCGGCCTCGGGCTGGCGCCGAACGTCGACCAGGTGATCCGCGAGTACAAGGTGGACGGCGTCGGCCTGCCGCACGGCGCCGAGATCTGGGAACTGACCGACGCCGGGGTGCAGCACCGCCGCGCGGTGTACGACGGCGACCTGGAGCGCTGGCTGCTGGTCCAGGCCGCGCCGCCGACCGCCGCCCCTCCAGGTGAGGAGTGGGGCCTCCTCGCTGAGGAGGGGAGCCTTCTCAGCGAGGAAGAAGGCCAGCCCGAGGAGGAGTGGAGCGCTCCCGGCGCTCCCCGTGGTCCCGGCGGTCCCGGCGGCCCCGGCGGCCCCGGCGGCCCCGGCGGCCCCGGCGGTCCCGGCGGCCCCGGCGGTCCCGGCGGCCTCGGCGGTCCCGGTGAAGGGCGGGCGCGGTGAGGTGGCACGGCTACCGCGTCCGCTGGCGGGGTGAGGAGTACGAGGCCGCCCCCGACCCGCGTCCGGACGGGTTGTGGATGCGGCTGCGCGCCGCCGGGCCGGTGGACGGCTTCGAGCCGGTCGCTCCCGATCGTCACGTGCGGCCGGTGCCGGCGGGCGAGTGCGAGCGGGTCGTCTTCGTGACGACGGCCTGCCTGTGGCGCGGGGCGCCCTGCCAGGTGCGCGCCGAGCGCGAGGGCGAGCTGCTGGTCGAGTACACCGGGGGGCTGCTGCCGGTGGCGCGGGCGCTCGGGTTCGAGCGGGTCGAGCGGGGCGTCCACCGGGCCTGGGTGTCCCAGGACGAGGTCGCCGACCTTCATGAGCAGGCCGTTCTCCTGGACCTGTGACCTCAGCGAGGGCGGGGGAACGCCGTGTCCGTTTTCTGGTGATACGACGGACCGGAATACTCGCATAACCGGCAATGCGGAAGAAAAGCCGGATTCGACGCACAACGCTTGCCGAGTTAAATCCCGGAATGTCACAATGTCCGATCAAGCGACTGTTTCCCTGGAGTTAGGGCACGGTTACGGTGCCGTTAAGCACCTGGCACCGTGGGGACAGGTGCTCGGGGAGGTCATGTGGAGGGATTCGCCGGTGGGGACGCGGCCGAGATGCGGGCTTATGCCGAGGAGCTCCGCGCCGCCTTCATGCGCCTTCAGGAACAGGCGCCCGAGACGCACCGCAGGGCCCGCGCCGTACAGGTCACGGAGAAGTCCGAGGACGGGCTGATCGCCGCCACCGTCGGAGCGCGCGGCGACCTCATCCGCCTCGACATCGACCCGCGCATCTACCGGCGGCCCGACTCCCGCGAGCTCGCCGACTCCATCACCGCGACGGTGCGGCGGGCCGCCACGAAGGCGCAGGCGGAGGTCATCGAGCTGTTCGCACCGCTGGTCCCCCGCGAGCAGATGAGAGCCCACCTCGACGGAGACCTCGACAGCGTGCTGGAGCAGATGGCTCAGCAGATGCTCGGAAGGCGGTGACCCGCGATGCCGGAGAACGTCGACGTCCACGCCCCCACCGCCGTCCAGGCGCTGGCCCAGTGGGACGCCGCCACCAGCGGCATCACCCGCGCGTTGAAGGAGGGCCAGGCGCGCATCCAGCGGCTCGTCGCGGCGGCGCCCTGGGGCGACGACTCCGCCGGCGCGTCCTTCCACACGGCCTACATCAAGGACGCCAGTCCCGAGATGCTCGCCCGCATCGGCGAGATGGTCATGCAGGACGTCGAGGAGGTGGGCGGCAAGGTCCGCACGGCCGTCGGTAACACGCGCCGCACGGACAAGGCCCAGGCCGGCACCACCCTGAGCATTTGACCCCGGCGACCGGACGGGAATGACGTGGCGCACGGCGGCAACCCCAACGTCAACCCCAACACCCCCGGCGGGCAGGCGTCCCCCGGCATCGGCGGCACCTCCTCCACCGACGTCACCCCCGCCTGGGGCGAGTCGCTCCCCGGCTGGGTGGACACCTTCATCGCCATGATCGCGGCGGGGCAGAGCTGGCCCAGGGCCAGCGAGAGCCTGCTGTGGGAGCTCGCCAAGGAGCACCAGGCGCTCGGCGGCGGGCTGCAGGAGTCGGTGGACCCCGGCATCGCCGCCGGCAGGGCCGTCCTTGCCGGATGGCAGGTTCCCGCCACTCCGCTGTACGTCGAGCAGGCCGACCAGGTGCTCAAAGGCGACGGAGGCGTGCTGGGGCTGGCGCTCGCGCACCAGGCCAAGGCGCTGCAGGTCGACGACTTCGCGCGCGAGACGCAGTACTCCAAGATCTCGATCAACGTTGCCTTCTGGGTGGGGGTCACGGCCGCCGCCATCGCGCTGCTCAGCATGGGCGCCGGCGTGCCGCTCCTCGGCCCGATCGCCGCCTCCACCCGCGCGGCCATCTGGCGGATCCTCCAGCGGCTCGCGGCGGTCGCCGGGCGCGACCTCGGCGCCGGCGTCACCGCGCGGCTCGCGGCGGGCCGGCTGGCCCAGACCGGCGCCCAGAGCCTCGCCCGCACGATGCTCGCCAGCCACCTCGGACGGGAGATCATCGAGGAGATCGGCGAAGAGGTCTTCATCGACGCCTACAGCCAGCACAAGCAGATGGAGATGGGCACCCGCACGAGCTGGGACTGGAGCAAGACCTCCGCCTCGGCGATCGGCGCGGGCGGCGGCGCGGTGGCGGGCATGAAGGTGGCCGCCCCGCTGCTGTCGCGGTACGGCGGGCGCGTCCCGATGCTGAACCGGCTGGACGACCTGGCGCGCAACGGGTCGGGGGCCTCCAGCAGGCTGGCCGGGTTCGGGCGCGACGCCATGCAGACCGGGCTGAACAACATGGTCGCCTCGCCCGCCGGCAGCTTCCTGGCCAACGGGGTGGTCTACAACGAGTGGAACCCGCTCACCGCGCTGGGCCCCGACGCTCTCGCGGGCGCGTTCATGGGCGGCGCCGGCCGCACGCGGACGATCAGCCCGTTCAACCCCGACGTCTTCCACGCGGTCACCCACCCGGCGCAGACCCTGCACGCCGCCACCACGGCCGACGCCCAGGCCCGCGCCACCACCCTCTCCAGCACCGCCCCGGCGACCAATCCCTCCCCCGCCCCCGGCGCCGCCCCGCCCTCCGTCTCCAACCCCGCATCCTCCAGCCCCGCATCCTCCGGCCCCGCGGCCTCCTCCAACGCCGGCCCCGCAGGCCCCTCCGGCACCGGCACAGGCCAGCCCCTCACGGGGTCCTCCGGCCAGAGCCCCGCGCCCCCCGGCGGCGCCGCCCCTCCGGCCACCCTCTCCACCGGCAACCCCCCTCCGTCCGGCACAGCCCAGCCCGCCCAGACCAGCGGCACCGGCCAATCCGCCCAAACCGGGGGGACGAGCCAGCCTGCCCAAACCGGAGGAACAGGCCAGGCCACGCAGTCCGGCGGCACGGGCCAGCCCAACCAGACCGGAGGGACGGGCCAGCCCAACCAGACCGCGGGCACGGGCCAGCCCCACCAGACCGGAGGGACGGGCCAGCCCAACCAGACCGCGGGCACGGGCCAGCCCCACCAGACAGGGGGGACGGGCCAGGCTGCCCAGACCGGGGGCACCGGTCACTCCGCCCAGAGCAGCGCCGCGAGCCAGTCCAACCAGACCGGACCGGGCAGCCCTCCGCCTCCCGGCACCGGCACCGGACAGAGCGCGCCCTCGCCTCAGGGACTCGATCCCCATGCCCAGGCGTCCTCCCAGCAGGCGCCCCCGCCCACCACGGCCGCGCCGTCCGGCACGACACCGCCCGGCGCGGGGACGATCGCCGCCGGCCCCGTCCCCGGCGATCCGAGCGCTTCCGGACCCGTCCCCGGCACCCCGAACGTCACCGGTCCCGGCACGCCGAACGCGTCCGCCCCGGTCCCCGGCACCCCGAACGTTCCCGGTCCCGGCGCGCCGAACGCTTCCGCTCCCGTCCCCGGCGCGCCGAACGCATCGGCGCCGCCGGGGTCACCGTCGCCCGCTCCGGCGGGAACGGGCGTGCCCGCGACCTCGGGCGCCACCCCGGCCGCTGGAGTGGCCCCGGCCACGGGGGTGGTTCCGGCGGGCGGCCCGGGTCCGGCCGTGGCCGCCGCTGGTCCGGCGCCGCTGTTCATGCCGGGCATGCCCTCCGTCCAGGTGACACCCGCGGCGACGCCTTCCCAGGTCACCCCTTCCGGAATCCCGCCCCGGACGACCCCCGCCGGGACGGCTCCCCCGGCCGCGGCCGGCGGGGCCCCGTCCGTGCGGACGACCCCCGCCGGGACGCCTCCACAGGTCGCGCCGGGCGCGGCCCCAACCGCGCAGACCACACCCACAGGCACGCCCCCGCAGGTCGCGCCCGGCGCGGCCCCGTCCGTGCAGACCACGCCCGCCGGGACGCCTTCCCAGGTCGGGGCGGGTGGCGTGCCGCCCGTCTCAGGCGGGGGCACGTCCGCCGCCGGCGCCGCCTCGCCCGACCCGGCGCACACCGTCACCGCCGTGCTCAGCGACATGCTGCCGCTGGTCGACCCGGACGCGCTGCCGCTCGACGACGGTTCCCTCCGGGTGACGGGTCCCGACGGGCGACCCCATCTGGTACGCGCCGATGCCGTCCGCCGCATGACCCGGAATCTGGGCGTGCGGGTCATGGACGGCGTCCAGGACCAGCGGCTACGGGCCGAGGCGGCGGCCCGGCTCGGCGCGGCCATATCGCGGTCCGCCGGCCTGCCGCCGATGGCGGGCTCGCTGAACGCGCTCGGCCGGCTCGCCGACGCCTCCCCCGGCGCGCTGGACGTCCTCGCCGACGTGGCCCGCGAGGTCGTCGGCGACCGCTGGGGCCGTCTGCGCGCCACCGACCTCACCGAGGCCGCGCACCGGGTGGTGAAGGAGGCGAACGGCGGCCTGCCGGAGGAGTCGTCCGGCTACGACGTGATGCGCACCGGTCCGCTGGACGAGCAGCGGAAGGCCGTCTCCGAGCGCGCCGCGACCCTCGCCGACGACCTCGCCGCCACCGCCGCGCAGACCACCTCCACGGGAACGGGTGCGGGCACCGGCACGACCACGCAGGCCACCCCGGCCCCGGCGGGCGCCGCCCCGACCCCCGTCGCCCCCGCCACGCCATCCGCCCTTGCGCCCACAGGTACGAGCACCCCCACCGGTTCGCAGGCCGCTCCCGCGTCGACCGGGTCGACCAGGACGAGCACCGGTCCGCAGGCGGCTCCCGCTGTGGCCGGGACGAACGCCTTGTCCGCCGTCCCGGCGAGCGGCGGGCCGTCCACGACCGCGCAGGCCGGGACGAACGCGACCGCGCAGGCCGGGACGAACGCGAACCTGGGGCAGGTCGTCCCAGGCGGCGGGGAGACGCGGCCCGCGCAAGGGGTCGTCCGGCGGTTCCTGGGGGCCGCGCTGAACCCGTTCTCGTCGAGGGGCGGGGCTCTGGCACCGAACGTGGAGGCGCGGTACGCGGAGTACCGGCACCTGGCCGAGCGCTGGTCGCAGGCCGCGCCCGATCAGCGAGACCACTACGAAAGCCAGATCAGGACGCTCATCACCCGGCTGTCGGACCAAGGACACCCCGCGCCGGTGCCGCCGTGGGACACCGGGCGCTTCCACACCGTCGTCCCCACCACCATCGCCCAGACCCAGCCGGTCCAGGCGACCCTGACCCAAGCGACCCCGGCCCAGGGGACGCAGACCCAGGGGACGCCGGCGGGGAGCCAAGGCCAGGGGGCCCTGTCTCAGGGAAACCCGGCCCAAGGAACCCAGGCGCAGGGAACGCGGCCCTCGGCAACCCCAGCCCAGGGAACCCGAGCGCAGGGGACGCAGCCCTCGGGAACCCCGGCTCAGGGGGCGCAGGCGGGGGTGGCGCTCCCGGGGCCGCTGGTCGAACTGGTGGAGCGGGTCGAGCGGGTGCGCGAGTCGCTTCGGCAGGTGGAGGACGGGCAGCGGGCGCGGGAGGCCGCGAACCGGAAGAGGGCCGAGGACGCCGCCGAGCGGGCCGGCACGGCCCACGACAACGCGGAGAAGGCCGACGCCGAGGAGGACGCCTGGCACGTCGACCGGGCACGCGATGCGCGCTCCACCAAGCGACTGGAGGAGATCGCCGCCGAGCACTACGGCCGCATCGCCGACGCCTACGGCGAGGCCGCCGTCCGGGCGCAGGAGGTGGCCGCCGCCTACGCGAGGGTGGCGGAGACGCTGGAGCGGCTCGCCGCCACCCAGACGTCGGCCTCCCCGGCCCAGACGTCGGCCACTCCCGTACAGGCATCGGCCTCTCCAACCCACACGTCGACCTCTCCCGCCCAGGCGTCGGCCACTCCGGCCCAGACATCGGCCTCTCCAACCCACGCGTCGGCTTCTCCCGCACAGGCGTCGGCTTCTCCCGCGCAGGCGTCGGCCTCTTCCGTTTCTGATCTGGTCGCGCGGGTCGCGGAGCAGGTCCGGGAGGCCGACGCCGCGTTCGAGCGCTACCGCGAGGCGGTGAAGGCCGCCCGGCCTCCGGACGCCGTGCTGCCTGTCGGCGTCCCGAGCGGCCGGCTGCCGTACCTCACGCGGCTGACGAACGCGGTGAACCAGGTGCTCGCCGACCGGGGCGTCGACGAGAGGGTCCGCCCTGCCGAGCTGATGTGGACACTGCGCGCGGACTTCCAGCAGCTCGCCTCGCCCGACGGCGTGGTGCTGCGCTTCGGGCACGGGACGGCGGGCGAGGTGCGGATTCGCCTGGAGATGGGCGAGCCGGTCGAGGTGCCCGACCCCGGCCGCGTGTCCTCGGAGATGATGCAGGGCCTGCTGCCCCAGGGCGGGAGCTGGATGGCGGCGACCGTGGTGCGCATGCTCAGCGCGTCCTTCGGCCTGAACCTGGCGACGGTCGCCGCGCTGGCGACGCCGGGCGGCGGGCTGGTGGGCCTGCTCGGCGGCCTGGCCAAGTACGTCGGGCTGAGCGTGCGCCACAACGTCGGCCGCTCCTCCACCACGACGGGGTCGCACGCCGAGTACGTCCTGCCCGGTCAGGTCGCCGACAACCGGGGCGACGCCACGCTGTTCCACGTACCGGTGGCCTACACGGTCGACGCGCGCGTCCCGGGCGGTCGCGGCGGGAGCCCGGAGTGGACGGCGGCGGCCCGGGTCACCGAGGGCGCGGGCAACGACAAGACCGGCCTTGACCTGTGGCTCTCGCACGCCCACACCGAGCACCCGCCCGACGCGCCGTTCAGGTTGCCCGAGGACCAGGTAGGCGACGCCCGGTTCCCCCGGTACGTCCCCCTCCACACCGAGGGTCTGGAGCGGCTGGCCGACGAGGCGGTGGCCACCGAGGGCACGGACGGCAGGCCGCTGCGGCGCGCGACCCGCGACCAGGTGCGCGCGATCATCACCCAGGAGCTCCCGGGCCATCTCACCGAGGCGGTCGACGACGAGCAGGGGTTCGTCCGGATCATCACCGACGGCGGGCGCAGCGGCGTGCTGCGCGTGAGGTCGCGGGTGGTGTCGGAGTCGATGGCGTCCCGCCCGGGATGGAAGCAGTTCCAGGAGTGGCTCGGCGTCAGCTTCTCCGGCGCCACCGGCGCCATGTCGGCCGGTCGTTCCTCGGGGCTCGGCACGACCGGAGGCGTCGGGCTCACCGACGACACCGCCCCCTCGAACGGGTGGCACGGCCTGGGGGTGCGGCTGAACGCCGGCTTCCGGCGGGCGTGGTCGCGCTCGGACGGCGTGTCGGCCGGCGGGGTGTCCATCTACCCGCTCGTACGCCGCTGGATGGGGCGCACCAACCTGCAGGACGTGACGCTGCACCACGACGTCACGGTCTACTTCTTCGACGAGGGCGGCCCCCGGCCGGAGGTCTCCGGCGACACGCGGATGCTGCTGCAGGTGCCCGAGCCGGACGCGGGCCGCGCGGGGTGGGCGGTCGACGCGGACGCCCCGTCCAGGGACGAGGCGGGCGAGCAGCGCGCGAACGCCGACGGCTCGCCGAGGTTCCGCGATGACCCCGACCCCGCGCCGCCGCCTGGCCGGACCACCGACGCGCCGGTCTGGATGGGGAGCAACGCGGACCAGATGCGCGGCGCCGGTCCGTCCACGGTGTACCTGGACGCGGTCGAGGTGCACCGCAGGCGCGAGGAGGTCATGAGGAACCTGCGCGCGGCCGGCCTGCTGCCCGGGATCGGGCCGGACGGGCTGCCCAGGCCGTCATTGGACCCCCTGGAGCGGGACGCCCAGCTCGCCAACCTGCGCGAGGTGACCGAGCAGTTCTCGGTGAACGCCCTGCAGACCCGCATCGACCAGGCCGCGCAGGACGGCGTCCACCTGGACCTGGTGCGCGCGCGCCTGGGGGAGAGCATCCGGCACTACACGCTGCGGGTGAGCCTGGTGGACACCGGCCGCTCGGACTACGCGGGGTGGTCCGAGGCCGAGGGCCACGTGGCGCTGAACATCAGCTCCAACACCACCGTACGGTCCAGGAGCAGGTCCAGAACCTGGATCGCCTCGCTGTCCTTCGCCTTCAAGCCGCTGGTCAAGCTGGCCGCGAAGCTCGGCAAGCACTGGACCGGCGCCGAGTTCGGCTGGGAGGGCGGCATGAGCCGCTCCACCGGCTGGGGCTCCGGCTACACCCTGAACGAGGTGACGCTGATCGAGGGAACGCCGGTGGCGGAGTTCCGGCGCGCCTACACGATGCGGGCCGACCTGGTGGAGAAGGGGCGGACCCGCTCGCTGCTGTCGCCGGAGTCGCTGTCCGCGCCGGTGTCCGCGCGGATGCTGGTGCCGGCCGACCTGCTCGCCCAGCGGCAGGCGGTGACCAGCCCGGTGGCGCCGCACCCGACCACCCCGGAGCTCATCCGGCGCTCGATCCTGCTGAACATGGACCTGCGCGACGTCCTGCCCGCGATGCTCAACGTCGTCCCTGAGGCGGCGCGCGCGGACGCGGAGACCCGGCACATGCTGGCGGCGCTGGCCAACGTCCGCACGATCATCTCCGACACCTCGTGGCTGGGCGGCGAGCAGCGCGCCGACTTCCTCGTGCGGGCGGAGGGCGCCCGCCCGCGGCGCGGCTGGGTGGCCGTGCGCGTGGAGCTGGGCGAGTCGGAGTGGGTGGCGGTCAACAACCTGACCACCGCCGACATCCACCTCGCGCTGAGCAGCACCTCGGCGAACTCCGGCGGCTCCCACAGCAACGCGGTGAACGCCTCGGCCGGCGCGGCGGGGCGCCTGGCGGCCGATCTGGGCGGCGGCGTCAACGGGTCGGCGACCAGGAACGCCGGTCACTCCACCGGCCGCACCCTCATCGCCGGCGACGAGCCGATCATCGTGGACACCGGCAAGCAGTACGGCTACCGCGTCCCGGTGACGGTCTACGTGACCGGGGGCATGGAGGGCTCGGAGACGCGGCCTCCCGAGGTGGTCCCGAACGGCAGCATCATGTACGACCTGCCGGAACAGGACGCCCTCACGCTGTACGGGCACGGCGAGATGCCGCTGCCGCTGCACGCGGTGGCCGACGCGATGGAGCGCTTCCTCAACGGCCACCTGAAGTTCGACGCGCCCATGGCGATGCGGCTGGCCCGTCAGTACGTCAAGGACCGGCAGGCCGCTCTGGCCGACCCGAACCCGCCGGACATCCCGCTGCTGGCCAAGCACACCCCCGAGGCGCTGTTCGAGGGCATCAGCGCCCGCCTGCTCAAGGAGCTGAACAAGCCGGCCGCCGACCTCGACGACCTGCTCGACCCGGCGCGCACCGCCCAGAACGTCCGGGTGGCGATGCCCGTGTACTCCCAGAACCGGCTGGGCACGACCGCCATCAAGTCGATCAGGCTGCGCACGGCCGACGGCCGTGCGGTGGAGGTGCTGGACGCGGTGGTCGACCAGGTCCTGGCCGCGGTGCCGAACGCCCGGCTCACCGACCCGGTGATGATCCGCGCCCTGGTCGGCATGTTCGCCGGCGACAACTGGTGGGGCACCATCGAGAACCAGTTGTCGCCGCACGGCTTCGAGTGGGAGATGCCGGTGCGGGTCGGCCGGCACAAGACCAAGCTGGTGCGAATCACCCTGCGGAGCGGGTTCGACGGCGACACGGTCGAGCGCGAGGGGCGCAACGACGCCAAGGTCTTCATCCGCCAGAAGTACGGCTACGAGAGCGTCGAGGAGTCGGCCTCGGCCGGATCGTCGTTCGGCGCCGGCGCGAACGGCGGCGTGTCGGTGGGCGGCAACGGCGGGAAGGCGTCGGCCGGCAGCCATCGCGGCCACACGCGGTCCACCTCCAGGGGCGTGCAGCTCACCCAGCTGTACGGCGTGGCCTCCTTCGACGGCGGCGACCTGGTCAGCCACCCCGTGACCGTCGCCGTCAGCGCGAAAGTGGTGCCGATGCCCCCCGGGCGGTCCGGCAACCGGCTGACCCAGCCGGTGCGCTCGTTGTTCCAGCGCACCGGAAGCGCGGTGTACCGGGGCGTCGCGCGGGGCGCGCGGACGGTGGCCGGAGTGCTGCCCTGGGTGCGGCCGGTGGCGCCGATCCTGGCCGATCCCGCGCCGCTGGTGCTGACTGGCACGGCCGTGCGGCTGGTGGAGGACGGCCTCACCGTGCCGGCCGACCAGGTGCCGGCGCCGACGCCGCGCGTCCCCGACCCGCGCCCGCTGGAGCTGCCGGAGGCGATCTTCCCGGTGGAGACGGTCGCCGACGGGCTCATCGACGCGGTGCGCGCCCGGCTCGCGCGCCCGGACCTGCTCGGGCCGGTGGGCGTGCAGGAGCAGTGGACCCGCATCGCCCACGCGCTGTCGCGGATGGCGCTGAACGCCAACCTGGAGCTGATCACCTCGCCGGACGGCCACCCCGTCCTGCGCGTCCCCATGCACGGGAACAAGGTGGTGGACGTGTGGATCCACGCCACGCCCTCCGAGGAGGAGATGGTCGTCGGCGAGCGGCAGAATCTCGAGAACCGCCAGGTCAAGCGCCGCCAGGAGACGTACGGGACGGCCTCGGAGCGCAATCGCCTGTCGCCGGCGAGCCGCGGCGTGGAGGGCGCGCAGGACGGCTGGGGCACCGGCCAAGGCGTGTCCACCGGCGACCAGGCGGGCCAGCGGGTCTCCTCCTCCGGCGGCGCGCGCAAGGAGAAGAGCGGCTTCGAGAAGGGCCCGGCGGTGACGCTGAGCACCCGCCTGGACCTGGCGGTGTCCTTCAGGGTGTCCACCGTGCGGAACGACGGCGGCGAGCGTCCAGGCAGGGTGGTCGAGCTGCCCGGGTCGGTCACCGGGCACGCCGTGGTGATGATGGCCACCCGCGACTACGAGGCCATGCTGCGGCGCCGGCGGCACGAGCCGGGCAGGGGCTGGTCGTTCGACGATGACGGCTCCTCCGCCGAGCGCCGTCCGCGCCGGCGGCGCCCGCTCGCCGGACGCGCGCCGTGGACCTCCGCCGGGCGCGGGCCCGCGACGCTGGACCAGGTGGTGGACGCGGCGCGGAGCCGGCCGGAGTTCGCCACCGCCCCGATCCGCGCGGTGGCCGAGGAACTGCGCGGGCGCCTGCCGCGTCCCGGCTCGGGCGAGGCGCTGACCCTCAGCACGTCCGCGCGACCGGCCGACCTGCCCATCCCGCTCGCCTGGGCGCGGCTGCTCGCCCGCGAGCTGCGCGTCGACGTGCGCATCGACGTGCAGGAGCCCGGCGGACTGGTCCGCGGGTACACGGCCGACACGAGGGGCCGGCTGGCCGGCGACATCCCCGACGGCGGGTTCGCGGCGGCGCTCGCCGCGCTGCCGACCGAGGTGGCCGCCACGGCGGTGGCCCACGGGCTGGACCTGCGCCCGCTGTTCAACCGGACCGCCGTGCGCGGCGACTTCGCCGAACAGGTCACCGCCGAGCTCGAAACCCTCGGGGCGACCGTGCCCCAGCGGCCGGCGCCGATCTTCCCGCGGCCGCTGTGGGGTCCGGGCCCGGAGGAGAGCGCCAACACCATGCTGGGCAGCCTGGGCGTCCGCGCCCCGGTGGACCCGGGGTCGGGCTTCGTCAGGGGCAGGGCGCCGGAGTCCGGGCCGCTCGACGAGGCCGAGCTGCGCACCGCCTGGCAGGACGTCCAGGCCGACGACCTCGGCGTGGACGTCCGCGCCTCGGCGTGGCCGGACGGCGACCCGGTGCTGACCGTCACCACCGGGGGGCCGCTCGGCGAGGTGCGCTTCCGCCCCGAGGTGGCGGGGGTCCCGGCCGACCGGATGGCGAGCACGGACCTGGACTCCGGCTCCCCGTACGTCGTGCGCATCGACCCTGACACCCCGGCCCACCTGGTCGCGCGGACGCTGGTCCACGAGGTGGGCCACGCGATCCGCGAGCTGGCCGCGCGCGCGGGCGGCGCCCCGCAGGGCGTGCTGCGGCCGTCCCTGGCCGCGGCGAGCCCGGCGGGCGCGCCCGTGCCGACGACCGACGCGTGCGCCGAGGCGCGGGTGGACGAGTACCGCTACCTGTCGCGCAAGTGGACGCAGGCTCCGGCGGACCGGCGGCCGGGGCTGCGCGCGCAGATCGAGGGGCTGGCCCGGCTGGTGGAGGGCCGCGGGCTCACTCCCCCGCCGCCGCCGTGGTCGGGCCCCCCGCCGTCGGTGCCGCGTCAGCGGCCGAGCATCGGCAGCCTGCTCAACGCCTCCACGCCCCCCGGCCCCGCCGCCGGCCCTCCTCCCGCGTCCACCGGCCCCGCCAATGCCCCGGCGAACGGCACCACCGCAGGCCCTGCCGCGGGGAACGGGACCGCCGCGGCGCCTTCCGCGGGCAACGGCGCGGGGAACGGCCCGGCGGGCGGCGGGACACCGGCGGCGGGCGAGTCGCGGCAGGAGTTCTGGGCGCGGATGCGGCGGATGAGCAACACCACCGGCTGGATCCCGCCGGAGGAGGACCCCCTTCGGCGACCGGCACCGTCGCCGTCGGGCTCGGCCTCGGCTCCGGCGCGACCACCGTCCCCGGTCCCGACGGCACCGCCGTCGTCATCCGCGGTCTTCCGGCCGTCCTCGTCCACGCCGCCACGCTCGCCGTCGCCGTTCGCCTCGCCCCCCGACCTGGGCGAACCGGCGGGGCGGCCGGTGAAGGTACGGCACGACGACACTCTGACGACCATCGCGCGCCGCTGGCTCGGGCCGGGCGCCACCGACGGCGAGGTGGCGCGGGCCGCACGGGACTGGTACCAGGCGAACCGGGACCTGATCGGGGACGACCCCGACCTGCTGACGCCCGGGCAGACGCTGACGCCGCCGACGCGAGGAAGCAAGGTATGACGCTCCCAGTGGCCCGCACCAGGGACGAGGCCCACCTGTACCTGGACCTGCACCCGTGCGAGCGGTGCGGGTCGGTCGAGACGACGTGGGAGCACGCGCTGGTCGCCGTGCCGGAGGGCCTGGCGGCGCGCTACGCCGGCGCGTGCGCGGGCTGCGGCGCCGAGCGACGGCACCTGTTCGGGCTGCCGGAGCGCGAGGTGGGCGCCGGGCCGTTCCCCACGTTCGGCGGCCCCGAGCCCTCGCAGCTCCTGGACGCCGGCGAGTGGCTGTGGGTGGCCGACCTGACGGCGGGCAACGTCCCGGCCGATGACCCCGACGCGGCGCGGCAGGCGCTCGCCATCGCGGTGGCGGCGGTCGAGGAGGTGGTGAAGTTCGTGCCGCCGGGCGAGGAGCAGGTGCCCGAGCGGGCGTTCTGGACCGACCTCGGCCGGCAGGTGCGCGGCGCGGAGCCCGGCCGGTTCCAGGTGGACCGCCTGCTGGTCGTGCGCGACGCCTACCGCCGCCTCGCCGGGTGACGACAGGACGACCGCCACCGGCACTCGCCCCGCTGCCGATATGGTCGAAGGCCCCGGGCCGGCCGCAGAGGAAGGGACGGCATGTCACCGCTTCGCGCCAGAACGCTCACCGAGGCGCACCTCTACATCACGCTCACCGCGAGCCGCGACGACCCCGGCCGCGCCGCCGAGCCCGAGCGCGACTACGAGGCCCACACGACGCTGACCGAGGGCCAGGACGGGTGGACGCTGCGGTTCGACGGGCAGGCGCTCGGCCTGGCACTGCGCGTCGAGGTCGTGGTGCCGTACGCGACCGAGGCCGAGGCGCGCCGCGACCGGCTGCGTTTCGGCGCCGGGCGCTCGGAGTTGATCGACGCCGGCCAGTGGCGGGTGCTCGGCGCCGCCTACGCGCGGCGGGCCATGCGCGAGGACCTGCTGTTCGCCGCCTCCCCTGATGACCCCGAGCGCTTCGGACGCGTGGTGCGCGCCTGGGAGTGGGCCCGCGACGCGACCGCCGAGGCGGCCAGGTTCCTGCCGCCGGGCGCCGCCGAAGTGCCCGCCTCGGCGTTCTGGACCGGCCACGGCGCGGCGATCCACCGCGAGGCGCCTCAGCGCTTCACCCGGGCGTCCCTGGAGGGCGATATCGCCGCCTACCAGCAGACCCTGGACGACTTCATCGTGGCAGGCACCGGCCGCGACGCCTGACGCGTCAGGACGACAGGCTCACCGGCTCGGGCAGGGGGAACAGGCCGACGAACCGTTCGGCCAGGTCTTCGCGGCCGTCGAGCGCGAGGTCTCCGGCGCGGAGCGCGTCGGCGAGCGTGCGTTCCCCGTGCAGCAACGCGGCCAGCGTGGCCGCGTCGGTCGCGATGGTGACGTCGGCCTGATCGGGCTCACCGCGGGCGGTCTTCCTCGAAGCCCCCGAGCTCTCCAGCCTGGCGGTGAAGAGGACGATGGCGGAGAAGATCCTCGCCGCCATCACCGACGCCTACGAGGGCCTGGCCAACACCAAGGAGACCCTCCTGCTGATGAACCACTACCCCCTGGAGAACGCGGGCTGGGCCGGCCGGCTCCAGTCCGACAACCCCGAGATCGTCCGCGCCGTCGCACAGCTCAACCGGTAACCGCGGGACGACGGAGGGGTGCGCCGCACCAGCCGGCGCACCTCGCCGCACGACCGGCCGCCGCGGAGCTCGAAACGGCGAACGGCGCGAAGGGGGGCCAGGTCAGGCCGGTTTGATCGAGCGGGTGCCGTGGATGAGGAGCTTGGTGACCCAGGTCTCCCAGTCGGTCGGGACGGGGTTGGACCCCGGGTCCTGTTCGAGGTTGCCGACGATGCTGTAGGTCGCCGAGCCGGTCATCCGGGCGGCGAAGCTTCCCCAGCGCCCGCCCGGGAGGAAGGGCACCAGCGCCACCGAGTCGGCGGCGGCGTCGAAGGCGAGGTTCGCCACGAACGCCTGGCCGAACTCGACGGCGTTGGTGCGCAGCGACAGCACGTCGCGGCCGTCGGCGTCCTTGCGCACTCCCGAGGCGGCGTAGATGCCGGCCTGGATCACCTGCTGGCCCCCGGCGTAGGCGACGCTGTCGATCGTGTAGTAGAAGGCGTTCTGGACGATCTTGGAGACGCCGATGTTGAAGATCTTCAGCTGGCTGCGCGCCAGTGAGGTGAAGTACTTCTGCACCGCCTGCTCGGCGAACCTCGCCATCCCCGCGGTCGGCCAGGCGTACATGGTGGTGAACAGCATGTTCGCCCATGCCTGCACCGCCATGACGACCAGCAGGCGCCGCGTGGTGTCGATGTAGTGGGCGTAGGTGCGGCACGCCGCGGCGGCCCGGCGGCAGTAGTCCGCGACGTCGGGCGGGTACCCGGAGAAACCGTCCGGCCGGAAGGCGGTCAGCGGCGTCGGCGAGCCCTGCCACATGGACCTGAACGCCTCGACGCCCGGCCCGGAGTTGCCGGTCCACACCTGCTTGGCCGCCTCGTCGGCGGCGATGATCCCGTCGTCGATGCTCTTGGCCAGCCCTTCCAGGGTGCCGGCGGCGGTCCGCAGGCCGTCGGGGTCGCCCTCAGGCCACTGGACGCCCAGCATCGCCGAGACGAACGCCCCGTGCGCCGCCGTGGCCACGGTGAGGGTGGTGCCGGCGGGATGCTTTCCGGCCGTCCTGCCGAAGGCCGCCAGCGGCGCTCTGAGCATGGCGAAGGACGGGCTCACCTCACCTCCGCCTTGGTGACCGGGACGGCGAACCCCTGGGCTTCGACCGCCTGCGCGAGCCGGCCCACGGTGGCCCAGTCGGCGGTCTCGAGGTTGGCCCCGGCCTGCGCGAGGTTGTCGCCGATACGGTCGTAGGCGGCCGTGATGTTCCCGGCGTGCCGGGCGATCTCCTCGGTGGCCGCCCGGAAGCCCTTGCGCCCCTCGGCGCCCTCGTAGAAGACGTGGCCGTGCTCGTCGTCGCCCCAGAAGTGTCCGAGCCCCGAGAGTGCGGCCATCGCGGCCTTGAGCGCCGTGCCCAGGTGGTCGCGCTGGAGGTGGAAGTCGTCCTGGCGCCGGGTCAGGACGGCGGGTACGACGTCCGTCACGACGCCCGGCCGGCCGTCCCCGTACACGTCCGTTCCCGCCACCGGCGCCTCCGCATCCTGTGATCACCCGACCTCCCAGAATGGTAGAAAAGCCGGGTTTCGCCATATTTGCAGAAGCCGATCTTCCCGGATGTCGCCGAAGTGAGCACCACGACACACCGCGGAAACGTGCCCTCGCGCGGCGCACCGGCCGCGTCGCGAACCACCGGCTCCGCGACCTGGGCGAGTCAGTGCGAAACGGCGCGGCGGCGGCCGTCAGTAGCCGCGGTAGCCCGTGCCGTTCTTCGTGCCGACCACTCCGGGGACGTTGGAGACCGATCCGTACCGCTCGATGGCGTACCGCACGCCGGCGATGATGTTGTCCACCGGGTTGTAGATATCGCGGTGCCCGGGAAGCGACCACCGGTCGAAGGTCGGGTCGATGGTCTGCATCAGGCCTTTGGACGGAGTGCCCGCCGCCGCGTTGGAGTCCCAGTTGTTGATCGCGTTCGGGTTGCCGCCCGACTCGTGCTGAATGATCATCCAGATGTCGCTCGGGTTCATCTTGTCCACGGGGTAGCCGGCGGCCCGCAGGATCTCGATCGCCTGCTGGATCCACTCGGCCACCTGGCCCTTGGGCGCGGGCCCGCCCCCCGGCGGCGGCGGGCCGCTGGAACCGTACCCGCCGAACCCCCCGCTGCCGCCCCCGGAGTCGCCGTAGGATCCGCGGCCGAAGTACTGGTCGTACTCGCTCTTCGGCACCGGAACCCACTCGGTGACGCGGCCGGGTCCCGGGACGAACGACTGGTCCCCGGCGGCGGGGATGTCGGCGAACGCGGGCGTCGCCTCCTTGAGGTGCTTGGCGATGTCGCCGCGGGCGGTGTTCAGCGCGCTCTCGGCCGTGCCGACGTAGGTCCGCGCCAGGGCGGTGTACTGTCCGGCCTCCTTGGTGATGCCCGCCTTGAGGTCGTCCTCGGTGGCGTGCGGGTTCAGCCGGCGGTACTCGGCGGTCCAGGCCAGCAGGTCGTCGCACGCGCCGTCGACGTTGCGCTTCGCGGTCTCCACCGCGCCCGCCACCGTGTCCAGGCAGTCGGCGCAGGACGCGAGCGCGCCGTGCAGGGAGTCGCCCGCGCGCCCGTACCGGGCCATGTAGGTCACGAAGGCGTCGGCCGAGGCGCCCTTCCAAGCCGCGTCAACCTGGGACAGGGCCTTCCCGAGCGTGTTGAGCCGCTCGACGGTGTGGCCGCCCGCCGTGCGCCAGCGCTTGGCGAGCTCCCGGATCGCCGCCGGGTCGCCCTGCACCTTGCGCGCCAGCGCGGCCAGCTCCTGGCCGCCCGGCAACCCCGCCACGGCGTCGATGTCCGTCAACGTCGCGGGTCCTTCTCCCCGCCGCTCACGTGAACCGCCGGAAAGAGATGGGCTGCCGGCCGGCGACGTCCTGGATCTTGACCACGTCCCCGGAGTGCGGCGCGGCGATCATCTTGCCGTCGCCCATGTAGACGGCGCAGTGGGTCGGCGGCTCGCCGAAGAACACGATGTCGCCCGGCTGCGGCGGCCCGGTGATCGGCTTGCCGCTGGCCCAGTAACCGGCGGCGGTGGCATCGCCGATCTTGATGCCCGCCTCGTTCAGGGAGGCGTGCACCAGCCCGCTGCAGTCGAAGGCGTCCGGCCCGTCCGCGCCCCACACGTAGGGCTTGCCCAGGTGGCTGCGGGCGGCGGCCACGATGTCGGCGCCGGTGCCGTTGCCGGTCACCTCGAACGGGATGGCGCGCGGCGCCGCGCCGCCCCCCGCCCCGCCGCCGGAGCCGCCCCCCGAACCACCGCCCGAACCACCGCCGGGACCGCCGTCGTCGGTGACCGTCGTGCCGCCGGGCGGCGCACTGGTGCTCGCGAGCGTGGTGGTGCGGTTGGGGTCCAGCGGCGTCGGCCGCCACTCGGTGGTGTGACCCGGCCCGGGGACGAACGCCTGCCGGTCGGCCGCCGGGATGGAGGCGAAGGTGGGATAAGCCTGCCCGACGTGCTTGCCGATGTCGGTGCGCGCGGTGGACAGCGCCGTCTCGGCCGTCTCGACCTGCTCCTTCGCCTTGTGGACGGCCAGCCGCACCTCGCGGGTGATGCCCGGCTTGAGCTGGTCCTCGGTGGCGTGCGGGTTGAGGCGGCGGTACTCGGCGACCCACGCCAGCAGGTCGTCGCACGTCTGGACGACGTTCTTCCTGGCCGTGCGCACCGCGCCCGCCGCCGAGTCCAGACAGCCCGCGCAGTTCACCAGCACCTCGCGCAGGGAGTCCCCCGCGCGGCCGTAGCGGTTCATGTAGGCGACGAAGGCGTCGGCCGAGTCGCCCTCCCAGGCGTCGTCCATGGTCCGCAGCGCCGTGCCGAGGGCGCGCAGCTTCTCGACCGAGCCGGAGGCCGCCGTGCGCCAGCGCTTGGCGATCGCCTCGACCGCCGCGGGGTCGCCGTCGGTCTTCTTCAGCAGAGCGGCCAGTTCCTGGCCTTCGGGCAGCGCGGCCACCGCGTCGGCGTCCGTCATACCTTCGGCAGATTCTTCTCGGTGCCGTGCTCGGCGCTCTTGACGTTGGTCTCGACGGTGTCCAGCGCGCGTTCGACCCCGTCGAGGCGGGTCTTGACCGTGCCGAGCTCCTCGTCCGCGTGGCTCTCCACCGAGCCGATGGCCGTCACCAGCTCGGCGGCCCCGGTCAGCGTGCCGAACATCGAGGAGGTGGCGGCGTTCTTGGCGGGGAAGTCGTCGCCGATGGAGGCGAGCTTGCCTGCCTGGGTGTTGACGGCGACGCGGAGCTTGGCCAGCGCGTCGTAGTTCACGTCGAGACTCACCGGGGCCGGCTCCCTCCGTCGTCGGCCAGGACCATCCAGCGGCTCGGTCCCGGGCCCGACGCCCACCGTGCGCCCGGAACCGCCAACGAGCGATCATATCCGGCTAGGCCGATCATGGGCCATGAATCACCCTGAAAAGGTCACTCCCCTGTGCTCGGCGCAGACGGCGGCAGGAACGCGGTCTGGATCAGCCGGGAGCCGTACCGGCGGTCCACGTAGTAGGCGCGGCCCGGCGGCAGCGGGTGCGGGCGCACGCCGAACAGCACGCCCTCGTCCTTGTCGCCCGACAGGATCACCGCCGGGCTCGCCATGTCCTTCAGGCGCTGCATGACCGGGTCGAACATGCCGCGCCCCGCCCCGCCCATCGCGCGGGACAGCACCAGGTGCAGGCCGATGTCCCTGGCCTGCGGCAGCAGGTCCAGCAGCGGCGCGAGCGGGTTGGCACCGGTGGCCACCAGGTCGTAGTCGTCCACGACGAAGTACAGGTCGGCGCCCTTCCACCAGTTGCGCGCGCGGAGCTGGTCAGGGGTGAGGTCGGCGGGCGGCAGCCGCTTGACCAGCGCCTCGCGCGCCTCGGCGACCATGTCGGCGGCCGTGGTGCTGGAGGCCGCGTAGCCGATGCGATGCTCGGTGTAGGCGGCGTCCAGCAGCGAGCGGCGGTAGTCGATGACGATGAGCCGCGCCCCGGCGGGGGCGTGCCGGGCGACGATGCCCTCGGCGACCAGCCGCAGCAGGTTGGACTTGCCGCTCTCGGTGTCGCCGATCACCGTCAGGTGCGGGTCGACGTCGAACTCCGCCAGCACCGGCGACAGCGTGGCCTCGTCGATGCCGAGGGGGATGCGCGCCCCGGTCTCCTCGACGCTCGGCAGCGCCTCCACCGGCAGCACCGACGGCAGCAGCCGCACGCGCGGGGCCGGCCGGCCGCGCCAGGCCTCCCGGACGCCGTCCACCAGGGCGCGGACGCCCACGGTCAGGTCA
This sequence comes from Sphaerisporangium sp. NPDC004334, assembly GCF_053602655.1. Classification (NCBI taxonomy): domain Bacteria; kingdom Bacillati; phylum Actinomycetota; class Actinomycetes; order Streptosporangiales; family Streptosporangiaceae; genus Sphaerisporangium; species Sphaerisporangium sp. NPDC004334. The sequence goes on from NZ_JBSGDZ010000006.1 coordinate 101,777, forward strand.
TCGGCCGTCCGCACGCCGTCGATGCGCGGCAGCGCGCTGAGGAAGTGCAGGCCGTCGCGGGTCAGGCCGCGGCCGGGCACCCCCTCGGGCACCGCGAGCGCGGTCTTGCGGTTGACCTCCGACTCGTAGGCGTCGCCGAGCTTGAGCTCCAGCCGGGAGCCGAACAGGTCGCGGATGCCGGGCCGGAACTCCGACCACTTGTTGGTGGCGGCGACGATGTGGATGCCGTAGCCGAGGCCCCGGGCGGCCAGGTCGGTGATGGTCGGCTCCAGCGAGTCGAACTCCTGCCGCACGGTGAGCCAGCCGTCCACGACGAGGAACACATCGCCGAACTCGTTGTCGGCGATCTGGCCCTCGGCGATCTGGCGCCGGTAGGTGGCGATCGAGTCGATGCCCCGCTCGGCGAACTCGCGCTCGCGCTGGTGCAGCAGGCCGGTGACCTCGGCGACGGTGCGGCGCACCCGGTCGCCGTCCAGGCGGTTGGCGACGCCGCCCACGTGCGGCAGTCCCTCCAGCGAGCCCAGCGTGCCGCCGCCGAAGTCCAGGCAGTAGAACTGCACCTCGCGCGGGGTGTGGGTGAGCGACAGCCCCGCGATCAGCGTGCGCAGGATCGTGCTCTTGCCGCTCTGCGGCGAGCCGACGACGGCCAGGTGGCCGGCCGCGCCGGCCAGGTCGACGGCGAGCGGGTCGCGCCGCTGCTCGAACGGACGGTCCACGATGCCGAGCACGGCGCGCAGCCTGCCGCGGCCGGCCCATCCGGCGGTGGTCAGTCCGTAGTCGGGGGTGATGCTCAGCGGCGGGAGCAGGTGGCTCAGCGTCAGCGGCTCGGCCAGCGGCGGCAGCCAGATGCGGTGCGCCGGCGGCCCGTACCCGTCGAACTGGCGGACCATGATGTCCAGCAGGCTGTCCCTGCCGACCACGGAGGGCTCAGGCTCGGGCTCGGGCTGCGCGGGGGCGACGGGCGGCGGGATGTAGGCCGGGCCGTACAGCACCACCTGCCGCTGCTCGGCGGCGCCGCGCCGCTCCTGGCGCGCCTCCTCGGCGTAGGGGCCGGAGACGTAGGCGGCCTTGAAGCGGGTCATGCCGGTGGTGTCGAACTTCAGGTACCCGTTGCCCGGCGCCGAGGGCAGCTCGTAGGCGTCGGCGACGCCCAGCACGACCCGGCTCTCCATGGCCGAGAAGGTGCGCAGGCCGATGCGATAGGACAGGTGGGTGTCCAGGCCGCGCAGCCGGCCCTCCTCCAGCCGCTGCGAGGCGAGCAGCAGGTGCACGCCGAGCGAACGGCCGAGCCGGCCGATCATGACGAACAGGTCGATGAAGTCGGGCTTGGCCGAGAGCAGCTCGCTGAACTCGTCCAGCACGACGAACAGCGTGGGCAGCGGCCGCAGGTCGACGCCCTGCTCCCTGGCGCGCTCGTAGTCGCGCAGGGAGGCGTAGTTGCCCGCCGAGCGCAGCAGTTCCTGGCGGCGCACCATCTCGCCGTGCAGGGCGTCGTACATGCGGTCGACCAGCGGAAGCTCGTCCTCCAGGTTGGTGATCACCGCGGAGACGTGCGGCAGCGACTCCATGCCGAGGAAGGTCGCGCCGCCCTTGAAGTCGACCAGGACGAAGTTGAGGATTTCGGAGGAATGGGTCGAGGCCAGCCCGAGCACCAGGGTGCGCACCAGTTCGCTCTTGCCCGAGCCGGTCGCGCCGATGACCAGCCCGTGCGGCCCCATGCCGCCCTGGGCCGACTCCTTGATGTCCAGCTCGACCATGCGGCCGTCGGCGCCGAGCCCGATCGGCACCCGGAAGCGGTTGCGGGGCGCCCGGGGCCGCCACAGCGTCGCGATGTCCAGCCGGCGCGGGTCGGCCACGCCGAGCAGGTCGGCGAGGGTCATGTTGGAGGACAGCACGTCCTGGCTGTCACCGCTCTTGGCCGTGGAGACGCGCAGCGGCGCGAGCTGGCGGGCCAGCCCGTCGGCCTGCAGGAACGACAGCCGGTCGGGGCGGCCGAGCCCGGTGACGATCTCCTTGCCCGCGTGGTCGAGCTGGACGCGGTTGAAGCGGTCGGCCAGCACCTCAAGGCGCAGGGTGACCCCCTCCTCGACCAGCGAGGTGGAGCCGCTCAGGTCGATGACGGTGACGCCCTGGATGGCGTCCGCGCCGAGCTGGGAGTCCTGCGGGATGTGCCCGCCGTCGACGATCACCACGTGGTAGGGCAGCGACTCCGGCGACAGGCCCTGCTTGAACCGGCCGCGGTCCTTCAGCTCGCCGCCGAGCAGCCGGTCGAGCTCGCGCAGGTCGTCGGCCATGAGCCTGACCGGCCCCGCGGCGTCGAACTCCTCCGGGTGCAGGGCGTGCGGCAGCCACTTGACCCACTCCCACTGGGCCATCCACTCCTTGCTGGCGCACACGGCCACCCGCATGTCGTCCGGGGAGTGGAACACCGCGAGCTGGGCGATCAGCGACCGCACCAGGTCGCGGACGGCGGCGGGGTCGCCGGCGGGCAGGATGCGGGCGAAGGAGTGCAGCGCCATCGCGATCGGCAGGTCGTCCACGGTGGAGTGGGCCCTGATGAAGCGGCGCAGCGCCCCGGCCGACATGGCGTCGAGGTCCTCCACCGGCTTGGCGTCCGGCGCGATGAGCTGCACCGCGAGGCGCTGGGTGCCGGTGCCGACCCGGACGGCGGCGAAGTCGCCGTCGCGGGGCCGCCGCTCCCACAGGCGCGGTCCCATGGCGACCGCCCACAGCGTGCCGGGCTCGGGGCCGTTCCAGTCGAGCGCCTCGCGCTGCTGACGCACGGCCCTGCGCACCTTGGCGCGGGTCTGCGACAGGTAGCGGAAATAGTCGCGCCGCAGGCCGTTGAGCCGCATCTTGCGCTCGCCGGAGGCGCGGCCGAGCTGGCTCATGCTCATGCCCACCATGGACAGGGCGAACATGCCGCTGGCGACGTACATGATGGGGCTCCCGCCGCCGCCCCCGGTGAACATCAGCGCCATGGCGGCGCCGCCCGCGGCCATCGGCAGGAAGGTGAGGATCTGCATGAACCCGCCGGACATGGTCTCGGGGATCTCCGGCGGCGACTCCAGCAGGATCTCGCCTCGCGGCGGTGCCGGAGGCGGACGGCGCTCGGGTCGCCGGATGACGACTATGCCCACGTCGCTCCATGTTCGGATGGACCTGCCCCGGGGAACCGGCCTACCGGAGGGCCGCGCGCCCCGTGAGGGCAGGGATGGGTCGTACCGGAGCCAACGGTAGCGAACTCCGATCACCGGGCCGCCCCGGACCGGCAAACCTGGCGCATCCCGCAAAACATGCATATGTCCGCCCTCGCGCCGCATGGCAGCCCGATACGGTATTCGCGTGATCTCAATGGAGTCGGTGTGACGCTCAACCCGACGGGCGGGCCTCCCCTGCGCGTCCCGGGCGGCCCCGGCGGGCCTGGGACGCCCGGCGCCCTGGACGTCATGAACGGCCAGCCCAAGCCGGCCGTCCTGCGGGCGCCTGGATCGGCCATCGCGATGACCCGCGTCACGATCGTGACGCCGCGCAAACGGATCGACCTCGCCATCCCCTCCGACCTGCCGCTCGCGCACGTCCTGCCCAACCTGCTGGGCGCCGTCGGCGAGAACGGCGACGAGAGCGTGCTGTCGACCACCGGATGGGTGATCCAGCGGGTCGGCGGCCGGGCCCTTCCGCTGGACGCCAGCATGACCGCCCTCGGCGTGCGCGACGGCGAGGTCCTCTACCTGCTGCCCCGCCCGTCCGAGCTGCCCGAGGCCGTCTTCGACGACGTGGCCGACACCATCGCCACCGGCATCAAGGAACGGTCGGGGCGATGGCAGCCGCGGCACACGCGCGCCACCGGCCTCGGCGTCGCCGTCGCCTTTCTCGTCTCCGGCGCCCTCGCGCTCACCGTGTCGGGGCCTCCGTGGACGCTCCCGACGGTCGTCACGGGCCTGCTGGCCTTCCTGCTCGTCGGGGCGGGCGCCGCGCTGTCCCGCGCCCTCGGCGACAGCGCGGCCGGCGCGGTCATCGGGTACACCGCCCTGCCGTACGCCTTCCTGGCCGGGCTGCTCGCCCCCGCCAAGGACGTCGGCATGCTGTGGTTCGGCGCGCCCAACCTGCTCGCGGCCTTCGCCATGACCGCGCTGACGGCCACCGTCGCGGGCTGGGCGATCGCCGAAGGGCTGCCCAACTTCTTCGGCGTCATGGTCGCCTCCATGGCCGGCGCCGCCGGCGCCGCCATCGTCATGGTCTGGCATCCGCCCGCCCCGGGCGTGGGCGCGCTGCTGGTCGCCATCGTGCTGGCCTGCACGCCGCTGATCCCCACCCTGTCCTTCCGCCTGGCCCGGCTCCCCCTGCCCGCCGCGCCGAAGAACGCCGAGGAACTGCGCGCCGACAACCAGGAGCTGGACGGCCCGGACGTCAAGCGCCGCGCCGTGGAGGCCGAACGGTTCGCCACCGGCCTCGCCGCGGGCGTCGCCCTGGTCGCGCTGAGCGCCGAGCTCCTGCTGCTCGGCACCGGCGGCTGGACGGGCAGGGCCATGCTGGTCGTGCTCGCCCTGGCGCTGATGCTCCGCGCCCGCGTCTTCCACGGCGTCGGCCAGCGCGTGTGGCTGGCCGGCACCGGCGCCGCCGGGCTGCTCACCGTCCTGGTGGGGGCCGCACTCACCGGACCGGGCACCGCCCTGCTCGTCGTCCCCGGCCTGCTGGGCGTGGCCGCGGTCGCCGCCGGCATGGGCCTGTTCCTCCCGCAGCGCCGCCCCACCCCCTTCTGGGGCAGGGCCGGCGACATCCTGGAGTTCGCCCTGATCACCGCGCTGTTCCCGCTGGCCCTGGGCGTCCTCGACGTCTACACCTGGATCCGCGGCCTGGCCGGCTGACCCTGCCGTCGGCCGCGGCCCGGCCCCCACCACGCGGCGGGCGGATTCCGGCCCCGCTACGGCGCGAGCGGCCGCCCGGTCAGTGCGGTGACCACATACGTCACCGGGCGCGGCTCTCCGCCCCCGGCCACGTGGTGCAGGTGATCGGCGCCGGGTCGGCGGGTCGTGGTACGGCGATGCCGGCGCCTGCTACGGCGCCCAAGCCGGTGAACGGTCCCGGACAGCGCGCTAGCTATAGCTAGGGGACGGCCGGGTAGCCGGGGTCCTTGCCGCGCTGCGAGGTGCCGATGAGCAGCTTGGCGATCAGCTGGCTCGGCGTCGGCAGCACGCCGGCGCCCGACTTGCCGTCCTCCAGGTTGTAGGCGACGGTGTAGGCGCTCGACCCGACGTAGAAGGAGGCGAAGTCGCCGGCGTCGTTGTTGCGGAACACCTTGCCCATCGGCCCCAGCTTGGTGAGGTCCCACACGCCGAAGAAGGCCAGGCAGGCGGCGAAGTCCTTCAGCGTGGCCATGGAGTTGTCGGAGAAGGAGCCCAGATCCTGGCCGAAGGCCGCCCGCGCGCCGAGCGCAAGCGCCTCGTCCCCGAGTGCGAAGACGGCGCTGCCGACGGAGTACCCCACGAGCTTCTCGACGGCGACCTTCATGATCGCGTGCTCCAGGAGCTTCAGCAGGACCTGCGCCTGGACCTTCTTGTACAGCCGGTCGATCAGCCACCGCGACAACGCCGCCGCCTGCGCGCCGACCCACGGCCAGGAGGCGGCGAGCATGAGCTGGGCGTAACTGGTCAGCGCCATCACCCGCAGGGCGTCGCGCGTCTTCTCCAGCGCCTCGGCGTACCCCTCGCACGCCTCGGCCATGCGGCGGCAGTAGGCCGACATCGCCGGTGGGACGGCCGCGACGCCGCCCGGCGTCTTGACCGTCCCGGCCTGGGTCCAGAACGCGCGGAAGGCCTCCGACCCCTGGCTCGGGTGCTGCGTCCACACCCTCTGGGCCAGACCGCCGGTCACGGTGGTGTTGGCATCGATCTTGCCGGCGAGCGAACGCCACACCGTGGCCGCCTCCCGCGCCCCGTCCGGGTCCCCTTCGGGCCACTTGGACAGGATCGTCCAGGCGACGAACCCGACGATGCCCGCTCCGCCGGCGGGATAGAGCATCCAGCGGGACGGGCTCACCTGTCGCCCTCCAGCAGGCGGGCGACCGAGGCCCAGTCGGCGACGGCGACGTTCCTTCCCATCAGGACCAGCCTGTCGCCGATGACGGCGTAGACCGTGGCCAGCGCGTGCAGCTCGTGTTCCAGGTCGGCGGCGCGGGCGCCGTACCCGGCCTTGCCGTCCCCGCCGTCGTGGAAGGCACGCCCGGCGTCGTCGCGGCCCCAGAAGTCGCCGATGTCCATCAGCCGGCGCGTCGCCTCGCGGACCGCGCCGGCGATGTCCTCACCCTGGCCGCCGAAGAGCCTGCCGATGTCCCCGAGCCCCGACGGGGACACGTCCAGCACCTGCCCCGGCCCTCCGGGCGGCCCCGGCACCGGGTCTTCGAGAGGTTGATGCGACATGACGCCCCCGTGTCGTGATGGGCGGCCAGCCACGCGCCGCCGGTCCAACGCTCACGGCCGAATGGTACACATGTTCGAGTCGCACCAACCGACATGATCGACAATACACCCCCAACCTATCGGTCAAGGGGAAAACTCCACCGATGCATGACGACGCCGCAGCCACGGCAGCGCCGCCCACCTCCGTCCGCCCGGCGCGACGCCCTCCTCACCAGGGCGACCAGACACGGACAGCGAACGCAACACCACCACGCAACGGAACCCCACCGAACGGCCACCACCGGCCGCGATACTCCCCTGGCTCCGAATCAGCCCCTCCATCCGGCGCCGCGTCGCCGGAAAGAAATACCGCGCACCCGACACCACCACCCGCCGCGCATCCCCGAGCACCCACCGCCTACCCACCACCGGGAGCGACGCTCACCTCGCCCGAATGGGCTTACATCCGGCGCCGCGTCGGCGGGAAGGCAGTACGTCGAAGCCGGCGCCGCGTGCGGCGGGGAACCGGTTCGCCATGCCGGCGCTAGGCGTGGTCGTCGGGCCAGGGGGCGCCCATGGCGTTGGCCACTTCTTGTAGCCAGGTGTCGACGCCGGCCGGGTCGAGTGCCTGGGGCTCCCCTCCGGTGGCCTCTCTCAGGAGCTCGGCGTTCCTGCGCTGGGCGTCGGCCTGGGCGTCGCGCACCGCCTCGGTGACGGCCTGCGCGATCGAGGCGCTGTCCAGCCGCATGATGCGGGGGTCCAGCGTCACCTCCACGATCTGGCCGCCGCCGTCCACCACCGCCCCGGCCAGCCCGCCGGCCGCCGTGCCCTCGCCTTTGACGGCCCGCAGCTCGCCGACCACGCCGCTGAGGCGCTGGATGGCCTCCTCGCTCTGCCGCGTGACGCGTTCGAGGTCCTCGAGCCGGAAGTCGTCCGGTCGGAACACGGCACAGCTCCTTCGCTGGGTTGGCGAGCCCGTGGGGACTCCGAGGGGTACGGCGGGGGTGGTGCGGGTGGTGCGGTCCGGGCCAGGGCCGGGCGCGACGGGTCAGGGGTGGTAGGGCTCGGGCTGGTTCTGCTTGGGCTCGCGCCACTCGAACCCGGCGGAGGGGGGCAGCTGCGCCGGCTGCCCGGCGGGCGCGGCCGGGGGCTGCTGGAACGGCGGCAGGCCGTGGGTGTCGATGACCGCCTTCCTGAAGTCGATCTTCGCGGCTCCCGTGGGCTCCAGGTTGAACATCTGGGCCAGCGCCTTGCCGGCGAAGTACACCGACATGCCGCCCGCCACCGAGGAGACCACCTTGGCCAGCAGGCTGGTCGCCATCGCGATGGTGCTGGTGGCCATGGCCCCCAGCGCCTCCAGCCGCGCGTACCCGGCGGCCGCGTACGGCGTCGCGAGCATCGCGGCGGCGATCGGCAGGGCCGCGCCGAGCACCACCACGACCCGGCCCAGGGACACCCAGTAGGCCCGGTAGGCGTCACCCAGTTCGTCCACGATGCCCGCGATGTTCTTCACGTACCCGCGCAGGCTCTCCATGGCCTCCTGGAAGCGCTCGACGGCGTCCACGTACGCGTCGTGGTCCAGGGCGATCCAGCCGTCCTTGCCCTTGTCGCCGAGGTTGCGGATGTAGCTCTTGATCGCCGTGTCCAGGCGGGAGTGGATCGACTCCCAGTTGTTGTAGGCGTCGGCCATGCCGGGAACGTTCGCGACCGCGGTGGCGGCGATGGCACTGCCCACGACCAGCGGCCGGGACAACAGGGCGGCCTTGCGCAGGTCGTTCAGGACCGAGAGCGCGCTGCCGCCCGCGAGCCTGAAGGACGGCGCGTACGACCCAGCGGGCATGGTGCGGAGCTCCTTCGCGTCGCTCGGTTGTCACACGTGGACGGCTGTCGTCACACGTGGATGGCTGTTGTCACACGTATACGGCTGTGGAGCGCTCCTCGGCGGTACGCCAGTTGCTCCGCGCGGTGTCGAGTTGGTGAGTCCAGGTCTCGAGGACGGAGACGGCCTCGGAGAGCTTGGCGCGCACGTCGTCCTGGAGGTGGTCGTAGCGCAGGCCGATCACCACCTCGCCGAGCGCCCCCCAGCCGGGGAAGCCGATCTCGGTGCTGTCCACCATCGCGCGCCATTCCTTGATGGCCGGGATCACGTCTTCGTTGATCTCGTTGATGATGCTCTGGATCGCCTCCGAGGTGACGTACCTTTCCTGCACCATGCCGCCTCCATGATCCGAATGTCGCGCATGATGTCTATCAGCAGTTCTGGATCAATCAGGCGCCCTGTCACATTTGTTCATCCAGTCGTAGACGATGGAAACATCGACGATGATCACTGTTCACGCCCCCACGACGGGACGGCGGCGGCTGTAGGGTGCCTCGGGCCGGGCCATGCCGGTACGGGCGAGGAAGGATGGAGGGCACGTGACCGAGTTCGGCGACTTCGCGAGCATCGACATCGACAAGCTGCTGACCGGGGCGCAGCGGCAGCTCGCCCAGGTAGAGGAGCTCCAGCGGCGCACCGCCGAGCTGGTCGGCCGTGCCACGGACAAGGACGGCCACGTGACCGTCGAGTACACCGGGCAGGGGCTGCAGGAGCTCGAACTCAACCCGCGTGCGATGCGCCTGCCCTCCGCCGACCTGGCCGCACTCATCAAGACGGTGGTGCACGACGCCGGGCGCGACCTGGAGCGCCAGACCAACGAGTTGATGGAAGAGCTGTTCGGCGCGGAGGACAACCCCATGCGGCTCCTGCGCGACCCCGAGGCCGCGCTCGCGCAGGTCAAGCAGGCCGAGGCCGCCTACGACCGCACGTTCGAAGAGGTCATGGCCGACCTGGACCAGATCCGCCGCCGCCTGCAGTGACGGCCGGCACCGGTCGATGACGCCGGGAGCTCCGGCGTCATCGGCCGCGGGTCAGATGTTGGCGGGCGGCTGCCCGGTGCCGTAGGGGTTGGCGCCGCTCGTCCCGGTGTAGCCCGTCGTCCCGGTGTAGCCGGTCGTCCCGACGTCGGAGAGGTTGCTCAGCGGGATGCGCACCTGCTTGACGCCGTCCTTCTGCGCGTTCATGGCCATGATCTGGCCCTGCAGCTCCGACTGCTTCCCGGTGACCATGGAGAACGCCACCATGCCGGCGGTCGCGGCCATGCCGTACTTGGAGACCAGCCTGGTGATGACCGCCTGCGTGCCGGTCGCCGCCACCTCCGACGACGCCTGCGTCGCCACGTTGACGCCCGGGATACCGCGCGTGGCCAGCGTATAGATCGTCAGCGCCGTGAGCAGCGTCCCAGCCGTGCCCGAGGCCAGCGCGCCGTAGAAGGAGAGCTTGCCCATGCCGTGCATGATCTTCGCGGCGTCGTAGTGCGCGCTCGTGGCGTCGCCGAAGTTGGTCGCCATGAGCCGCGCGGTGTCCTTGACGGCCTTGTAGTCCTCGGCGGTCCAGTCCTCCGCGGGCACGTCGTTCACGTGTTTGGTGAGGTCGTCACTGATGTTCTTGATGCCGTTGCCGGTCTCGGTCCACTTGTCGCCCGCCCCGTACAGGCTGCTCGGCTTGGAGGCCACTCCGCCGATGGCCAGGCCGATCATCTGCCCCCGGACCGGGTTGACCACACAGTAGGCCAGGGCTCCGATCACCCCGGCGACGTACCCGTACTCCCAGCCTTCGTAGCTCACTGCTTCATCCCCTTTTTGAGCGCCTCGGCGTTGGCGGCCAGGTCCTCCTCCATCAGCCGCCACCGGTCCCCGGACAGCTTCAGATCGTCCCGCCAGAGCTCCATCTGCTTGCGGACCGTCTCGATGTAGGTCACCGAGGTGGTGGCCATCTCCCCGTGCTTGCCGGAGATGGGCATGCCGACCAGGCCGCAGTCCATCCAGCCGATGTGGTTGTCCTGCGGCTTGCGCTTGACCTCGTCCGCGCGGCCGCCGACGTCCCTTTCGATGTTCTTGCCGAGGTCGATGACCGCCTGGTGCTTCACCTTGCGCGTCTGCGACGCATTGGCGGGGGCCGTGCCGGTGTATCCGTTCCCGGTCGTGTTCGGTATGCGGGGGAAGCCACCGCCACCGCCACCCCCGGTGTCCGGCAGGCCGGGGATCTGCGGCATGCCGCCGCCTCCCGTGCCGCCGCCTCCGGGGCCGCCGCCCGGGCCTCCGGGCAGGTTCAGACCGCCGGTGGGGTCGCCCACCGGCCCCGTTCCGGTCCCCGTGGGGTCGGTGAGGCTCGGGTTCTGCCCCACCGGCACGTTCGGGATGGCCGGGATGCCCGGGTCCTGCCCGGTGGGAATGCCCGGGTTCTGACCGGTGGGAATGCCCGGGTTCTGACCGACGGGGTCGTTCACGTTGGGCAGGCCGGGAATGCCCTGGTCGGGGATCGGCGGGATGCCCGGGATGGAGTTGGTGGGGTCGCCGGGGCCGGCGTTGACCGGGTCGAGCGGCACCGAGGTGGTCGGATCGCCGGGCGAGAACGGCTGACCAGGGGCACCCGTCCCGACGGGGTCCACGGTGAACGGCTGGCCGGGATCACCCGTCCCGATCGGGTTCACCGTGAACGGCTGCCCTGGATCACCGATCACCACGGGATCCCCGGTTCCCACCGGATCGGCGGTGAACGGGTCACCGGGCGAGAACGGCTGACCGGGGTCACCCGTCCCGATCGGGTTCACCGTGAAGGGCTGACCGGGATCCCCCGTCCCGATCGGGTTCACGCTGAACGGCTGACCGGGGTCACCGGTCCCCACCGGATCGGCGGTGAACGGGTTCCCCGGCGAGAACGGCTGTCCGGGGTCACCGCCCCCCAGCGGGTTCACGCTGAACGGCTGACCGGGATCGCCCGTGCCCACCGGATCGGCACCGAAGGGGTTACCGGGCGAGAACGGCTGTCCCGGGTCGCCCGACCCCACCGGGTTCACGCTGAAGGGCTGACCTGGATCGCCGCTCCCCAGCGTATTGACGCTGAACGGCTGACCGGGGTCACCGCCGCCCACCGGATCGGCGCCGAAGGGCTGCCCCGGCGAGAACAACTGGCCGGAGTCCCCCGACCCCACCGGATTCACGCTGAACGGCTGACCAGGGTCGCCGCCGCCCATGGAGTTCACGCTGAACGGCTGACCTGGATCGCCGCCGCCCAGGGGGTTCACGCTGAACGGCTGGCCGGGGTCGCCCGTGGAGATCGGGTTCGCGCCCATCGGGTCACCCGAGGTGAACGGCTGCCCGGCGCCGCCCTGGGCGTCCTGCCCGCCCGGCCCGGCGAAGTTCTGGTGCACGAAAGCGGAGCCGTCGGACCCGCCGCTCTGCCCGTCCCCGGGCCCGCCGCCCGAGACCGTGTACGGCCCGCCCGCGACCGAGCCGCCCTGCATCGCCTCGCCGGCGCCCCCCGGCGCGGCCGAGGATGGGCCTCCCGCGTTCAGCAGGGCGTCGAAACCGCGTTGCTCGCTCACCTTGCGTCCCCCCGTCTCCGGCCGCCAGGGTCTTGATCAGCCTGTGAGACGGCAGACTAACCCAGTGCCCGCCGGACCGTACAGAAAGCGCTCAGCCGGTCATAGCACGGCACATATCCATCTCGACACCAACATCCCGGTTCGCGGGCGCGCTTCTATGCTGTCGGCGACGACCCGCCAGGCAAGGCTGAGGTGGCATGCAGACCCGTCGTGATCTTTACCAGGCCCACCGGCTGATGATGCAGCGCCTGGGCATGGCCCTGCTGCAGGGCGAGCCGGACATCCCCGAGTCGCCCATGCGCAGGCACAACGTCGCCATGTTCTGCGGTGTGCTGGTGGCGGTGCTCGTGGCGGCCTGCTTCGGCATCTACGGCCTGCTCAAGCCCGGCGGCGCCACCTCGCTGACCGCGCCCGGCACGCTGATCGTCGAACAGGAGACCGGCGCCACCTTCGTCTACAGCCAGCAGGAGGCACGGCTCATCCCGGTCGCCAACTACACCTCGGCCCGCCTGATCCTCGACACCCCGCAGGTGACGGTGCGCACGGTGTCGTCGGCGTCGCTCGCCGGCTTCACCCGCGGCACCCTGGTGGGCATCCCCGGCGCGCCGGAGTCGCTGCCCGCGCGCGAGAAGCTGGTGCGCGGCCCCTGGTCGGCGTGCGTGGCCGAGACCGTGGACCCGGGCGGCACGCGCCGGCCGTACGTCTCGCTGGTGGGCGGCATGGACGTCGGGGGCCGGCCGTTCGGCTCCGAGGCCATGATCGCCGACGACGGCCAGCAGTCCTGGGTCATCCTCGCCGACCGCCGCATGCGGGTCTCCGACGCCGGAGCGCGCGCGCTGTCGGCCGCCGCGCCACGTCAGATCCCCGCCACCTGGCTCAACGCCCTGCCCATCGGCCCGGACTTCCGCGGCCCTCGCATCGCCGGTCTGGGGCACCGGCTGCGTGGCCCGGACGGCCGCGCCTCCGCCGTGGGCCGGGTCTACACCGTGCCGGCGGTGGCCGGCGGCGAGGTCCGCTGGTACGTGCTGCTCGGCGACGGCATCGCGGCCATCTCCCAGACGCAGGCCACGCTGCTGCTGCAGGACCCGGCGAGCAAGGCGGCCTACGGCCGGCTGCCGGTGCGGCCGATCGAGGTCGACGCGTCCAGGGCGAACGCCTTCCCGCTGTCCAGGACGTCGATGGCGGTGAGCGGCATGCCCGCGACGATGCCGAAGGTCGCGACGCCCGATCCGGCGTCCCCGCTGTGCACCGTCTACTCCGACACCGGCAGGGGCTCCACCCGCGCGCGGCTGACGATCGGCGGGCGCATGCGCATCCCGGTTCCGCCGAACGCGGGGGCCGATCAGGAGCACTTCGACCAGGTGCTGCTGCCGCCGGGCGGCGCGGTGCTGGCCGGGCTGCTCCCGGGCGAGGGCCAGCTCGGCTCGATCCAGAACTTCGCGCTCGTCACCGACCAGGGGCGCAAGTTCGCCCTGTCCTCCGGCGATCTGCTGCCGAACCTCGGGTACGACGCCGCGGAGGTGGCGCCGCTCCCGGCGGGCATCTGGCACCTGATCCCCGAAGGGCCCACGCTGGACCCCGCCGCGGCCCGGACACCGGTTCCGATCACCCAGACGACGACCGTGAAGCCGTGATACCGGCCATGAAGCCGTGATGTCAGCCATAGCCACTGGTACGAAAAACCGTTACTGACTCGCAATGTGACGTATGGCCATGTTGTGGTGATTGATCCTAGGGTTTGAGTGATCAGCATCGCGGGGGCACACGATGCGTTTCGCAGTGTGGGCCATCGCGTTCACGGCCAGGCCACACTCCTTGGAGGTATCCGTGAGCCAGCAGACCTCAGCACAGCTCCCTCAGATCGTCGAGTCGGCGAAGAAGACCGAGACGGCCCACGGCCTCATCGGCAGCATCCAGACCCAGCTGCAGGGGCACGTCTCCGAGCTCCGCGCAGGCTGGGGCGGCGCGTCGGGCATGGCGTTCGAGGCCGTCTACAACGAGTGGAACGGCGAGCTGTCCAAGGTGCTCGGCGAGCTCCAGGGTCTCGCGGTGAAGCTCCACCAGGTGGAGGCGCGTTACCGCAACACCGAGGCCGACCAGACCGCGGCGGCGCACCGTGTCATCGGTGGCGCGCTCAGCGGCAACATCAACGCCTGACCCCACCCTCCTCGGACAACGGAGAAGATCATGGCTGGTATCAACAACGACATCGACCGCACGCTGGTCAACTTCGGGTCGATGACCACCGGCGCCCAGGACTTCGCCCGCCAGTGGCAGGCAATGGAAGGCACGCTGCAGGAGCTGGAGGGCAACCTCGACCGCCTGCTCGGCGAGTGGGAGGGCGACGCGCGCGCCGCTTACTGGGCCGCGCGGGCGCAGTGGGACGCCGCCTCCGGCCGCATGGCGGGTCTGCTGCAGCAGCTCGGCGCGGTCATCCAGCAGGGTCACGAGAACTTCCACCTCACCGAGAAGGCCAACGTCGCGATGTTCGACGGCCGTTGACGGCCGCCGCGGACCGAATCCGTAACTCCGGGAGCGGACCGCCCTGGCGACGCGGCCGGCGTCCGCGGGGCGGCCTGACGGCTTAGGGGGCAAACATGGCCGGAAACGACGGCTACCAGGATTTTCACCTCGACGGTGACTGGCCGGGAACCGACGCCAAGGGTAAGACCGACGTCCACCACACCAACGTCGAGAACCTCCTCAGAGACCTTCTGACGGACGTCGAGCAGCTGAAGGGCGTCAAGTCCGGCTCGCTGTCCCATCTTCGGGCGTTCGGGAAGGTCTCCCCCACGCACCTCGGCGAGTGGGACGCGGCGCAGCAGCTGGGCACCGTCTTCGGCCAGGGGCACACGGCGGTCACCGCCAGCTACGAGAAGCTCATCGCCCAGTACGAGGCGGCGATCGAGACGATCAGGACGGCGTACGGCAATCTCAAGAACGCCGAGACGGCCAGTACGGTCGACCAGGTCAAGCTGGTCTAGTCAAACAGCGAGGCGATGGGTCGAAATGGCGCGCATCAGCGATATCCAGCCGGTCCGGGCGGGCACGGCCGCCCCCCAGGGGGACGCGGACTCCTACGGCAGCGTCGAGCACGTCAGGAAGCTGCTGAACAACACCGACCCCGGCGGGGTGTCGGAGGCGGGCAACGCCTACATCCTGGCCGCAGGGGTGCTCGACGGCCTGGTCACCAATCTCCGGACGGCCGCCGACAAGCTGTCCAAGGACTGGCAGGACTCCTTCTCCGCCGAGGCGCAGAAGGCACTGCAGCTCCTGCACGGCTCGGCGCGCGAGGTGGCGGAGCGGGCGCGCCAGGTCGGCACGGCCCACAACACCTACGCCGAAGAGCTCACCAAGGCCAAGGCGGACCTGCCCGAGAGCGGCATGTTCACCTTCGACGACGACTGGTACGGCTGGCTGACCAACGGCGGGGACGGCTCGGAGAACGAGCAGGCCCGCCGGCACATCGAGGAGCTCAACAACAAGATCACCTCGGTCTACCAGAGCCTGCCCGAGACGGTCACGACGGTGCTCCCGTCGCCGACCGGCGCGATCACGCCGCCGGTCATCCCCGTGAACTACGACGGGACCGACCCCTACAACGGCGGCAGCGGTCCCTACGGCAAGTACCCGGGGTCCAACTCGACGACCTACCCGGGGTCCGGCTTCGACCCGACCGGCACGGGGAACGGCACCGGCGACGGCTCGACCGTCATCCCCGGCGACGGCACGGGGTCGGGTGACGGGACCGGGACAGGCACCGGGAACGGCACCGGCACCGGCACCGGGACAGGCACCGGGAACGGCAACGGGACAGGCAACGGCAACGGCAACGGCACGGGGAACGGCAACGGGACGAACCTGCCGGGCGGCATCAACGACCCGTCCGGGCAGAACGGCGCCGGGGGCAACGGGGGCGCGGGCACCAACCCGAACGACCCCCGCACCACCAACCTGGCCGGGTTCGACCCGCGCACCAACCCCGCACTGAACAACCCGGCGCTCAACAACCCCGCCCTCAACAACCCGGCGCTCAACAACCCGGCGCTGAACAACCCCGGGCTCAACGGAATCGGGACGAACCTCCCGACCGGCGTGAACGGGACGACCTTCACCAGCCCCACGGGCGTGGGGTCCGTCCCGATCGGCTCGGGCGTCAACGGGGTCGGCGGCGCCGCCGGACTGAACGGCGGCACCGGCTACGGGGCGGGCTCCGCGCTCGGAGCCGCCCAGAACGCGGCGCGCGGCATGGGCGTGGGCACGGGCCCCGGCGGGATGGGCGGCATGCCGCTCATGCCGATGGGCGGCTCCCCTGCGGGCGGCGAGAACCAGGAGCGCGAGCGCTCCACCTGGCTCACCGGCGACGAAGACGACTGGTGCACCAACCAGCAGGTGGCCCCCACCGTCATCTGCTGACCCCGCTCACCCCCCGGTGGGCGGCCCATCGACCGCCCACCGTGCGAAGTAGAGATGCCGAAAAGGGTGCCCCCGCCCGCCCAGCGTGGGCGGGGGCACCCTTTTCGGCGTGCCGTGCCCCGGCCGTTCGCCCGGCCAGGGCCGCCACGTGTCCCCCCCGGCTCTGCCGGTGTCCCGCGAACCCCTCCCCGGTACACCGGCCCTCCCCTTGCCGACGCCCCGAGCCGTTGGGCGCCTGGCATCAAGGTTCCACGCGCCGCTTGCAAGTCACTTAAAGCCCGCTTGACACATATGCCACCAAGCACCACATAGACGACTCCGCCCCCCGGCACCGCGCCGAGAAGACGACCCGACCCTGCACGCGACGACGGCATGGTCCACGGCGCGCTCCTAGGGCCGCAGGCGGCGAGACACCACTCCCAGCAGCCGCCTGCCGGAGAAGTAGCCGAACCTGCGCGAGTCGACGCTGACGGCGGGGTTGTCGCCCAGCAGCACCAGGCAGTCCTCGGGGACCCGCGCGCCGCGATCGGCGGAGGCGTCCATCACCTCGGGAACCGGGTCGCCGGGGACGGCCACCGCCCGCTTGATGATCCACTGTCCGGGCGGCACCGGGTCCGTCATCACCACGACCTGGCCCGGGCGCACCGCGGACAGCGGCGTCCTGCGGACCAGCACGCGCTCGCCCGCCCGGTAGGTGGGCTCCATGCTCTGGCCGTGGATCGTCACCACCAGGAAGCGGCGCCGCAGCCACGCCCACATCGCGGCCAGCGCCAGCGCCACCAGTGCGGCCGTCGAGATCAGTCCCGTCACGACTCCCTCCCGGTGAGAGCGGCCGCGTCGTGGTGACCCTCCGGCTGGACGGGGCCTCCGTCGCGGTACTCCCCGCGCTCCAGGAGGGCCGCGTCGCGGCGTTCCTCGGGCGCCGAAGCCGCCGCACGACCCTCCGCCTGGACGGGGACCCCGTCGCGGTAGCCCTCGGCCTGGAGGGTGAAGAGCTTGGCGTACGCGCCGCCGGCGAGCATCAGGTCCTCGTGGGTGCCGCGTTCGGCGACCCGGCCCTCTTCCAGCACCACGATGAAGTCGGCATCGCGCACCGCGCCGAGCCGGTGGGAGATGAGCAGGCTGGTGCGGCCGGCCCGGAGGGTCCGCAGCCGCCGGTGGATCTCGTGCTCGGCCCGGGCGTCCAGCCCCGCGCTCGGCTCGTCCAGGATCATCACCTCGCAGCCCTCGCGGAACAGCGCCCGGGCGAGCGCCAGGCGCTGCCACTGCCCGCCGGACAGGACCACTCCCGTTGTGGGGTCGTCCTTGTCCATCTCGCCGAAGAAGGCGCGGCTGAGCATGGTGTCGTAGCCGCGCGGCAGGTCGCGCACGATCTCGTCCACCCCCGCCCGGCCCGCGGCGGCCACGACGCGTTCCCTGTCCCCCATGGCGGGCAGGTCGCCGAGCCCGATGTTCTCGGCGGCGGTGAAGTCCCAGGACATGTAGTCCTGGAAGACCGCGCCCAGGCGTTCCCTGAGGTCCGCGGGCTCCATGTCACGCAGGTCCACGCCGTCCCAGAGGATGGAGCCCGACGTCGGCTCGTAGAAGCGGCACAGCAGCTTCACCAGCGTGCTCTTGCCCGCGCCGTTGAGACCCACCAGGGCCACACACGACCCGTGCGGGATGGTGAGGTCCACACCGCGCAGGATCCACGGATGGTCGTCGCTGTAGCGGAACCAGACGTCGCGCAGTTCGATGTCGCCGCCCCTCGGGGCCGGCCGGGGACGCGCCGGCCGGGGCAGGTCGGGCCCCATCCGCTCCAGGGTCAGATAGTGGCCGAACATGAGCAGCTCCTGGTGGGTGTAGGCGGCCTGCTCGGCCAGCGAGCCCACCGCCGTCTGCACGGCGGCCACCGCGACCACGAACATGGACACGTCGCCCACCGTGCCGTCGCCGTTCAGCGCCGCGTTGATCGCCAGGATCAGCCCGAGACCGGCCGCGACCGCGCCGGCGAGGCTCAGCGCCGACTGCGTGACCAGTTCGCGGCGGTCGAGCCTGCGGTGCTCCGCGTTCGCCCGAATGCGCTCGGCCCTCATCCGCCCCTGCAGGAAGACGCCGAGCCCGAACAGCCTGATCTCCTTGGCGGCCTGCACGTCGGTGAGCAGCCGCCCGTAGAAGAGCTCTCTGCGTTCGATGGGGCTGATCTGCCACATCACCTGGGCGCGCCGGCGGCTGAGGGACAGCTCCGCGATCAGCGTGGGCAGGGCGGCGCCCAGGACGGCCACGGTGGCGACCGGGCTGATCACCGCCAGAGAGACGACGAATCCGAGCACCGTCACGGCGCCCTGTGCGATGCCGAGCGCCCCGTCGGCGATCTGGCCGGAGGTGTGGCGGGCGGCCTGGTCGGCCATGCGCAGCCGGTCCAGGAAGACCGGGTCCTCGAACCTGGCCAGCCCGGTGAACCCGTTGACCTTCGTGTACAGCCGGTCCTGCGCCCGCAGGGCGGTGGAGCGTTTCAGCTCGTCGCGCAGGTACCGCCGGGTCTGCGGCAGCGTGAGCGTCAGCGCCCCGAGGGTCACCAGGGCGACGGCCGCGGGCAGCACCGCGGACCGGTCGCCCGCCAGCCCGTCCAGGACGATCTTGGTCAGCCAGGCCGCCGCGACGGGGATGGCCGCGGCGAGAAGGGAGACGGCCACGTGGCCCGTCAGCAGCAGCGGCCCGGCCTCCCAGCTCAGCCGCAGCGCCGCGCCGAGCTCTCGCGCGCGGGACCGGACGCCTTGCTCCCCGCCGGTCATACCGTGATCGGCGCGGTCAGGGCGGACAGCTCGAAGCGCGCCGCCGCGATGGACGCCTCCGGGCCCACCAGGCAGAACGTGGGGAAGGCCCGCACTCCGAAGGCCGAGGCCACCGGTCCTTCGTGGTCCTCCACGACCACGCGGGTGACCTCGGCGAGCGCGAGGACCATGGGGTCGGACTCCTCGGCGCCGGCCACCACGGCCAGCGCCCGGTCCCGTCCGCCGCGTAGCGCCCCGGCGTGGGCGAGGAACCCCGGCAGGGCGGCGCGGCACGGCTCACAACCGGGCGAGAAGAATCCGACGACCGCGCCGGCGTCCAGCATGGCCCGGGACACCGGCTCATGGTGGACGGTGATGGCGGTGAAATCTCCGATGAGCGAACCCGGCGCGGGCAATCGTCCGGCGGGCCCCATTCCGGACAAGCCATCAAGCCTTTTCGTGTGTTCCCTTATTCGCCGCACCAAAGCGAGCGTCATCAGAAGATTCAGCCCGCAGAGGATGCTCAGCACGATCGCGACCGCGGTCAAATAGGGCACTGCATCCGGTCCTCTCTGATGGTGTTCCGCCGGCCGGGCGGACCCGGCCGGCGGAGGCGGATTCTCGGACTACGGACAGGGATCAGCGGGGAAGGACGGGATCGGACACCTACGGGCGGTAGAGGCAGGCGTCACAGATGACCACGTTGCTGTCGGGGTAGTAGCAGCAGTATCGGGAGTGCCGGCCGCCGCACTGCTCATACCAGCAGGACGCGGCCTCCGCCCGGCCCTTGGGAACCATGACGCCCAGGAGCCGGTCGGCCAGGGAACCGATTTTTCTCACGATCGTTCACCCCTTCTGTGAAGACCGAAACCGAATTCACGGTCAGGAGCGATTGTTGAGCGCCGCCGTAGGGGTGGAGTAGAAGAGGCGTAGACATTCTGTTCAAGGACCACGTCCGGATGGAGATCCGCTTGGCGCCGATGAGGTTTCGCTGCCTTGGGCCGCTGGAGGTGTGGGACGGTGAACGCTGGGCGTCCCCGAGCGGCGGCAAGGCCCGGGCGGCGCTCGCCGCCCTGATCGTCAGGGCGGGACGGCATACTCCGGCGGATCACCTGGTGCAGGACCTGTGGGGCGACGCGCCCCCGGCCTCGTGCCGCACGCTGGTCCGCGGCTATGTCCTCGCGCTCCGGCGGCTGCTCGGCGACCGCGGCGCCGAGGTCATCCAGTACCGCAACGGCGGCTACCGGCTCAACGCCGGGCGCGAGGCCATCGACGCGGCCTGCTTCGAGGACCTGTGCGACGAGGCCGGGCGACTGCGCGCCCGCGGTGAGCTCGGGCGGGCGCACCAGGTGGTGGAGCAGGCTCTGTCGCTGTGGCGGGGCCCGGTGATGGAGGACGTGCCGGTCACCTCGTCGGTGGCCACCTACGCCGACATCCTGGGGGAACGCCGGCTGACGGCCCTCGAATGGCGCATCGAGGGCGATCTTCGCGGCGGCCGGGCCGAGGGCCTGGTCGAGGAGCTGGTGAGCCTGGTGGCCGAGCAGCCGTTCCGCGAAGGGCTCGCGGTCCAGCTCATGCGCGCGCTGCACCTGTCGGGGCGGCGTCCGGAGGCGCTGCGCTTCTTCGCCGGTCACCAGCGGCGGCTGCGGGAGGATCTCGGCGTCGGCCCCGGCCCCGAACTGCGCCGGGCGCACGAGGAGATCCTGCTCGACGAGCGGCCCCGCCTCCCTGGACGGCCACCGGTGTCCGGCGCCGGCCGGCACCGCCCGGGAACGCCCGCCGACTCCTCCGTCCGCGCGGCCCCGACCGCACCGCAGGAGGACAGCACGGCCCTCGACACCGGCGCACACGCCGGCGCGGGCCAAGGCGCGGACGCGCACCGGGACAGCGGCGCGGGCCGGAGGGCGGACGCGCACCGGGACACCGGCGCGGGCCGGGGGACGGACGCGCCGCCGGGCGAGGAGGCGGCGGGCGGGGAGCGGCCGCGGCGGCAGGGGGCCGGGGTTCCGATGCAGACGCCGGCCTGTCCCGCCGACTTCACCGGGCGCGAGGAGCTCGTCGAACGCTGGACGACGGCGCTGGCCGCGGAAGGCCCCCGGGCGCTGCGGACCCTCGCGATCTCCGGCCGGGCGGGGGTCGGGAAGACGACTCTGGCCGTGCACCTGGCGCACCGGCTCAGGGACGACTACCCCGACGGCCAGTTATGGGCGGACTTCTCCGGCGACGTCACGCCCGTCACCGTCCTCGGGCAGATCCTGCGCTCGCTCGGCGTGCCCGGCCCTTCGGTCCCCGAGCCGCTCGACGAGCGCGTCCTGCTCTACCGCAGCCTGCTCGCGGGCCGGCGGGTCCTGGTACTGGTGGACAACGCCGACGCCGAGCCGCAGATCCGGGCGCTCCAGCCGGGGTCGGCCGGCTGCGCGGTCGTGGCGACCAGCCGCAGACGGCTGCTGGGCCTCGCGTCGGCGTCCTTCGTCGACCTGGACGTCCTCGGCCCCGACGCCGCCATGGACCTGCTCTCCAAGATCGTGACCGACGGCCGGGTCCAGCGGGAGCCCGCCGCCGCGCTGGAGATCGCCGAGTTGTGCGGCCGGCTGCCGCTCGCCGTGCGCATCGCGGGCGCCCGCGCGACGGCCCGCCCGTCCTGGCCGCTCTCGGCGTTCGCGGCCGAACTGCGCGACGAGACCTCACGGCTCGACCGGCTCAAGGCGGGTGATCTGGACGTCAAGGCGGCCATCGGCGCCTCCTACGCGGGCCTGGACGAGCCGCACCGCCGGTTGTTCCGGCTGCTCGGGCTGCTCGACGCCCCCGACTTCCCCCAGTGGGCCGCCGCCGCGCTGACCGGCGCCCCACAGCGGCTCGCGCAGGACCGGCTGTACGCCCTGGCCGAGGCCCGGCTGGTGGACGAGGTCGGCCCCGACGCGGCCGGGCGGGCGCGTTTCCGCCTGCACGACCTGATCCGCATCTTCGCCCGCCACCGGGCCGAGACCGAGGACGACGCCGCCACCCGCCGCGCGGCCCTGACGCGCGCGCTGGGCGGCTGGCTGCTGCTCGCCGAGGAGGCCGACGCGCGCCTTCCCGCGCGGACGGTGGCCGAGTTACGCCCGGCCGCGTCCCGCTGGCGACCGGACGCGGCCGACGACCCCGACGACCCCGACGACCCCGACGGCGCGCGTCGCCTCGGTCACCCTGACGGCGCGGACGGCACGGACCGCGCCCATCACCTCGACGGCGCGGATGACGCCCATCGCCCTGACGGCGCGGACGGCGTCGAGGCCATGGTGGGCGACCCGTTCACCTGGTTCGAGGCGGAGCGGCGGGCGATCGCCGCCGCGGTGCGGCAGGCGGCCGCCCTCGGCGAGACGCCGTACGCGTGGGGGCTGGCATCGGCCGCCCAGGGGTTCTACGAGCTGCGCGACACCCCCGAGGGCACCTGGACGCACCGGCTGGCGCTGGCCGCCTGCCGGCGGGCCGGGGACCGCCTGGGCGAGGCCGTCATGCTGCGCAACCTCGCCGACCTGCACTCCGGCAAGTCCGGAACCGCCCCCGGCGACAAGCTGGAATCGGCCGGCGCGGCCACGGAGATCTTCCGCGAGCTCGGCGAGCGGCGCGGCGAGGCCGACGCCCTGTACCTCTGCGGCGACGCCCACCGGATGCGCGGTGACCACGACCTGGCCCTGTCCCGGCTGCGCGAGAGCCTCGCCATCGCCCGGGCCTGCGGCTACCCCCTCGGCGAACTGCACGTGCTGCAGCAGTTCGCCATCATCGACAACGAGCGCAGCCACTTCGAGGAGGCGCGGGCCCATGCCGAACAGGCCATGGCCATCGCGCGGCGGCTCGCCAGCCCCCGCGACGAGTCCGTCGCCCGGGCGCTGCTCGGCGTGATCCACAAGCGGTGCGGCCGGTTCGCCGAGGGCGGCGAGCAGCTGCGCGTCGCCGTCGCCAAGGCGCAGGCCTCCGCGGACCCGTTGCTGGAGGCCATGGTGCTCGCCCATCTCGGGCAGCTGTACGCCGACCATGGCCATCCCGACGCCCGCGCGACGCTGGAACGCGGCCTGGCCCGCAGCGCCGCCTGCCACTACGACTTCGGCCGCGCGATCGCCCTGCACGGGCTCGGCCGGCTGGAGACCGCGGAAGGGCGTCCCGAGCAGGGCATCGACCGGCTGCACGCCGCCGCCGCGCTCTGGGAGCGCCTCCAGCACGCCTACGGCAAGGCGCGCACGACGGCGGCGCTCAGCGAGGCCTACGCCGCGAACGGCGACCTGCCCGCCGCGCGCCGCACCCTGATCGCCGCGTGCCGGCAGTACCGCGACCTCGGCGACGAGAAGGAGGCCGCACGCCTCAGCGCCCTGCTCTGGGAGAGCATCGAGGCCCCTCTCTGACCCCCGCCGCCCACGCCGGCGCACGCGCCGCATCGGACGCGTGCCAGGGCTCGCGGCCGGAACCCAGGCCGTGCGCTTGTTCTCGGCGTCTCGGGCGGCACGCCCCGCGTGCCCTGCCGGGTAGGTGGGCCGGCGGCCCGGCCGGGGACGTGTGACGGTGAGCCGCCGCGCGCCCCCGGTACGGCGCCCGCGCCGTACCGGGGCGCGGGTCAGGACTCGTGGTCGGCGGAGGCCGGGACGGGCTGGTCCCCCTCGACGGGGACCACGCGGCGGACGACCACCGTGCTGATGCGGTTGCGGCGGCCGGCCGTGCTCTCGGCGGTCAGGTTCAGCCCGTCCACCGTGGCCTGCGAACCGGCGATGGGCACCCGGCCCAGGGCGTGGGCCAGCAGGCCGCCCACCGTGTCGACGTCGTCGGCCTCCAGCTCGATGTCGAACAGCTCGCCGAGCTCGTCCACCGGCAGGCGCGCCGTCACCCGGGCGCTGCCGTCCTCCAGCCACTCCACCCGGGGCGCCTCCTGGTCGTACTCGTCGGCGATCTCACCGACGATCTCCTCCAGGACGTCCTCGATGGTGACCAGCCCGGCCGTGCCGCCGTACTCGTCGATCACGATGGCCAGGTGGATCTGGCGCGCCTGCATCTCGCGCATCAGCTCGTCGATCGGCTTGCTCTCGGGCACGTAGGTCGCCGGGCGCATCAGCGAGCCGATCTTCTCGCCCTCGGCGTCGCCGTCCGCCGACGCCTCGTGCACCCGCCGGACGACGTCCTTGAGGTAGGCGATGCCGACGACGTCGTCCTCGTTCTCGCCGACCACCGGGATGCGCGAGAAGCCGCTGCGCAGCGCCAGCGACAGGGCCTGGCCGAGGGTCTTGCCGCGCTCGATGAACACCATGTCGGTGCGCGGCACCATCACCTCGCGGACCAGGGTGTCCCCCAGCTCGAACACCGAGTGGATCATCTGACGCTCGTCCGGCTCGATCACCCGGCGCTCCTCGGCCAGGTCGACCAGGTCGCGCAGCTCGGCCTCGGAGGTGAACGGGCCCTCGCGGAAGCCCTTGCCGGGGGTGAGGGCGTTGCCCAGCATGATCAGCAGTTTGGGCAGCGGCCCGAAGATGCGCGTCAGCCCGTACACGATCGGCGCGCTCGCCAGCGCCACCGGCTCGGCGTGCTGCCGGCCGAGGGTGCGCGGCGAGACGCCCACGATGACGTAGCTGATCACGATCATGACGCCGGCCGCCACGGCGTACGCCTGGCCCTTGTCGCCGAGCCAGTCGATGCACAGCAGCGTCACGATCACCGTGGCGATCAGCTCGCAGCTCAGCCGGAGCAGCAGCAGCAGGTTGAGGTAGCGGGGCGGGTCGGCGACGATCGCCTGCAGGCGCTGCGCCCCCCGGCGGCCCTTGCGCGCGAACTCTTCGGCGCGCACCCGCGAGATGCGCGCCAGAGCGGTCTCCGCGCTGGCCAGCAGGCCACCGAGGAAGATCAGAAGGATGGCCGACAGCAGCCATCCGCTGGGGGAACTCACGGCTCCCGCCGCACCTCCCGCCACGCGTCGAGCAACTCGCCCTGGAGCCCGAACATCTCGGCGTGCTCCTCGGGCTCGGCGTGGTCGTACCCGAGAAGGTGCAGGATGCCGTGCGTGCAGAGCAGCTCGAGCTCCTCGCGGGTGCTGTGACCGGCGTCCGCGGCCTGCTTGGCCGCGACCTGCGGGCACAGCACCACGTCGCCCAGCAGCGCCGGGTCGAGCGGGGCGTCGACGTCCTGACGCGAGCCGCCGGGGTTCGGCCGAAGCTCGTCCATCGGGAACGCCAGGACGTCCGTCGGCCCGGGCTCGCCCATCCACTGCTCGTGGAGCTGCGACATCGCCGCCTCGTCCACGACCAGGATGGACAGCTCGGCCAGCGGATGGATGCCCATGCGGCCGAGCACGTGACCGGCCAGCTCGACGAGCGAGGACTCGTCGACCTCGACGCCCGACTCGTTGGCCACCTCGATACTCATGGTGTTCGTTATCTCCCCCGCGGGCGCTTGGCGCCCTTGATGTCGGCCGGCTCGGCGGTGGCCTCGTCGTAGCGGCTGTAGGCGTCGATGATGTCGCTCACCAGCTTGTGCCGCACGACGTCCGCGCTCGTCAGCCTGCAGAAATGGATGTCCGGGATACCTTCGAGGATATCCTGGACGACCTTCAGGCCGCTCTGTTGCCCGCCGGGCAGGTCGATCTGCGTGACGTCGCCGGTGACGACGATCTTGGCGCCGAAGCCCAGGCGGGTGAGGAACATCTTCATCTGCTCCGGCGAGGTGTTCTGCGCCTCGTCCAGGATGATGAACGCGTCGTTGAGCGTGCGCCCGCGCATGTAGGCGAGCGGGGCGACCTCGATCGTGCCCGCGGCCATCAGGCGCGGGATGGAGTCGGGGTCGAGCATGTCGTGCAGCGCGTCGTAGAGCGGGCGCAGGTAGGGGTCGATCTTCTCGTAGAGCGTGCCCGGCAGGAAGCCCAGCCGCTCGCCCGCCTCGACCGCCGGCCGGGTGAGGATGATGCGGTTGACGTCCTTGTTCTGCAGCGCCTTCACGGCTTTGGCCATGGCCAGATAGGTCTTGCCGGTGCCCGCGGGCCCGATGCCGAACACGACGGTGTGCTTGTCGATCGCGTCGACGTACCGCTTCTGGTTCACGGTCTTCGGCCGGATCGTGCGCCCGCGCGAGGACAGGATGTCCAGGGAGAGGACGTCGGCGGGGCGGCCGGAGCTCATGCGCAGCATGGCGATGCTGCGCTCGACGGCGTCGGTGGTGAGCTGCGCTCCCGATCGCGCCAGCTCGACCATCTCCTCGAAGAGGCGGACGACCAGGCCGCTCTCCTCAGGGCTTCCGCTGATCGTGATCTCGTTGCCGCGGACGTGGACGTCCGCGCGGAACGCGGCCTCGATGACCCGCAGCAGCTCGTCGCGGGAACCGAGGATCGTCACCATCGGGTGCTCGTCGGGGATCACCACCTTGGCCTGCGTGCGCGACGGGCCCTTGGTTCGAGGCGGTTCGCTTGTGGTCCGCGCGCCGTTGGGCGCGCTGCGGGGTTCGTATGACTCGGACATGGGCGGCCCTTGCGGCCTGCTCGCCTCCCGGTCTTGTGCGTCGTCGGTCGCGCTCG
This sequence comes from Sphaerisporangium sp. NPDC004334, assembly GCF_053602655.1. Lineage (NCBI taxonomy): Bacteria > Bacillati > Actinomycetota > Actinomycetes > Streptosporangiales > Streptosporangiaceae > Sphaerisporangium > Sphaerisporangium sp. NPDC004334. The sequence goes on from NZ_JBSGDZ010000006.1 coordinate 128,292, forward strand.
TGCGGCTTTCGGCCCGGTGCTGCGTCCCGACCGCGCGGTTGATTACCCCATGGTATCCGGGCCGGGCTCAGCCCGGTGGCCACTGGAGGCCGCGGCCGCCCAGCACGTGTCCGTGCACGTGGAACACCGTCTGACCGGCCTGCGGCCCGGTGTTGAACACCAGGCGGTACCCGGTGTCGGCCACGCCCTCCTGCACGGCGACGTCGTGCGCGGCCTTCAGCACCGCATCGGCCAGGCCGTCGTCCGCGGCGGCCAGCGCCGCGGCGTTCTCGTAATGCCCCTTGGGGATCACCAAGACGTGCGTCGGCGCCTGGGGATTGACGTCCCTGAAGGCCAGCGTGCGCTCGGTCTCGTGGACGACCGCGGCGGGGATCTCCTTGGCCACGATCTTGCAGAACAGGCAGTCTGTCACGCCCGCATGGTAGTCACCTCTGTTGCCAATCGGTAATACCGAGGAGGTCCCGCGGAAAGATCCGCGCGGCTAGGGTTGGTGTGCGACACTTCAGCGTCAGACAGCGGTCAGTGTCGGCCAGGCCATCGGCGAGGACACAACTGGGTCATGCCCCCTAAAGAATCGCCAGAGCGTAAACCCTCTGGAAAGGCCGTGCGTCCAACAGATGTGACCACCGAGACCCTCGTGGCCGAAAGGTCGCTGGGGGCGGTGCCCGTCGGATGGGACGCCGACATGGCCGTGACGGCGCTTTACAGCGCCCACTATCGGTCTCTTGTGCGTCTCGCCATGCTGTTGGTGCGCGATACCGCGACCGCGGAGGAAGTCGTGCAGGACGCGTTCGTCGCCCTCCATGGGGCGTGGCGCCGCCTGCGCGACACCGACAAGGCACTCGCCTACCTGCGCCAGTCGGTCGTCAACCGATCGCGCTCAGTGCTCCGCCACCGTGCCGTCGTGGAGAAGTACGCCCCCAAGGGGCTGCCCGACGCGCCGAGCGCGGAGAACGGAGCCATAGGAGAGCTCGAGCGGTCCGCCGTGATCGAGGCACTGCGCGGTCTCCCGACCAGGCAGCGCGAGGCCTTGGTGCTGCGTTACTACGGCGACCTCTCCGAGGCCGAGATCGCGCACGCCATGGGCATCAGCAAGGGCGCGGTGAAGAGTCACACCGCCCGCGGCATGGCCGCACTACGCACGACACTGGAGCAATTGTCATGACCGAGTCCCCCGACGAGTACGGCGAGGTCCTGCGCCGTGTCTTGCGCGCGGAGGCGGATTCTGTCGTGCCCTCCGCGGAAGGATTGCAGATCATCCGCACCCGCATCGAGCAGCGCGGCGTGCGGGGCATCTTTTGGTGGCGAGCCGCCGCCTCGGCGTTCGGCGCCGTCCTGGTGGCCGCCGCCGTGGTGATGTTCGTGCCGGGCCTGAAGGTCCAGATCGGCACCGGCCAGCACATCATCCAGGTGCAGTACGACACCTCACCTCCCGACGAGTCGAGCACGCAACGCCCGCCGAACGGCGTCCACTCGTCGTCGGCGGTCGTCGGCTCGCCGACGTCGCGGCCGGCCGCGACGCCCAGCGGGACGGCGCCGGCGGTCCCCTCGCCTTCGGTGACGGCGTCGCCGGGCAACGACTGCGCCACCGCCGCGCCCACCGCCGTGGAGCCGGACGCGTCGGACTCGCCGCAGCCCTGCGCGGAGCCCACGGCCACCGAGTCGCAGCCCGACCGCACGACCGAGCCGCGGCCCACGCCGAGCCGCCAGAGCACGACGCCGACGCCCACGCGGACCGCCTCGGCCACCCCCAAGCCGTCTCCGAGGCCGACGGTGGAGCAGCCGACCCCGACCGCCTCCCAGGCCCCCAGCGACCCCCCGGCGCCCACGGCCACCCCCTTGATGACCACCGAGGCCGACAGCAGCACGAACACCTCCCAGGAGTAGCCGCCGTCCCGACCAGGGCACGGCGGCTCCTCCGGCCGGACGCCCGCGGGAGGCCGACGCTCTCCCGAGCAGGGCTCTTCCGGTGAGCCGGGCGTTCGATGAGCCGGCGCCGCCCTGTGGGCGGATGCTTCTCGCAGGCGCAGGCGCAGGCGCAGGCGGCGGGGCGGTGTCAGCGGGCGCGGCGTCCGGGAGAGTTCACCAGCGGCCTGAGCGGGTGAGCAGGACGGCCGCGGCGGCGACGCCGGCGGTAGAGGTGCGCAGCACGGTCGGGCCGAGCAGGGCAGGCGCGGCGCCGGCCTCCTGAAAGCTCTTGATCTCCTCGTCGGTGATGCCGCCCTCGGGGCCGACCACCACCACCATGTCGCCGCTCGCCGGCGGCTCCAGGCGCGACAGCGGCACGACGGCCTCCTCGTGCAGGACGGCCGCCGCGGCGGCGCCGCGCAGCAGTGCCGCCACCTGGGCCGTGCTCGCCTGCTCGGCGACCTCGGGCAGGTGGAACCGCCGGGCCTGCTTGGCGGCCTCGCGGGCCGTGGAGCGCCAGCGCGCCAGCGACTTGGCGGCGCGCTCGCCCTTCCACTGCGTGACGCACCGGGCCGCGGCCCACGGGACGATGACGTCCACTCCCGCCTCGGTCATCATCTCGACCGCCAGCTCGCCCCGCTCACCCTTGGGCAGCCCCTGGACGACGACCAGGCGCGGGTCGGGCGCGGGCACCACGCGGCGGCCGATGACCTCCAGCCGCAGAAAGTCCTTCCCGGCGTCGCGCACGGCGCACTCGGCCACCGCGCCCGCGCCGTCGGTCAGGTCGACCCGTTCGCCCGCCCTCAGCCGCCGCACGGTGGCGGCGTGCCGCCCCTCGGGGCCGCCGAGGACGATCTCGTCACCGGACAGGTCGTCGGCCAGGAAAACCGGGACGCTCATCGGCCGTTAAAAGCGTCCCGGAGGCGTGAGAAGAAGCCCTGCTGGCCGGGCGCGAACTTGCCCGGCGGGCGCTCTTCGCCACGCAGCTTGGACAGCTCCTTGAGCAGCTCCTCCTGGGCGGCGTCCAGCTTGGTGGGGGTCTCGACGTTCACGTGGATCAGCAGGTCGCCCCTGCCGGTCTCGTTGAGCCGCTGGATGCCCCGCCCGTACAGCGGGATGACCTGACCCGACTGGGTGCCGGGGCGCACGTCCAGCTCCTCGGCCCCGTCGAGCGTCTGCACGGTGAGGATCGTGCCGAGCGCCGCCGCGGTCATCGGGATCTGCACCGTGCAGTGCAGGTCGTCGCCGCGCCGCTCGAACGTGTCGTGCGGGCGCTCGACGATCTCGAGGAACAGGTCGCCGGGCGGGCCGCCGCCGGGGCCGACCTCGCCCTCGCCGGCGAGCTGGATGTGGGTGCCGTCCTCGACGCCGGCCGGGATGCGGACCTTGATCGTGCGCCGGGTGCGCACCCGCCCGTCGCCGGAGCACTCTTGGCACGGGTGGTGGATGACCGAGCCGAACCCGCCGCACTGGGGGCAGGGCCTGGCGGTCATCACCTGGCCGAGGAACGAGCGGGTGACCTGGGAGATCTCGCCGCGGCCGTGGCACATGTCGCAGGTGTCGGGATGGGTGCCGGCCGCCGCGCCCGACCCCTGGCACACCTCGCACAGCACGGCGGTGTCCACGACCAGCTCGCGCGTGGTGCCGAACGCCGACTCGGCCAGGTCGAGCTCGACCCGGATGGTGGCGTTGCGCCCGCGCCTGGCCCGCGAACGGGGGCCGCGCGCGCCGCCTCCGCCGCCGAAGAAGGCGTCCATGATGTCGCTGAACGGGAACCCCGCGCCGAAGCCCGCCGCGCCGGGGCCGGCCGCTCCGGCGCCGCCGAAGGGATCGGCGCCGAGATCGAACATCTGACGCTTGCTCGGGTCCGACAGGACCTCGTACGCCTGATTGATCTCCTTGAAGCGCTCCTGCGTCTCGGGATCGGGGTTGATGTCAGGGTGGAGCTCACGTGCGAGGCGGCGATACGCCTTCTTGATCTCGTCCTGAGAGGCGTCACGGCGCACCCCGAGGATGCCGTAATAGTCGCGGGCCACTTAGGACCCCGCCAGAATCTGGCCGACATAGCGTGCCACTGCGCGCACCGCTCCCATCGTCACCGGGTAGTCCATTCGCGTCGGGCCCAGCACTCCGAGCCGGGCCAGTTCATTGTCGCCCGAACCGTACCCGGCGGCGACGATCGAGGTGCCGTGAAGCCCCGAGTAGGGGTTCTCGGAGCCGATGCGCACGGTCAGGGCGGAGTGGTCGTTCGCCTCGCCGAGCAGGCGCATGAGCACGACCTGCTCCTCCAGCGCCTCGAGCACCTCGCGCAGGCCGACGCTGAAGTCGCCCGCGAGATTCGCCGCGCCGGCGAAGACGATCTTCTCGTCGTGCCGCTCGACCAGGGTCTCCAGCAGGACCGACAGGATCGTCGTCGCCATCGGCCGGTCGGCCTCGGGCAGCCGTTCGGGAAGGTCGGCGACCGTCTCGGCAACCCGGCCGAGCCTGCACCCGTCGAGGCAGGCGTTCAGCAACGCCCGCAGGTGGGCGACCTGGTCGTCGGCCACCACGTCCGGCAGGTCGACGACCCGCTGCTCGACGCGGCCGGTGTTGGTGATCACCACGAGCATGATGCGCCGCTCGGCCAGCGGCACCAGCTCGACGTGCCGGACCGTCGAGCGGATGAGCGACGGGTACTGCACCACGGCCACCTGGCGGGTCAGCTGCGCCAGCAGCCGCACGGTGCGGGTCACGACGTCGTCGAGATCGACGGCGCCCGCCAGGAACGTCTCGATCGCACGGCGCTCGGCGGCCGACAGCGGCTTGATCTGGGACAGCCGGTCGACGAACAACCGGTAGCCCTTGTCGGTGGGGACCCGCCCCGCGCTGGTGTGAGGTTGGGTGATGTAGCCCTGCTCCTCGAGCACGGCCATGTCGTTGCGCACGGTGGCGGGCGAGACCCCCAGATTGTGACGCTCCGCCAATGCCTTCGACCCGACCGGCTCGTTGGTGGACACGAAATCCTCGACAACGGCGCGCAGAACGGCCAGCTTGCGTTCATCGAGCAACGTGCTCACCTCCCTGCCTCGCGTTCGTGCCTGCGTAAACGCCTGGTCTGGCACTCAGTGTTCCCGAGTGCCAAGTGTACGGCCACGGGCCTCAGGGTGCGATAACTCAGACCGCACCACCCTCCCCACTCTCCCGCGAATCGGCCCCAGCTCCGCCCATCCGCCGGCTTCCCTCCACCACCGGACGAATGGAGCACGTGCCGCGCGGCCGGATGCCCGGGCGGTGACAAGTGGGTTGCTATTCGGCGGCAAGTCATCTGATCCAGACTCGGTTCATGAGCGAGAACGATCCCCGCCTGACCGACGCGACGAGGCGACCGCCGCGTCCGGACTCCTCGGGTCCGCAGGTCACGCCTCCCCCGCCGCAGAGCGCTCCGCCCGGCTCGGGCCCCGGCCCGCACGGCCCCGCCTCCGGCGGCCCGCCGTACGGCGCTCCCGCCGGTCCCTCCCCCTACGGCGCGCCCGCCGGCTCCTCGCCCCACGGCGCGCCCACCGGCGGGCCGTACGGCGCCTCAGGCGGCCCCTCGCACGGGGGACCTTCGTACGGCGGCCCCTCGCACGGCGGGCCCTCCTATGGCGGGCTTTCGCACGGCGGGCCTCCCTACGGTGGGCCCTCCTATGGCGGGCCTTCGCCTTCGTACGGGGGCCCCTCCTATGGCGGGCCCGCGTCCGAGGCGGCGCACCCGCTCTACGCCTCCCCCGCGCCCGCCGCGCCCGGACCGGTGCGGCCGCGGGTGCTGTGGATCGTGCTCGCCTGGCTCGTCGCGGTGATCTGCGGCGTCGTGGGCATCGTGGGTTTCGCCGGCGGCCTGTTCAAGACCATCACCGACGCGGCGCCCACGCAGACCTTCCAGAGCGGCGGCAGCGTGTCGGTCCCCATGGACCCGAAGGACAAGCCCATCCTGTACGCATCCGCGTCCGGGCCCACCGACATCAACTGCCTCGCCGTGGACGGCGCCGGCAAGAAGGTCGATCTCACCTCGCCCAAGGCGTCCCAGACGGTGTCCGCCGACGGCCGGGTGTGGGAGGCCGTGTTCGACATCGGCGTGCCCGCCGCGGGCACCTACAAGGTGAGCTGCCAGGCCGAGGCCGGCAAGCAGGTGCTGTTCGGGGTCGGCAAGTCGCTGACCGCCGACACCGGCGCCCTCGCCGGAGGCGTGGCCTCGCTGTTCCTGATCCCGCTGGCCGGGTTCCTGCTCGCGGTCGTCACCACGATCGTCGTCCTGGTGCGGCGCGGCCGGAACCGCAAGCGGCAGGCGGCGGCCGCCGCCCCCTACGGCGGCGCGTGGCCGCAGGGCGCACCGCCACAGGCATGATCTTTGCTAGCGTGCCCAGGTATGCGGGACTACGGACGGGACGTGCTGGCCGGCGACTGGCGGAGGCCTCTGCGCGGCAAGATCCCCAAGGTCCCGGCCGAGCTCGACCTCGTGGTGGAGGACGCCGAGGGGGGCTTCTGCGGCGCCGTGGTGGCCTGTGACAAGGAAGCCGTCACCCTGGAGGACCGCTTCGGGCGGCGGCGGGTGTTCCCGCTGGCGCCCGCCGCGTTCCTGCTGGAGGGCAGGCCGGTGACGCTGGTGCGCCCGGCGCCGGAGGCCGCGTCCAAGGGGCCCGGCCGCAGCGCGTCCGGGTCGATCGCCGTCGAGGGGCTGCGGGCGCGTGTCGCCCGCGAGAGCCGCATCTACGTCGAAGGCGTGCACGACGCGTCCCTGGTGGAGAAGATCTGGGGCCACGACCTACGGGTGGAGGGCGTCGTCGTCGAGTACCTCGAGGGCGTGGACGACCTGCCCGCCATCGTGGCCGAGTTCGAGCCCGGCCCGGGACGGCGCCTCGGCGTGCTGGTCGACCATCTGGTCCCCGGGTCCAAGGAGAGCCGCATCGCCGCCCAGGTCTCCTCTCCGCACGTGCTCATCGTCGGGCACCCCTTCGTGGACATCTGGGCCGCCGTCAAGCCGTCCGCGGTCGGCATCCGCACCTGGCCCGAGGTCCCGCGCGGGATCCCGTGGAAGGAAGGCGTGATCGAGGCCCTGGGCTGGCGGCTGAAACCGGCGGATGCCTGGCGCCGGATTCTCGGCGCTGTCCGGACTTACACTGACCTCGAGCCGGAGCTTCTGGGCCGGGTAGAGGAGCTGATCGACTTCGTGTCGACCGAGGAGACGCCATGAGCCACCCTCCGAACGACCCCGAGACCAACGCCCCTCACCCCCGCTCCGATCCCCCCACCACACCGGCCGCCCCCCCCCGACTCCGAACTCCCCACCACACCGGCCCCCCACCCCGACGCCGAGCCGCCCACCGTCCGGCACGCCGACGCCGAACCGTTCCCCGCCCGGCACGCCGATGCCCCGTCGGACGCCGACGCGCCACCCCGGCAACCCGGCTTCGAGCCCCCCGCCGTCCGGCCTGGCGAGGTGTCCTCCGCCGCCACGCCGGCCGAGGACCGCGAGTCCGAACCTCCCGGAGCCCCCGCCGAACCCCCCACCTTCGAACCGCCCGCCACGCCCGTCCAGGAGTCTGAAATCGTGTCCTCCGCCACGCCGGCCGACCGCCCTCGCGACGAGCCCGCCGGGTACGGCGCGGAGCACCGGGACACCGGCGCTGCCGAGCACGGGTACGCGCCACCCCCGCCCTACCAGGCGCCGGCATACGAGCAATCCGGTTACGAGCAACACGGCTACGGACAGCCCGGCTACGGGCAGCCTGGTTACGGGCAGCCCGGTTTCGGGCAGCCCGGCTACGGGCAGCCGGGGTACGGGCCGGCGGGGTACCCGGGCGGGCCGCACGTCCCCGGCAGGTTCGGTCCGCGCCCGGGGTCGGACGACACGACCCTGGCGATGCTCGCCCACCTGCTCGGCCTGCTGACCTCCTTCCTCGGCCCGCTCATTCTGTACCTGGTCAAGAAGGACGAGTCGCCCTACGTCCGCGACCAGGCGGCCGAGGCGCTGAACTTCCAGATCACGCTCTTCATCGCCTACGCGGTCTCCGCCGTCCTGGTTCTGGTGATCATCGGAATACTGCTGATGATCGTCGTCGGCATCGGCTCGCTCATCTTGATGATCATGGCGGCGGTGGCGGCCAACCGCGGCGAGAACTACCGCTACCCCTTCAACATCCGCTTCATCAGCTGACTCCTGCCGAACCGCTGATCGCCCGCTGGGCCCCGAGTCGCCCTTCAGTGCGCATGCCTGCCCCTCGCCGGTCAGGTGAGATCTCGGATGAGGGCGTCGGCCAGCAGGCGGCCCTTGAGGGTGAGCACGGCTCGGCCGCGGGTGAAGGGCTCGGGTTGCAGCAGGCCGTCCGCCATGGCGCGGGCGACGGCCGGGCGGGCGGGCGGCGCGATCTCAGTGAGGGGGAAGCCGGAGTCGAGGCGCAGTTCGAGCATCAGCCGCTCGACCTTCCGGTCGTCCTGTGACAGCACCTCGCGCGCGTGACCCGGCGATGCGCCCGCCGCCAGCCGGGAGGCGTAGGCCGCCGGGTGTTTGACGTTCCACCAGCGCGTGCCGCCCACGTGACCATGCGCGCCGGGACCCACGCCCCACCAGTCGCCGCCGGTCCAGTAGAGGAGGTTGTGGCGGCAGCGCGCCTGCTCGGAAGCGGCCCAGTTGGACACCTCGTACCACGAGAAGCCGGCCTGCGACAGCATCTCGTCGGCGATGACGTAACGGTCGGCGGCGACGTCGTCATCGGGCATGGGCAGCTCGCCCCTGCGGATGCGCGCGGCCAGGCGGGTGCCGTCCTCGACGATCAGCGAGTACGCCGAGACGTGGTCGGGCCGCGCCTCGATGGCCGCGGCCAGGGACGCGCGCCAGTCGTCGTCGGTCTCGCCCGGCGTGCTGTAGATGAGGTCGAGGTTGACGTGCGCGAACCCGGCGTCGCGGGCCTCGCGCACGGCCTGGGCCGGGCGGCCGGGGGTGTGCCGCCGGTCCAGGACGGTGAGCACGTGCTCGGCCGCGCTCTGCATGCCGAAGCTGACGCGGGTGAACCCGCCCGCGCGCAGCCGCTCGAGGGAGGCGGGATCGACCGACTCGGGGTTGGCCTCGGTGGTGACCTCGGCGCCCGGCGCCAGCCCGAACTCGCCGTCGATCGCCCGGAGGATCTCGGTGAGATCGCGGGCGGGCAGCAACGTCGGCGTGCCGCCGCCGAAGAAGACGGTCTCCACCGCGAGCTCGGCCTCGCCCAGGACCCTGCGGGCCAGCCGGATCTCCTCGACCGCGGTGGCCGCGTAGTCGGCGCGCGAGGCCCCCGGGCCGAGTTCGGCCGCGGTGTAGGTGTTGAAGTCGCAGTAGCCGCAGCGGGTGGCGCAGAACGGCACGTGGACGTAGAAGCCGAAGGGCCGCGAGCCGAGGCCCTTCAGGGCCTCGGCGGGCAGCTCGCCCGAGGTGGGAACGGCGTCGCCGTCGAGAAGTACGGAAGGCACGCCCCCAGTCTGCCGCCCGCGGAGGCGTGCCCCCGCACCGCCTGTGGACAGGTCACCGACGACGCAGGGGAGATGTCCCCGATGTCCGGCCTGCCGGCCGCCGCCTGTGGACGACCGCGGGGCTCTGGGAAAAGGCCGCCCCGTCGCCCCTCGCGGTGGGCGGCGGGGCGGAGGTCACTTCTTGGCGGCCTTGTCGGCGGCGCCGCCGCTCTCGGTGGAAAGGGCGGCGACGAACGCTTCCTGGGGGACCTCGACGCGGCCCACCATCTTCATGCGCTTCTTGCCTTCCTTCTGCTTCTCCAGCAGCTTGCGCTTACGGCTGATGTCACCGCCGTAGCACTTGGCCAGAACGTCCTTGCGGATGGCGCGGATGTTCTCACGGGCGATCACGCGGGCGCCGATGGCCGCCTGGATGGGCACCTCGAACTGCTGGCGCGGGATGAGGTCCTTGAGCTTCTTGGCCATCTCGACGCCGTAGGCGTAGGCCTTCTCGCGGTGGACGATGGCGCTGAAGGCGTCGACCGCCTCGCCCTGGAGCAGGATGTCGACCTTGACCAGGTCGGCCTCCTGCTCGCCGGAGGGCTCGTAGTCGAGCGAGGCGTATCCGCGGGTGCGGCTCTTGAGCTGGTCGAAGAAGTCGAAAATGATCTCGCCGAGGGGCAGGGTGTAACGGATCTCGACGCGGTCCTCCGAGAGGTAGTCCATGCCGAGCAGGGATCCGCGGCGGCTCTGGCAGAGCTCCATGATCGCGCCGATGTGGTCGGCGGGCGAGAGCAGCGTGGCCTTCACCACCGGCTCGTAGATCTCGGCGATCTTGCCGGGCGGGAACTCGGAGGGGTTGGTGACGACGTTCTCCTTGCCGTCCTCCATGATCACCCGGTAGATGACGTTGGGGGCGGTGGAGATCAGCGAGAGGTTGAACTCGCGCTCCAGCCGCTCGCGGACGATCTCCATGTGGAGCAGTCCGAGGAAGCCGCAGCGGAAGCCGAAGCCCAGGGCGGCGGAGGTCTCGGGCTCGTACACCAGCGCCGCGTCGTTCAGCCGCAGCTTGTCCAGGGCCTCGCGCAGCTCGGGGTAGTCGTCGCCGTCGATGGGGTAAAGACCGGAGTACACCATGGGCCTCGGGTGCTCGTACCCGCCGAGGGCCTCCTGCGCCGGGCGCGCGGTGGTGGTGACCGTGTCGCCGACACGGGCCTGCCGGACGTCCTTCACGCCGGTGATCAGGTAGCCGACCTCGCCGACGCCGAGCGACGTGGAGGGCACCGGCTCGGGCGAGATGACGCCGATCTCCAGCGTCTCGTGCGCGGCCCCGGTGGACATCATGATCGTGCGCTCGCGCTTGGAGAGCTGCCCGTCGATGACCCGGACGTAGGTGACCACGCCGCGGTAGGTGTCGTACACCGAGTCGAAGATCAGCGCCCGGGCCGGGGCGGCGGCGTCGCCGACGGGGGCCGGCACGTGCGCGACGACGTGGTCGAGCAGCTCGCGGACGCCCTCGCCGGTCTTGCCCGACACCCGCAGCACGTCCGAGGGGTCGCAGCCGATGAGGCCCGCCAGCTCCTCGGCGTACTTGTCCGGCTGGGCGGCCGGCAGGTCGATCTTGTTGAGCACCGGGATGATGTGCAGGTCGGCGTTCATCGCCAGGTAGAGGTTGGCCAGCGTCTGGGCCTCGATGCCCTGCGCGGCGTCGACCAGCAGCACCGCGCCCTCGCAGGCTTCCAGCGACCGCGACACCTCGTAGGTGAAGTCGACGTGGCCGGGCGTGTCGATCATGTTGAGCACGTGCCCGTCCCAGGGCAGCCGGACGGCCTGCGACTTGATGGTGATGCCGCGCTCGCGCTCGATGTCCATGCGGTCGAGGTACTGCGCGCGCATCTGCCGGGCGTCGACCACACCGGTCAGCTGCAGCATCCGGTCGGCAAGCGTCGACTTGCCATGGTCGATGTGCGCGATGATGCAGAAGTTGCGGATCAACGCGGGGTCGGTCTGGCCAGGGTGGATGCGCACCGGGGTCCGTTTCGGCAGGATTGACGATGGATCGGGAGGCTGGCGGGCCAGCCGCCACCCATGGTGGCACGCCCGGGTGGTCACCCAGGCAGCGTCACCCGGACAGCAGATGCGCGGCAACACGCGCCCGGAGCCGCCGGCCGAATGGGCCCGTCGGCCACGCGGGCGTGTCGGTGCCGCGCTTCGCCCTCCAGTTTACCGGGCACCAAGACCGTCGAGCTCGTCACTGCGCTAGGATGACGGCGCAGGCGTATGCCATGGTCTGTCGATTTGAGGGCGGCCACGGCATGTTGGTAACCTGTTCACCTGCGTGTGGCGCGCCCTCTCTGCCCGCGCGCCCCATCCACCGACTTTCACCGAGGCTTCTTCGTGGCGAACATCAAGTCCCAGATCAAGCGCAACCGGCAGAACGAGAAGGCCCGGCTGCGCAACAAGGCCGTCAAGTCCTCCCTGAAGACGGCGGTCCGCAAGTTCCGCGAGGCCGCCGAGCAGGGCAACGCCGAGGACGCGCTCGTCCTCATGCGCGCCGCCTCGCGTCAGCTCGACAAGGCTGTCAGCAAGGGCGTCATCCACAAGAACCAGGCGGCCAACCGCAAGTCCGCCATCGCCAAGCGCATCGCCGCTCTGCAGACCGCCGAGTGATCCGCTCGGGCGTCCGCCCGAGCGATCAGGCAGTCCCGCACGTACGGGTATCCCACAACGCCGTGTCCAGGTAGGACGCGGCGTTTTGGCATGCCCGCCCTCCACCGCGCGTGTACGTCCCGGGCTGTAAGCGCTGATGCCCGGACGGCTACGTCCCGGGCGTGAAGGCGGTGACGGCCGGTACGGCGTCCACGGCAAGAGCGGAACGCCGCCGCGACGGGCGTCTCACGCAGGCCGATGGTGTACGGCGTCCGCGGCACGGGCAAACCGCCGTCCGCCGACGTTACACCTGAGATTGTCCCGATTTCGGTATAACACGGCCGTTGCCAGGTGATATCGGGTCCGTCACCTTCCCTTCCCCATAGCCCTTGCCCCACAAAACCGCTCGTAAGGTGCATAAGACGCGAACGGCGCAGGTGGAAGGCGGGCTTCATGCGGGGGCGGACACCTTTGGTGCTGCGGCGTGCCTTCAGTGAGCCTTTGCTGTTGCTGGCGGCGTTCGGCTCGATTTTGCTGGCCACCACCACACTGGTCGCGCTCACCATGTACGCCTCCTCCATCGCGCAGGTCGGCGTGCGCCGGGCGATGGAGACGGCCTCCCCCGACCTCACCGCGATCCGCGTCACCGCGCCCGTCCAGCAGGCGACCTACCAGCGGATCGACCGATCGGTGCGCGACCGGCTGGCCGCGCGCGTGCGTGACGGCGGCGCCGAGGTCCCGCAGCGCCTGACCTTCAGCGCCCGCTCCGACTCCTACGCCATGCCCGGGCAGGAGCGGCGCCGGCAGCCCGATCTGACCCGGTTCGGCGTCTACGACGGCATCGAAGGGTCCGCCCGGCTGGTCACCGGCGCCTGGCCTCGTCCCTCGGAGACCGGGACAGTGGAGGTCGCGTTGTCCGAGCCCGCCGCCCAGGCGATGAACCTGTCCGCCGGGAGCGGGTTCACCGTCGTCGGCCGGCTGGACCACAAGCCCGTGCGCGCGAAGGTGACCGGGGTCTTCCAGCTCCAGGACCCCTACTCCGACCGCTGGACCGGCGAGGACCTGCTGCGCAAGGGCACCGACCGGGGCAACTACACGACCTACGGCCCCCTGATGGTCCCGCGTGCGACCTTCCTGGCCAGGTTCACCGCCACCAGCATCGCCGCCACCTGGACCTCGGTGCCCGACCTGCGCCGGCTGCCGCCCGAGCGCCTGCGGCCGTTCGCCGCCTCGGTGTCCGCCGTCGGCGAGGACCTGCAGCGGGACTGCCGGCCCTGCACGACCTTCACCCGGCTGCCCGACATGCTCACCCAGCTCGACCAGGCCGCGCTGGTCGCCCGCTCGACCATGCTCGTGCCGGTGCTGCAACTGCTCCTGCTCGCCGCGTACGCGCTGGTGCTGACCGCGCGGCTACTGGCCGACCACCGGCGCATGGAGATGGCGCTGCTGCGCTCGCGCGGCGCGGGCAGCCTGCGCCTGACCGTCCTCACCGGCGCCGAGGCACTGCTGGTCGCCGTCCCCTGCGCCGTCGTCGCGCCGTTCCTCGCGCCCGCGCTGCTGAGCCTGGTCAACGCGATCCCGTGGATCCAGGCGGCCGGGGTGCGCATCACCCCCCGGCCGGACGCCGCCACCTTCGCGATCGCGGCCGGCGTCGCGCTGGCCTGCGCCGTGCTGCTCGCCCTTCCCGCGTTGCGCGGCGCCCGCCGGACCTACGTCGAAGAGCAGGCGGTACGCGGCCGGGGCGAGCGGCAGGGACTGCTGGAGCGGGCCGGCGGCGACATCGCGCTGCTCGCGATCGCCGCGCTCGCGATCTGGCAGCTCCAGCACTACGGCGCTCCGGTGACCGCCACCACCGGCGGCGACCTCGGCATCGACCCGCTGATCGTCACCGGCCCGGCGCTGGCCTTGCTGTGCGGCGGAATGCTGGGCCTGCGGCTGGTGCCGCGCGTCTCCCGGCTCGCCGAACGGTTCACCTCGCGGCGTCCCGGTCTGGCGCCCGCGCTCGGCGCCTGGCAGGTGAGCCGCCGTCCGCTGCGCTACTCCGGGCCCGCCCTGCTGCTGACCATGGCGGTGGCGATCGGCGTGGTCTCGATGGCCACCGCCGCCACCTGGCGGACCTCCCAGCGGGACCAGGCCCGCCACCAGGCCGCCGCGGACCTGCGCGTGTCCGGCCCGGTGGAGGCCCCCGAGCTCGGGCCGCTCGGGCGCGGAGCCACCTACGGCGGGCTGGCCGGGGTGAGGGCCATCAGCCCCGTGTACCGGGGGGTCACCTCCTTCTCCGGCGCCAACCCCACGCTGCTCGCCGCCGACGCGGCCAAGCTGGAACGCCTGCTCATGCTGCGCCCCGACCTGTCCTCCGCCTCGGTACGGACGATCGCCGCGCGCCTGACCGCCGGACGGCCCGCGGCGCCCGGCCTGCCGCTGCCCGGCACGCCCAAAAGCCTGTCGATGACCGCGCGGTTCGGCGTGGACGTGCCCGCCGACCGGGCCGGGTACGACGGACTGCGGATCCAGGTGCTGCTGTCGGACGCGCTCGGCGCCCACCGCGAGGTCCAGATCGGGCCGCTGCCCGCCGACGGCCGTTCCCACCCCGTCACCGTCGACCTCGCCGCCCTGGCCGGGCGGACGGGCGCTCTCAGTTACCCGCTGAGCCTGCGCGGGTTCCTCATGGACGTGCCGGTGCCCGCAAGCGGCAGCGGGCTCACGCTGACGCTTTCGGGCGCGCGGACCGACACCGGCGCCCCGGTGATCCTGCCCGAGGCGCTGCGGTGGGGCCCCGTCCTGCGCGGGGAAGGCCACGTCGACGCCTCCAAGCTCACCGCCACCGGCGGCCCGGCGCTGCTCTCGCTCGCCGTCCCGGCGCCCAAGGCGCAGAAGCCGCCCCGGCAGAGCGACCCCGAGCACCTGGCCGTCGTCGCCGCGCCCGCCGCGCTGCCCGCCGCCGACCTGGCCCCGCACCTGGACGGCTCCGCGGGGGCGATCTTCCGGCCGGTCCCGGTCGTGCTCACCGCCGACCTCGCCTCCGCCCAGAACCTCACCGAGGGCAGGACCGCCACCATCAACATGGAGGGCGAGCAGCTGAAGGTCCAGGTGGCGGCCATCGTCGCGTCGATGCCTGGCACGCCGGCGGGGACGCCCGCCATCCTCGCCGACCTGCCGACCATGCTCACCAGGGACGTCTTCGCCGCCCGGGTGCCGCGCGCGGCCGGGGAGTGGTGGATGGCCACCCGAGACGGCGACACCGCCGCGGCGGCGGCCGAACTGGCCCACCACCCCGAATGGGACCAGACCGTGGTGGACCTCGGCTCGCTGACCCAGCGGCTGAGGGACGACCCGCTCGCCAGCGGCCTGCAAGGCGCCCTCATCCTCGGCTTCGTCGCCGCGCTGATCTTCGCCGTGCTCGGCTTCCTGGTCAACGCCGCCGTGGCGGCGCGGGAGCGGACGGCCGAGTTCGCGATCCTGCGCGCCCTCGGCATGAGCTTCCGGCAGATCTTCGGCCTGCTGGCCGTCGAGCAGACCTTCCTCATCGGGCTGTCGCTCGCGGGCGGCACGGTGCTGGCCATCGCCGTCGCGAGCCTGGTCGTCCCGCACATCGTGCTCACCGGGCAGGCGGTCTCGGTGACCCCGTCGGTGCTGCTCGACATCCCCTGGCCGGCCACCGCCGCCCTGCTCGCCGTGGTCGCCGCGCTGCTGTTCGCCATCGTGGGCGGTCTCGCCCGCTCGCTCCGCCGGCAGGGTCTCGGCCGGGCACTGCGGATCGGAGAGGACCGATGAACCCGCTGCTTCTCCTCAGGGTCCACCGGGGCGCCGCGACCGTACTGGCGCTGCTGGCGCTGAGCGCGACGCTGCTGGTGTGCGCGCTGCCCCGGGCGTTCGAGCGGTCCTACGACGACGCCCTGCACGGCGTCCTGGACAACACCGCGGCCAACCTCACCGACGTCACCGTCGAGGTGCGGGCGCCCAGCACCAGCGCGCTCGGCACCGAAAACGCCTTCGCCGCGGGCGACCGGCACTTCCGCGGCCTGCTGCCCGCCCCGGTGGCGCAGGTCATGGACCACGGGCCCACCGCCGACAGCCACTACGGGGCCAAGACCACGGGCACCCCGGTCGCGGGCCGCCTCGAGGGCGGCGAGCGCCCGTACCAGTACGTCGACATGGCCTGGCTGTCCGGGGCCGACCGGCGGATCCGGTACGTGGCGGGCGCGCCGCCCGGGGCCCCGGTCACCCTCGCCCGCGTCCCCGGCCGCCCGGAGCTCACCGACGTCACGCTCTTCGAGATCGCCCTGTCCACGCAGGCCTCCGACAAGATGGGCATCCCGATCGGCGCCACGCTCATCCTGGGCAACAGCCGTCCCTCGCTCGCGCGGGTCACCGGGCTCTACCAGGCCCAGAACCCGCGCGACCGCTACTGGCAGCACAATCACGACCTGCTGAACGTGACCGTCCGGCGCCAGCCCAAATCCGACTTCGAAGAGAACTACATCACCGGCCTGACCAGCCCGCAGTCGCTGGCCAAGCTGAGCGGCGAGGCCCGGGCGCTGAGGTACCTGTGGGTCCTCGGCGTCGAGAACAGGGCGCTCACCGCCCGCAGCGCCGCTCCGGTGATCGACGGCATCGGCGCGTACCTGCGGACGATCGTCACCGACGCCAACGGGCCCATCACCTACGACCCGCAGATCCGCATCGCCCCCTACGACCTGGACACTGCGCTGCCGCAGGTGCTCGGACAGTTCCTCGACCGGCTCAGCACCGCGCAGACGCTCATGTTCCTCATTCTGGGCGGCCTGATCACGGTGGCCGTCGGCGTCCTGGCCCTGGCCGTGCAATTGCTGGCCGAACGCATGCGGAGCGGCCTCACCCTGGCCCGAGCCCGCGGCGCGTCGCTGCGCCAGATCGTCCTCACCGGCACCGGCGCCGTCACCTTGGCGCTGGTCCCCTCGGTGCTGGCCGGCTACTGCCTGGCGTTCGCCTTCCCCGGGCCCGCCACGCCGATCGTGCACGTCGGCCCGCTGCTGATCACGCTGGTCACGATCGCGTTCACCGCCGCCCGCCTGGCCGCCGGCCACCGCAGTCCGATCGAGGACCGCCGCGACGACGTGGTCGCGCGCCGCCCGTCCCCGCGCCGGGTCGCCCTCGAGGTCGTGGTGGTCGTGCTCGCCCTGGCCGGCGCCTACCTGCTGCGCACCCGCGGGCTCACCACCCAGACGCTGCGGCAGGGCGCCGACCCGTTCCTCATGCTCGTGCCCGCCGCGCTCACCGTCGCCGCCGCCCTCATCACGCTGCGCTGCTACCCCTACCCGCTGCGACTGATCGTCTGGGCCGCCGCCCGCGCGCGCTCCGCCGTCCCGTTCGTCGGGCTGACCCTGGCGGCCCGCGCCAGATCGGTCACCTCGCTGCCCGTGCTGATCCTGCTGCCCGCGCTGACCGTCTCGGTGTACGGAGCGGTCGTCGGCGGCGCGCTGGAGCAGACGCAGCGGCTGGCCGCCTGGCAGGCCACCGGGGCCGCCGCCCGGGTGGAGGCGTCCGCCGAACTGCCCGCCGACGTCGTCGAACGGGTCCGCCGCGTGCCCGGCGTTCAGGAGATCCTCCCCGCGGACAAGGGCATCGCCCAGGTCGGCCTCGGCGGCAGGACGGCGACCGTCGTGGCCGTCGACCTCGACGCCTACCGGCGCATCCTGGCCGGGAGCCCGCTGAACCCCCCGCACGCCGCGCCCGGCCTGCCGGGCCCCGCCATCCCCGCCCTCGTCTCACCCGACCTGGCCGGCATGACCTCCTTCGAGATCGGCTGGCACGTCCGCATGAAACTCACCAAGGCGGGCGTCATCCGCGAAGGGCTCCCCGGCGTGAGCTTCACGGTGAACAACCTGATCGTGGTGCCCTACGACGCCTCGAAGCGGGCCGGGTTCCGCACCTTCACCAACATGCTGTTCATCGCCGGCCAGGACATCGACGGCGCCAAGCTGAAAGCGGCCACGGGCAACCGTCGCGACATCCTGGTGTCCACCTTCGACGAGTCGCTGCGCCAGGTCACCGCGACGCCGCTCGCCGGCACGATCATGACCAGCTTCCGCGTCGTGACCGCCGCCCTGGCCGTGTACGCGCTGCTCACCGTCATCATCGCGCTGGTGATCGGCGCCGCCGAGCGGGCCCGCGCCCTTTCCTACCTGCGCACCCTCGGCCTGTCCGAACGCCAGGCGTCCGCCCTGACCGTCCTGGAGATCACCCCGTTGATCCTGCTCACCGCGTGCGCCGGGCTGGTGCTCGGCCTGGCGCTGCCCTCCGCCCTAGGGCCTGCCATCGACCTCAGCGCCTACGCCGGCGCCCTGACCGTCGGCGACTACCGGCTCAGCCCCACCACACCCGTCCTGCTCGCCGCCGGACTGGCCGCCGTGTCCGTGCTCGGCGCGTTCCTGCACGCGAGGTTCGGCGCCCACCGCTCCCTCGGCTCGGCCCTGCGAGTGGGCGAATGACCGCCACACCGACACCGCCCACCGGGGAGGCACAGTGAACACACCGGGCGCAGTGAACACCGGCAGCATGGACAGCGCCGGCACGTTGGACACCCCGACGCTGTCGGAGCTGGAGGAACAGGCCGGCAAGGCCGGGCCCGCGTTCGGCGAGCACGCGCACATCCTGTGCGACAACCTCGTGCGCATCTACAAGACCGAGGGCGTCGAGGTGGTCGCCCTGCAGGGGCTCGACCTTCTCATCGAGCAGGGCGAGCTGATCGCCATCGTGGGCGCGTCCGGCTCGGGCAAGTCCACGCTGCTCAACGTGCTGTCCGGGCTGGACGTCCCCACCGCGGGCGTCGCACGGGTGGCCGGCACCGACCTGCTGTCCATGACCGCCAAGGACCGCCTGCGCTACCGGCGAGAGATCGTCGGCTTCATCTGGCAGCAGACGGCGCGCAACCTTCTGCCCTACCTGACCGCCCGGGAGAACGTGCGGCTGCCCATGCGGCTCGGCGGCAGGCGCGCGGGCGCGGCGCGCGCCGACGAGCTGCTCGAACTGCTCGGCGTGGCCTACTGCGCCGACCGCAAGCCGACGGAGATGTCCGGAGGAGAGCAGCAGCGGGTGGCCATCGCCGTCGCCCTGTCCAACTCCCCACAGGTCATCCTGGCCGACGAGCCCACCGGCGAGCTGGACACCGAGAACTCCGAACAGGTCTTCGCCGCGTTGCGCCGGGCCAACCGGGAGCTCGGCGTCACCGCCGTCATCGTCACCCACGACGCGCTGGTGTCGGAGCAGGTCGACCGGACGGTGGGCATCCGCGACGGGCGGACCAGCAGCGAGACGCTCCGCCGCGCCTCCTCGGACGGCAAGATCATCGCCGAGGAGTACGCGGTCCTCGACCGGGTGGGGCGCCTGCAGCTCCCCAGGGACTTCACCAACGCCCTGGACATGGAGCGCCGCGTACGCCTGGAACTCGAACGCGACCACATCGGCGTATGGCCGGACAAGCCACAACCGGGGGACTCCGAATGACCACCCAGCCGAACGACCCCGCCCCCCACGACGCCACCCCCGGTGGCCGGGCCCCCCGCCACGACGCCGGCGCGCCCCTCCACGAGGGCGGCGCCCACGGCACCGGCGACCACCCCTCGCCGGAACCCGCCGCCGAACCCGCCCGCGCCCCCGAGGCGCCACCGGCCCAGCGGGCCACCCCCCACACAGACCACCCGCCGAGCGGCCACACGGGCGAGGCGGCGACCGACGGCCGCACGTCGGAGGCGCTCGTCCTCGTCCGAGGGCTGCGCAAGGTCTACAACAGCGGTCCCAAGGAAGTCGTGGCCCTGGACGAGGTCTCCTTCGAGGCCTACCCGGGCGAGCTGATCGCGATCAGGGGACGCTCCGGATCGGGCAAGACGACTCTGCTCAACCAGATCGGCGGCCTGGACCGCCCCGACGGCGGACGCGTCGTCGTCGCCGGGCGCACCGTCACCGAACTGGCCGAATCAGGACTGCTGGAGCTGCGCCGGGACGTCATCGGCTTCGTGTTCCAGTCGTTCGGCCTGATCCCCGTCCTGTCGGCGGCGGAGAACGTCGGCGTGCCCATGCGGCTGTCCCGCGTCCCGGCCGCCGAACGCGACGAGCGGGTGCGCATGCTGCTGTCGCTGGTCGGTCTCGAGAAGCACCGGAACCAGCGGCCCTACGAGCTGTCCGGCGGTCAGCAGCAGCGCGTGGCGATCGCGCGGGCGCTGGCGAACCGTCCCAAGCTGCTGATCGCCGACGAGCCGACCGGCCAGCTCGACTCGCAGACCGGCCGCCAGATCATGCAACTGCTGCGCGCCCTGGTCCGCAGCGAAGGAGTGACCGCTCTGGTCGCCACGCACGACCCGGCCCTCATCACCCTCGCCGACCGAGTCCTCCATCTCCACGACGGCGCCTTCATCACCCCCACCCCCATCCCCACCCCGGCCTGAACCTCCCAGGGGGCCGTGGTCGGTCAGCGGCCGGTGCGGCTGGCGACGATTAGCTGCACCGTTCGCTCCAGCGCGTAAGCGGGGTCGGTGCCGCCGCCTTTCACCTGTTCGTCCGCGGTGGCGACGGCCTGTACGGCGCGGGCGAGCCCCTCCGGGCCCCACCCGTTGAGCTGGCGCTTCACGCGGTCGATCTTCCAGGGAGGCATGCCGAGATGGCTCGCCAGCTGCCCGCCGCGCAGGTTGCGCGGAGCGCCGCCCACCTTGGCCAGCGACCGTACCCCGCCGGCCAGCGCGCTGACGATCAGCACGGGGGCCACTCCGGTGGCGAGCGCCCACCGAAGTTGTTCCAACGCCTCGCCCAGCCGCCCCTCGACCGCCTTGTCGGCGACCGTGAAACCGCTGACCTCGGCCCGCCCTCGGTGGTACCGCGCGACGGCCGCCTCGTCGATCGCCTTGCCGGGGGTGTCGAACGCGAGCTGCCCGCAGGCCGCGGCGAGCTCGCGCAGGTCGTTGCCCACCGCGTCGAGCAGCGCCTGGGCGGCGTCGGCGCTGATGGTGCGCCCGGCGTGCCTGATCTCGTTCTTGACGAAGTCGAGCCGCTCGCCGGGCTTGGTGATCTTGGTGACGGTGACGACGGCCGCACCGGCCTTCTTGACCCCTTCGACCAGGGCCTTCCCCTTCACCCCGCCTGGATGCACCAGGACGACCACGGCGTCCTCGGACGGGTTCTTGGTGTAGGTGACGATCTCGGCGATGACGTCCTTGCCCAGATCCTGCGCGGATCGGAACACGACGACGGCCCGGTCGCCGAACAGGGACGGGGAGGTGAGCCTGGTCAGCTCCCCCGGCTCGACCTTGCCGCCGAACAGGTCGTGGACCTTGGCCTCGGGGTCGTCCGCCCGCGCGGCCGCGACGACCGACGCCACGGCCCGGTCGGCGAGCAGCTCCTCATCTCCGACGACGAGGGTCACGAGTGCTGGTTGCGTCGCCATGCGAGCAGCATCCCACGCCCGCGAGCCCCAGCGGCAACCGACCGGAGACCACCCGGCCGGCCCCCGCACGGGCGACCGGATTAAGACCTTCCGGCCGATGACGGCGGCCTGGAAACCTGCCCGCCCAAGTGTCCGCGAACGGCGGAAAAGAAGGATCAGACGGGAATCTCCGCCGCGCCGATCGGTTCGGCCGGCACAGAATCGGCGTGCGTCATCGAGTTCAGCTTCAGGTTGCACTCCCTCGCCGGGTCAACTAGTGACTTCAGCGATCACGCAGGAAATCATGTGAAAGAGACGACCAGGAAAGGCGAACCTCGGAGGGCGGTCCGTGAACGGTGAGGGTACGTACCCCGGCTTAGGCGAGGCGATCGGCACCGCGCTCCGGCGCTCCGCCGGAACACGGCCCCGACGGTGGTTGCTCGCGATCACCCTGGTCGTGGGCCTGCTGGCCACCGTGGGGCTGAGCATGACACTGCCTCCCGCGGATCGGACGTTCGCCACGATCATCGAGCCGGTGCAGAGCCTGATGTCGGTCACGGTGCCGTTCCTCGGCGTGCTGCTGGCCGGCGACCTGTGGAAGGCGCCTGGTACGGCCCGTCCCCTGCCGTCCTTGCTGGCGGCGACACTGCTGGCCGCTGCCGTCGGTGTGTTCGGCCTGGTGGTCTGCGCCCTGGCGCTCGCGGTGGCTTCGTCCGGTTCTGCCGCGGATCCGTGGCTCAACGCCGGCACCGTCACCGCGGGGAGCGTTCTGGTGCAGATCGTCGGCCAGCTGGTGGGCACCGGGCTGGGTCTGCTGGTTCGCTCGCCGGTGATCGCGTGCCTCGCCACCCTCGCGCCGATGGGCCTGTGGTGGGTGCTGGGCGCCGTCGACTTCCTCCGCCCCGCCCAGGCGTTCACCCCGTACGCCACCCTTCGCAATCTGCTCTCCGGCCACATGAACCCGCTCACATGGACGCAGTGGGTCGCGGTCCTGCTGATCTGGGGCGTGGGCCTGAACGTTCTTGGCGCGGCCCGGCTCAGGCGGAGTCAGCAGCCGACACCGCGAGCGGAATACGCCTGAGCCCGGCGTAACGCCCTCCTCGAACTTGAAGCGAGCCGACGCCACCGGCCCCACGATGCGGAATACGCCTGAGCCCGCGTAACACCCTGCTCGAACTGACGCGAGCCCGCGCCACCGCCCACGGTACGGAACACGCCTGAGCCCGCGTAACACCCTGCTCGAACTGACGCGAACCGGCACCACCGCCCACGATGCGGAACACGCCGCAGCCTGCGTAAGGCCCTGCTCGATCGGCGTGAACCGGCGCCATCGGTCCCACGATAGGGAGAAGGATCGCCGGAGGGATGGGCCACCGCACACGAGCAAGAGGCCCAACCGGCGATTTCCCATGTTCCGGCAAAGCCTGGATCCCACGACTCACGGCTGTACCAGCGGTAACGCTGCAAGTCATCAGCAATCCAACTGCAGGTAGTGTCGGGCAAGTTGGTAGCAACGGACAACGGAAGAGGAGGTGAATTCCACCATGAACAAGCGCCGTCACAGCTGTCCTCGCTGCGGAGCGATGCTCGACGAGGGTCCCATCCTGTACCGATGCGCTCCCTGCCGTCGTTCGGTGTATGCCGCCGACCTCGACACCGAGTTCCACACCGAACACACCACCGCACTCCGCTGACCGCCATTCCAGCAGCGGTCGTCGAAGACGCCCAATGACCACCCAGGCTCCGCTCGCCGACACCGCGCCCGGCCGCGAAGAAGCCCGGCGCGCCACCTTCAAACGGCCGCGGACAAACGGCCCCGGATGACGATCGGGTCTGAACGACGGCGAAAGACGATCGTCTCAACGGCCGTGGGTGACGATCGCCAGGTGTCCGGCGTCGGAGATCACCGCCACGTCGCCGTGCTGGTCGGTGCGGTAGACGCGCATGCCGAGGTCGTGCAGGCGGCGCATCGTCACCGGCGCGGGGTGTCCGTAGTCGTTGTCCGCGCCGACGCTGATCAACGCCGCCCGGGCGCCCGTGGCGGCGAGGAAGGCGGGATCCTGGCGTGCCGACCCGTGGTGGGGCACCTTGAGGATGTCGACCCTGGGAAGGCCCTGGCGTAACAACTCGGCCTGCGCCTCGATCTCGACGTCCCCGGACAGCAGGGCCGACCCGGACGCCCATCGCGCGTGGACGACGATGCTGGCGTTGTTGGCCATCGAGCCCTCGCCGGGACCCGCCGACATCGCCTCCGGCGCCGGTCCGACGATGCGCAACTCGACCGGCCCGAGACGCCAGCTCATGCCCGGCGAGGCCGCCCACTCGGGCACGTGCCGACGGCCGAGGTCGGCGGACACCCGCGCGCTCTCCTGATGAGGCTCATGTCCCGGACTGACGACCACGGCACCGACCCTTCTGCCGCGGAACACCCCGTCGAGCCCTCCCACGTGGTCGAGGTGCGGATGGGTGAGGATCACCAAGGGCACCTGTTCGACGCCCAGCGTGCGCAGGCAATGGTCGACGGTGACCGGGTCGGGCCCGGCGTCTACCACCACGGCCCTGCCTGCCCCCGCCGACAGCACGAGTGCGTCTCCCTGGCCGATGTCGCAGCTCACCATGAGCCACCCTCGCGGCGGCCAGGGCGCGACGGCCGGACGGACGAAGATCAAGGCGACCGCCAGGCCCACGGCGACGGCGCACGCCACCAGCCGCAGAGCCGCCCGGCGCAGCACCACCCACCCCACCACGGCCAGGACGACGAGCAGGAGCAGGCCGATCACCCCGCCGGGCCACGGAATGGCGGCCGCCGGGACGCCGGCCACCTGGCGGGCCACCAGGATGATCCAGCCGACGGCGTACCCGGCTGGGCGGACGAGCCATCGCGCGGTCTCCAGGTGGGCGGGCGCCACGATGGACGCCGCGAACCCCAGGACCGTCGCCGGGGCCACCGCCGGCCCGGCGAGCAGGTTGGCCGGGATGGCGACCGGTTCGAGCTCCCCCGCCATCAGCACCAGCAGCGGGGTGACCGCGGCCTGAGCCGCGCAGGGCACCGCTATCGCCTCGGCCGCCCAGCGTGGCATCCGCCGGGACATGCGCTCGCGCCATCGGGGCGCGAGCGTCAGGATGCCTCCGGTGGCGAGGACCGACAGCGCGAAGCCGTACTCGGCGGCGAGCGCCGGGTCGAACATGACCAGCCCGAGCACGGCCGCCGACAGCGCGGTGACACCGTCTCCGGCGCGTCCGGTGCCGAGCGCGACGGCGGCCACCGAGCCCATGACCAGCGCCCGCAGCACGCTCGGCGAAGGGCGGGCGACCACGGCGAAGCCGACCATGGCGACGATGGTGAGCACCGCCCTCACCGCCAGCGGCAGCCCGGCGACGCGCCCGACCGCGAGCACCATCCCCGCCACGATGGCCAGGTTGGCTCCGGAGACGGCCGTCAGGTGGCTCAGGCCCGCCGTTTTGAGATCGTGCCTCACCTGCTGGTCCAGGAGGGACACGTCGCCGACGACCAGCCCCGGGAGGAGTCCGCGCTCGGCCGGGGGCAGGACGGCGCAAGCCTGCCTCAGCCCGTCACGTAGAGCCGCTGCGGCCCGCTGCGGCGGCGACGGGCCGCTGAGCACCTCCGGCGGCCTGCCGGCGAGGATGACGGCGGCCGTCAAGACCTCGTCGTCCGCGGGACCGAGCCTGCCGTGGACGCGGACCCGCTGACTCGGCAACAGGGACGCCCACTGCGCCGTTCCCTCAGCGAACACCACCACCGGCGCCGACGTGGTGAGACGCATGCCGAAGGCTTCCACCCGCTCGACGGAGCCCTCGACGATGACCCGTTCGCGGCGTACCAGCCCTCGCCGGCCGGGCAGGACGCGGGGGTCGGCCGTCAGCGACATCTCGACCGTGACCACCGCCCGCTTCCGGGCGAGATCGGCGACCGGCCCGGAGGTCACCGCATGGACCCGGAAGGCGACCGACCCCGAGACGGCGGCCACGCACCCGAGCACGCCAACGAGCGTGTACGTCCATCTGCGCCACCTCCCCCTCCCTGGCGTCTCACCGCCTCTGCCGGCCGCAGCGCGCAGGGCGGCGGACGGGCGACGACCGGCGACGATGACCACCACCAGCAGCATCAGGGCAGCGCAGGCCACGCCGAGACCGACCGAGGCCGGACATCGCAGAAGCGCACAAGCGGTCCCCCACGCCGCCAACGTCGGCACCGCCAACCGCCACTCCCCCTGCCCAGCCGACCTCTCATCCCCAGGCACCCTTCGCAGCGCCGAGCACCACGCCGCCCACCCCCACACCCCCCACCGGGACGCCCTATGGCCGGCCGAACTCTCGTGCTCACGCGCCACCCACAGCGCGGAGTTCCAGGCCTGCCACGCCCGTGCCACCGACCGTGCCTTCCGATGGTCAGCCGAACTTTCGTGCTCGCGTGGTTCTGCGGGAGCGGACACCATCTCGCGTGGTTCCGCGCAGCGGCGGAAGGCGGTCATACGCGCACCTTGTCGCGCAGTTCGGCGAACTTGCGGTCGCCGATGCCGGTGATCTGACGGAGCTGGTCGACGCTCTGGAAACCGGCATGGCTCTGCCGGAAGTCGATGATGCGGCCGGCGAGGACCTCCCCGACTCCTGGCAGGTCTTCCAACTGGCCGGCGGTCGCGGTGTTGAGGTCCACCGGCATGCCGGGAACGACGGCGGGATCGACGGGCTGGACGGGAAGGCCCCCGGCGCCGTGGGGACGGCCGACCACGATCTGCTCTCCGTCCACGAGCCTGCGAGCGAGGTTGAGCTCACCGGTCGTCGAGCCGGCCCGGACGCCTCCCGCCGCCGCGAGGGCGTCGGCCACCCGGGAACCGCTGGGAAGGGCGACGACGCCGGGCTTGCGCACCTTCCCGATCACATGGACGAGCACCTGGACGGCCGCCCCGGCCCCTGTGGAGGGACCACCCAGCGCCGCACCGGACGTGGAGGTCAGAGCGGGGAGAGCGCCGGACGCGGAACTCCCGGCGGACGAAGCACCCGACATGGAGCCTGCTGCTGAGGAAGCGCCGGGCACGGGAACCCCGGTGAGCGGGGCACCGGGCTTGGAGCTTCCCGCAGGCCGAAGATCGGACGCGGCCGTCACGGCCGGAGGGGCACCGGACATGGAGTCGACGGCCGGCAGGGCCCCGGATGGCATCGGAGGGCTGAGCGGCTCGACTTGCGGGCGGGAACGCCATGCGTAGACGCCCGCGACCAGGGCCGCCAGAAGGCCGAGCACGAGCAGCACCCGGACGCCCGGACGGCCGAGGTCGAACCTCGCCCCGTACTCGGTGATCAGCCCCGCCAGCCGGGCGCGCGACGTCAGAGCCGGCAACGGCTCGGAGCGCACGCGCCCGGCCGGAGCGGCCTCACCCTGCGCGGCCTCACCCTGCGCGGCCGCACCGTGCGGAGCCGCGCCGTGCGGGGATTCACCGATGTGGGGCGGCGGGCTCACGCTGCTCCTTCCGGGGGCGTCGTACTGCTCGGGCTCGGCATGGTCGTCGTGAGACGGCGGGGACGGGTGCGGGCATCGCCGGCCGAGGGGGCTGAGAGCATGCAGGCGCGACTCGCCGACGTCGCTGCGCAGTAACCGGTCCGCTGATCTCACGTGGGCGACGTTAGGCCGCCTCGCGGCCGGCCATCCGACACGAACGGCATTCTGTGGATAGAGCCTCGGGCAATGCCCGGGAGCGAGTCACAGACAACACGAGTTACCGGAGGACACGAAAATGCGCCGGAGCAAGGCCGCCGCCACGACCGCAGACAGATCTGATGAGGTGGATGAAGCCGCATATTGGGTGCGGCCGGCCGGCCGGCTGGAGAGAGCCGAGCAGGCTTGCGTCCACTTAGGTGCGGGTTACGTCCACGGAGGTGGTGTATGCGTTTCCGCTGGTGGTCAGCGTGGCGTCGTGAAATGAGAACGGCCTTCGCGTGACTCGAATGAGAGACCAACGAGGAACGTCAGCGCACAATTTCCGCGGACCGGCGCCTTTGTGGCACAACACGAGGGAGCGATAAAGGTGCGGCGAACCGGAGGTCAGAAGGCTGGCGGCGAGGTCAGGGGCGTCGGCCCATGATGTTCAGCAGCCGGGCCTGCCGCGACGCGGTGGGGTCGGGCGCGCCATCGGGAGCGGCGAAGAACCGGTGGGTCGTGTGGTCACTGACGGGAGTCTCGGCCAGACCGGCGTAGATCTCGGCGAGATGGTCATCGACCCACGCCACGAGGCCGGCGTCCAGGACGTCGTCCGCCTCGACGGAGCGAGCGAGATCCCAGGTGTGGATCACGGTGTCCGCCGTGCGTACGGCGAGCGCCTGTGCACCGGTCACCTGCCCCAGCGGGTAATCGAGCACCCGGTCGAGGGCGCCCTGCCGGGCGAACGCCCGCGCGCACTCCCCCACCGACCGGATGTAGGCGCCGACCGGATCGTCACCCAGGACATCGGCTTCACGCAGCCGCAGGAACTCCTCCTTCGTGCCGCCTCGCAACAGGCCCACATAGTTGAGGTTGCCCCCCGCCATGTGACCGACGAGCTGACGGACACTCCAGTCGGTGCAGGGCGTGGGCAGGCGCCACTGCTCAAGCCTTACCGCCCGCAGCCTCCGCTCGAACTCCCCACTGGCCAGAACGAAACGGTCGACGATCCCGTCGAATGCGTGCTTCACGAGGACGAGTCTGCTGACGCGCCAGAACCGGCGCTGGCAGGAATCAGACCTCGCAGCGCGGGACCCTGGGCTTTGACCATTCAACTTCACCGCTGGCGCCACCAGCGACACGATGATCGAATGCCGGCCATTCCCGCTGCCCGCAGCGGTGCGGCGATTGACGTCCGGCCGGGCATCAGCGTGCGCCATGAAGACCTCGGGCCGGTGAAGACGGCTTCCTCACCACCTCCCGGGGTTCTCCCGTTGATCGACCACCTGCCCTAGCGGGCGACCAACCCGCTGACCGAGTACGGCTACCCGGAGGCGCGAGCCGGTCCGGCGGTCGGAGAAAGTCCCTCCCAGAGGCCATGGGATGCAGGCCCTGCCCGGTGGCCCCGGAGCGGCAAGCAATGGGGGGCACGCCAGGGCCGTGGGCCGTGGGCCCTGGGCGGCGGGCCGTGCGTGGGGAGGTCAGGTGGTGAGGGCGGGGGCTATGGTGATGCCGAGCATGCCGGGGCCGACGTGGACGCCGACGGCCGCACCGACCTCCACCACCCGCAACCGACCGAGGGCCGGGATGCGTTTGGCGAGGTGGTCGGCGAGCGTGCCGGCGCGGCCTGCGGCGACGAGGTGGTGGACGGCCACGTCCACCGGATCGTCGCCCGCGGCGCGGACGGCCAGATCCTCGAGCCGCGCGATGGCCCTGCCGGAGGTGCGCACCTTCTCGAGGGGGGCGATGGTGCCCTGGGTGATGTGCAGCAGTGGCTTGATCGACAGGGCAGAGCCGAGGAGGTTGGCGGCGGCACCGATGCGGCCTCCCCTGCGCAGGTGTTCGAGGGTGTCCACGTAGAAGAAGCTCTTGGTGGCCTCGGCGCACGCCCTGGCGGCCTGCGCGACCTCGGTGCGCGTGCCGCCCTGGCGGGCCTTCCACGCCGCGGCGAGCACCGGGAAGCCGAGCCCCATGGCGAGCGACCCGCTGTCCACGACTTCGACCGGGATGATGGCGTCGGCGGCCGCGATGCGGGCCGACTCCACCGTGCCGGACATCTCAGCGGAAAGGTGGACCGACACCACGCCGGTCGCGCCCTGGGCCGCGGCCAGTTCGTACGCGTCGGCGAAGCGTTGCGGCGCCGGGCGGGACGTCGAGACCGGCGACCACTGGCTGAGCGCTCCGGCGACGCCCTCGGCGTCGATCTCGGCCACGTCGTCGAGCGCGCGGCCTCCCACGACCACCTGAAGCGGGATCACGGTGACGCCGAAGCGCCGGATCTCCTCGGCGTCGAGGTAGGCCGTGGAATCGGTGACCACGGTGACCGCTTGCGACATGACCGAAGGTTACCCGCCGCCACACCACTCACCGCCGGTGGAGGCCACCTTGCGACGACCGGCACCCCAGGCCGCCAAGAGAGGACACCCCGCGACGGCCGGATGCGCCGTACCGTCGCTGGACGCCCTCTGCGATGGCTGGGTACGCCAGGGCGCCAGGTCGCCAAGAGAGGACCCCGCGATGGGCCGATCCCGCCAGACCGCCGCTGGACGCCCCTTGTGACGGCTGGGTACGCCAGGCCGGCGAGAGAGGACCCTGCGATGGCCCGGTGCGCCGTGGCGTCGTTGGACGGCCTCTGCGATGGCTGGGCGGCGCGTTGGACCGTCGGTGGCGGCCGTCCCACTACGACCTGGGGCGCCGGGCCGGGGCCCGCGGGTCGAGCGCGGGGCCGGGGCTACTGGACGGGGGTGCCGCCGCGCCAGACGCGGCGGGGTTTGAGGCCGAAACCCCAGGCGAAGGCGCCCTCGTGGTCGGCGTCCCACTGGACGATGTCGGCCAGGCGGCCCGGGGTGAGCACACCGCGGTCGGGAGCGCCCAGGACGGTCGCGCCGCCGAGCGTGGCGGCGCGGAGGGCGTCGCCGACGCTGATGCCGAACGCGGCCACCGCCAGGCTGATCACCAGCGACATCGAGGTGATGCCGCAGTGGCCGGGGTTGTGGTCGCTGCCGAGGGCCACCGTGACACCCTGGGCGAGCATCCGGCGGACCGGAGGCAGGTTGCCCTGCTGGAGGGCCGTTCCGGGGCACACGACCGCGGGGACGCCGTAGCGCGCGAGAAGCGCGATGTCCTCGTCGGTGGTGTTGTGCAGCAGGTCGGCCGACGCGCAGCCGAGTTCGGCGGCGAGCTGGACGGCGCCGCGGCGCTTGTGGGCGCCGGCGTGGATGCGCGGCAGCAGGCCGACGTTGCGGCCGGAGGCGAGCACCCAGCGGGCCTCGTCGGTGGTGAAGTGGCCGTCGTCGCAGTAGACGTCGACGCTGTCGGCGCCCGCCGCCGCGGCATCGGCGCACCAGGAGCCGACGGCCTCGACGTAGTCGCGCTGGCGGCCGAAGTACTCGGGCGGCACCACGTGGGCCGCGAGGAAGGTGACGTGCACCCGCGGCATCATCGGCTCTTTCTCGAGCTCGCGCAGCAGTCGCACGTCGGCCAGCTCGCCGTCGCGGGTGAGGTGGTAGCCGGTCTTGGCCTCGACGGTGGTGGTGCCGTTGAGGATCCAGTCGCGCAGGCGCTCGCGGACGCCGTTGCAGAGCGTCCACGGGTCGGTGCCGCGGGTCACGGTCACCGTGGAACCGATGCCGCCGCCCGCCGCGGTGATCGCGCTCGGCGTGGAGCCGCCCGAGCGCATGGCCAGCTCGGCGTAGCGGTTGCCCGCGTACACCGGGTGGGTGTGCGCGTCGATGAGCCCCGGCGTCACCAGGGATCCGCCGAGGTTCTCGACGTGATCGACGTCCGTGATGTCGTCCACGACACCGGGCACGCTCTGCGGCAGATCGGCGGCACGGCCGACCCATGCGATGCGGTCGTTGTGAACGAGGATCGCGGCGTTGCTGCAGACGTCGTTGCCGGTCCAGAGCCGGCCGATGTTCGTGAGAAGCCTGACCGTCATGGCATCACCGCCCGGCCCAGGGCCGTGGAAGCATCCGGGAACGCCGCCGGAGCCCAGGTGGTGCCGGGCGCCACGCCCGCTGGGTCCGCTCCGTTTCCGGACGTCATTGGGGGGTCTCCTGATCTCATCCGCACTGGTGTGCGATGACGGTATCGTCCGGATCTTGGCCGGGCGATTTCAGTTCAGTTACGTTATTTCACAGGTCGGCTCGCTGTACAGGGTTATTGAGAAGAACGGCGGTTCGTCTCCCCTGCGGCGCGTCGAGGCCCTCTGCACCCCGGCATGTCAGTAATCCGTCCCCGGGAACGCCTGGTGCCGACCTAGCCCCTGCTGTAGCAGCAGTCACACGCGTCATCATGCGAAACCAGCGCCAGAATGTCTTGTCAGGGTGCCCATATCGTAGCAATAATCAAGCCCCGCGGGCCACAGGCACCTTCCTGCGCCTTTGCGAAGTTTCTCTCCCGCGTCGCGCTTCTGTACCTTTTCGGATACTTCATCACGACATCAAGCCGGGACTCCCGTCTCCCCCCGGACGACGGGACGATCTGCGATCGCCGCACGAAGCCTCCGAGCGAACGCCGCGCCAAGCCCTCCCCGGCACGCCGACCCGGCTCATCGAGCCTCCGCCGCAGGCCATCGAGAGCCGTTCACGGCTATCGTTAACCTTTCAACAGAATAGCAGCACGATCTCCGCACCGGGCGGAATCACGCGAGAACGGACGGAGCCGGCCACCGCGCGCAGCGGGCCGGGCCGCTCCCATTCCACGCCCTACCTGCGGCCGGGAATCCCGGCCGGGGACAGAGCCCCGGCCGGGATCAGACGGTTTCGACCGGCTTGGCGGTGCGCTCCAGCTCGGCGTGCAGGCCGGCCGGCACGTGGGCGTGCAGGATGGTGCCGTCCCCCGTGTGGTGGACCGAGTGCACCTCGCCCTCCTTGTGGGCGCGGGCGATGAGGTCGCCGCGCTCGTAGGGGACCAGCACGTGCACCTCGTGGTCGAGCCGGGGCAGCTCGCGCTCGATCACGGCCATCAGCTCGTCCATGCCCGCGCCGGTGCGGGCGGAGACGACCACGCTGTGGCGCTCCCGCGTGGCCAGCCGGGCCAGCACCACCGGGTCGGCGGCGTCGGACTTGTTGACCACCACGATCTCGGGGATGTCGCCCACCCCGTCGATGTCGGCGAGGACCTCGCGCACCGCGGCGATCTGGGACTCCGGATCGGGGTGCGAGCCGTCCACGACGTGCAGGATCAGATCGGCGTCGCCGACCTCCTCCAGCGTGGACCGGAAGGCTTCGACGAGCTGGTGCGGTAGGTGCCGGACGAACCCGACGGTGTCGGCCAGCGTGAACAGCCTGCCATCGGGCGTGCGGGCGCGCCGGACCGTGGGGTCGAGCGTGGCGAACAGGGCGTCCTCCACCAGCACCCCCGCGCCGGTGAGCCGGTTGAGCAGGGACGACTTGCCGGCGTTGGTGTACCCGGCGATCGCCACCGCCGGCACCTCGCGCCGCGACCTGCGTGAACGCATGGTCTCGCGGGCCGTCGACATGCCGCTGATCTGCCGGCGCAGCTTGGCCATGCGCTCGCGGATGCGGCGGCGGTCCAGCTCGATCTTGGTCTCACCGGGGCCGCGGCCGCCGATGCCGACGCCTCCGGCCGCCCGGCCGCCGACCTGGCGGGACAGGTTGCCACCCCAGCCTCGCAGGCGCGGCAGCAGGTAGCTGAGCTGGGCCAGCTCGACCTGGGCCTTGCCCTCGCGGCTCTTGGCGTGCTGGGCGAAGATGTCCAGGATCAGGGCCGTGCGGTCGATGACCTTGACCTTGACGACCTCTTCGAGCTGGCGGAGCTGACCGGGGGTCAGTTCGCCGTCGCAGATCACGGTGTCGGCGCCGGTGGAGGCCACGATGTCGCGCAGCTCGACCGCCTTGCCCGAGCCGATGTAGGTGGCGGAGTCGGGACGCTGGCGCCGCTGGATGAGCCCTTCCAGGACCTGCGACCCGGCGGTCTCGGCCAGCAGCTTCAGCTCGGCCAGGGAGTTCTCGGCGTCCACGACGGTGCCGCCGGTCCATACTCCGACCAGGACGACCCGCTCAAGGCGAAGCTGGCGGTATTCGACTTCGGTGATGTCCTCGAGCTCGGTCGAGAGGCCGGCGACACGCCGCAGGGCCTGCCGCTCTTCGAGGTCGTAGTCACCGTTGACGAGATCTTCGTCGGACTCGTTATACATATACGTCTTCTCTGTGGCTATGGTCGCGCTCCTCAGCGCTCGTGGGTCACCGCTCGCGGTCGACCGCTCCGCTTAATTCAACACGGGGACCCCTCTGCTGTCTTCCCCCGATGGTGCCACGCCGGTCCCGGCGGTTCACCTGGTTATCGCCCCGCCCCTCTTCCCCGTGCGCAGGCGGCTCAGGTGGTGGCGAGAACCTTGGCGTCGCCCGACCCGGTCTTGACGACGATGGTGCGCGGCGAGGAGTCGTCGTCGGTGACGTCGATCTTCTTGTCGCCGGAGCCGGTGCTCGCGGTGACGTTGTAGGCGCCCTTGGGCACGCGCACGGTGCCGGTGCCGGAGCCGGTCTGGACGTCGACCTTGTCCGGCGTGGCGGCGAAGCGCAGTTCCACGTCCCCCGAGCCGGTCTTGGCGGCCGCCTGCTTGGCGCCCAGCTCGTTGGCGTCGACGGTGCCGGACCCGGTGTCGGCGGTGACGACTCCGGACAGCGAGCGCAGCGTGATGTCGCCCGACCCGGTCTTGACCTTGACCTCGACCCCGCGCGGGACCTCGATGAGATAGTCCACGCCACAGTTCCACCCTGAGCGGCAGGTGTAGTCGAGGGTGAGGGTGTCCCCTTCGACCGGGTGCCGCGTGACAGGCTTGTCGCCCTTCCAGTAGAGCTTCTCGGTCACGTGGTACCCGGCGCGGTCGGACTCGGTCACCTCGATGTCCCCGGCGCCGCTGTCGACACGGAGCACGGGGGCCTTGCCGGTCACGTCGTAGGAGTTGGTCTGGTTCTTGGTGGGCGAGGCCAGGTCGGTCACACCGCACCCGGTGAGCAGCAGCCCGGCGCCGAGCACGGCCCCGGCGGCAAGGACGCGTCCCGCCCTCGCCGGCAGGAGTGCGGGGCGGGTACGGGGGGAGGTGCCGGTGGGGGAGGTCGGATTCTTCATGGTCC
The DNA here is from genome assembly GCF_053602655.1 of Sphaerisporangium sp. NPDC004334. Lineage (NCBI taxonomy): Bacteria > Bacillati > Actinomycetota > Actinomycetes > Streptosporangiales > Streptosporangiaceae > Sphaerisporangium > Sphaerisporangium sp. NPDC004334. Next base: position 162,439 of record NZ_JBSGDZ010000006.1, read on the forward strand.
AAGACTGCTGGCCGCGGGCGTGCGGGCCCATCGGGGAAGGCCCGGAGACAACCCTTGGCGATCCCTCAGGGTTGCCTGGCGTTGACCCCCGAGACGGGCACCCGGTAGCGTCGATTCCACAATCTAGAACTGTTTTTCCGCATTATGGAAAGGATGGCCATGGAAGGCGTTGAGATCACCGGCCCCTCGCTGGACCGCTTCGACCAGATCCTCACCCCCGAGGCACTGCGCTTCGTGGCCACCCTCCAGCGCGAGTTCGAGGGCCGCAGGCGCGAGTTGCTGGAGGCCCGGCGGGCCCGCCAGGCCGAGTTGTCCGCGGGCGGCACCCTGGACTTCCTGCCCGAGACCAAGGCCGTCCGCGAGGACGAATCCTGGCGCGTGGCCGAGCCCGCCCCCGGCCTGGTCGACCGCCGCGTCGAGATCACCGGCCCGGTCGACCGGAAGATGACCATCAACGCCCTCAACTCCGGCGCCAAGGTCTGGCTCGCCGACTTCGAGGACGCCAACTCCCCGCTCTGGGAGAACGTCGTCAACGGCCAGCTCAACCTGCGCGACGCGCTCGACCGCGCCATCGACTTCGAGTCGGGCGGCAAGCGGTACGCCCTGCGGCCCGACGAGGAGCTCGCCACGGTCGTCGTGCGGCCGCGCGGCTGGCACCTGACCGAGAAGCACGTGCTGGTGGACGGCGAGCCGTTCTCGGCCTCGCTGTTCGACTTCGGTCTCTACTTCTTCCACTGCGCGCAGCGGCAGATCGACAAGGGCAAGGGCCCGTACTTCTACCTGCCCAAGATGGAGTCCCACCTGGAGGCCAGGCTCTGGAACGACGTGTTCACCCGCGCGCAGGAGCTGCTCGGCGTCCCGCACGGCACCATCAGGGCGACCGTCCTCATCGAGACCTATCCGGCCGCCTTCGAGATGGAGGAGATCCTCTACGAGCTGCGCGACCACTCGGCGGGGCTCAACGCCGGGCGCTGGGACTACCTGTTCAGCGTGATCAAGAAGTTTCGCACCCGCGGCCGCGAGTTCCTGCTGCCCGAGCGCAACGCGGTGACCATGACGGCGCCGTTCATGCGCGCCTACACCGAGCTGCTGGTGCGCACCTGCCACCGGCGCGGCGCGCACGCGATCGGGGGAATGGCCGCCTTCATCCCCTCCCGGCGCGACCCCGAGGTGAACAAGGTCGCCTTGGAGAAGGTCCGCGCCGACAAGACCCGCGAGTCGGGCGACGGGTTCGACGGGTCCTGGGTTGCCCATCCCGACCTGGTGCCGATCTGCCAGGAGGTCTTCGACTCCGTCCTTGGCGAGCGGCCGAACCAGCTCGACCGGCTCCGCGAGGACGTCGTGGTCCCGGCCGCCGATCTGCTGTCGGTGTCCAAGACGCCCGGCGACATCACCGAGGCGGGCCTGCGCAACAACGTCGACGTTGCCCTGCGCTACCTGGCCGCCTGGATGGCCGGCAGCGGCGCGGTGGCCATCCACAACCTGATGGAGGACGCCGCGACGGCCGAGATCTCCCGTTCGCAGATCTGGCAGTGGGTGCACAACGACATCGAGCTGGCCGACACCGGTGAGGTGGTGACCAAGGAACTGGTCGAGCGGGTCATCTCGGAGGAACTGGACAGGATCCGCCAGGAGCCCGGTTTCGACCAGGCCCTGTACGGGCAGGCGGCGGAGCTGTTCACCGAGGTCGCCCTGGACGACGACTTCGCCGAGTTCCTCACGCTCCCGGCGTACGCTCGGATGCCATGACACCGGCACCGGCCGGGCCGTCCGGCCGACTCAGCGCCCTGGTGGACCGCCTCACCTCCGTCCTCGGGCCCGACGGGGTGATCACCGATCCCGTGCGGCTGCGCACCTACGAGTGCGACGGGCTGACCTACCACCGCGCGACCCCGGCCGTCGTCGTGCTGCCCGAGACGGCCGAGCAGGTGGCGGCGGTGGTCGGGCTCTGCGACCGCACCGGCACCCCGTTCGTGGCCCGCGGCTCGGGCACCGGACTGTCCGGCGGGGCCCTGCCGCGCGCCGACGGCGTGCTCATCGTGACCTCCCGCATGCGCCGCATCATCAAGATCGACATCGAGAACCGCCTGGCCGTGGTGGAGCCTGGCGTGACCAACCTGGCGATCAGCGAGGCGGCCCGCCCGTACGGCTACTACTACGCGCCCGACCCCTCCAGCCAGCAGGTGTGCTCGATCGGCGGCAACGTCGCGGAGAACTCCGGCGGCGCGCACTGCCTGAAGTACGGCTTCACGGTCAACCACGTCCTGGCGGTCGAGCTGGTCGCCCCGGACGGCGAGATCGTGGAGCTGGACGCGATGGACCCCGGCTACGACCTGCTCGGGGCCTTCATCGGCTCCGAGGGCACGCTGGGCATCGCCACCAAGATCACCGTACGGCTGTCGCGGGTCCCCGAGACGGTGACCACGCTGCTGGCCGCCTTCGCCACCGTCGAGGAGGGCGGCCAGGCGGTGTCGTCCATCATCGGCGCCGGCATCGTCCCCGCGGCCATCGAGATGATGGACGCCCTGGCCATCGAGGCCGCCGAGGCGGCGGTGCGGTGCGGCTACCCCGCGGGGGCGGGCGCGGTGCTCATCGTCGAGCTGGACGGCCCCGCCCCGGAGGTCTCCCACCAGTTCGCGCAGGTCGAGGCCATCTGCCGCGACACCGGCGCCTTCGAACTGCGCGTCGCCGACGACCCGGCCGAGCGCGCCGCCATCTGGCGGGGACGCAGGTCGGCGTTCGCGGCCGTGGGGCGCATCAGCCCCGCCTACCTGGTGCAGGACGGGGTCGTGCCGCGCACCGCCCTGCCCGAGGTGCTCGCGGGCATCGAGCGGCTGTCGCGGCGGCACGGCATCCGGGTCGCCAACGTCTTCCACGCCGGGGACGGCAACCTGCACCCGCTGGTGCTGTTCGACGACGCCGAGGAGGGCGCGGGCGAGCGGGCCGAGCTGGTGTCGGGCGAGATCCTCGACCTGTGCATCGAGCACGGCGGGTCGATCACCGGGGAACACGGCGTCGGGGTGGACAAATCCCGGTACATGCCGAAGATGTTCACGGCGGATGATCTGGACACCATGCAGCTCGTCCGCTGCGCCTTCGACCCGAAGAACCTGTCCAACCCCGGCAAGATCTTCCCCACCCCACGGCTGTGCGGCGAGGCCCCGGGCGTGCGCAAGGGCGTGCATCCCCTGGTGGCCTCCGGAGAGGCGGAGCTGTTCTGATGCCCCTTCCCCCCGAGGAGGCCCTGGCCGCGAGCGGCGCGGAGGTCCGCGCCGCCACCCCTGACGACGCGGCCGCCCGCGCGCCCGGCCTCGGCCGCCTCGCCCCCCGCTGGATCGCCTCGCCGGAGTCCACCGGCCAGGTGGCCGCGCTCATGCGGGCCGCCGCCGAGCACGGACTCGCCGTCGTCGCCACGGGCGGGGGCACCAAGCTCGGCTGGGGGGCGCCCCCCGAACGGTGCGACCTGCTGCTGTGCACCCGCCGCATGGACCGCGTCCTGGAACACGCCGCGGGCGACCTGGTGGCGCGGGTGCAGGCCGGCGTGCCCACCGAGGCGCTCGCCGGCGCGCTGGCCTCCTCGGGCCAGGAGCTCGCCCTGGACGTCCCCGTCGAAGGGGCCACCGTCGGCGGCACGCTCGCCGCCGCCACCGCCGGCCCCCGCCGCCTGCGGTACGGCACCGCGCGCGACCTGCTGATCGGCATCACCGTCGTGCTCGCCGACGGCACCGTCGCCCACTCGGGCGGCAAGGTCGTCAAGAACGTCGCGGGTTACGACCTGGGCAAGCTGTTCACCGGCTCCCTGGGCACGCTGGGCGTCATCACCGAGGCCACCGTCCGCCTCCACCCGCTGCCGGCCGCGCGCGCCTGGATCGGCGTCACCGTCCCCGGGCTGGACGCGCTCCCCGACCTCGCGGCCCTCGCCGGGTCCCAGACCGAGCCGAGCGCCGTGGAGATCGACCGGCCCTGCGCGGACGGCCCGCTGACCGTCGCCGCGCTGTTCGAGGGCGTCGCGGCCGGCGAGCGCGCCAAGGCCGCCGGCGAGCTGCTGGGCGGCGCCCCGGTCGCCTCCGAGCTGCTGGGCGGCGCCCCGGTCGCCTCCGAGCTGCTGGGCGGCGCCCCGGTCGCCTCCGAGCCGCCCTCCTGGTGGGGCCGGCTGCCCGGGGAGGAGTTCCTGCTGGAGCTGCGCGTCCGGCCCGCGTTCGCCGTTCCCGCGCTGGCCGCGGTGGCCCGCGCGGCCCGGGAAGCCGGCGACCTGCCGGTGCACGTGCGCGGGTCGGCCGCCTCCGCCGTTCTCCACCTGGCCCTGCCTTCCGACGCCGCCCCCGCCCGCGCGGGGACGTTCGTGTCGGTTCTGCGTTCCGACCTGGCCGCGCACGGCGGCAGACTGGTGGTGTGGACCGCACCGGCGGACGCGGCCGACCGGCTCGACCGCTGGGGCCCGGCCGGGGCCGCCACGCTCATGCGGCGGGTCAAGGAACGCTTCGATCCCGGCGGCCGCCTGTCACCGGGCCGCCTGCCCACCGGCGGGCCACCGCCCGGGGCCGGGAGCGGGGAACGCGCGTGAGGAGCCGACGGTGATGAACCCCGAGTTGATCAACGACTGTGTGCACTGCGGGTTCTGCCTGCCCACCTGCCCCACCTACGAGCTGTGGGGCGAGGAGATGGACTCCCCGCGCGGACGCATCCATCTGATGAAGCAGCACGTCGAGGGCACCCCGATCACCCCTGAGATGGCCGGCCACTTCGACGCGTGCCTGGGGTGCATGGCGTGCGTCACCGCCTGTCCCTCGGGGGTCAAGTACGATCGGCTGATCGAGTCCACGCGGGCCGAGGTGGAGCGGGCGCACCACCGTCCGCCGGCCGACCGGGCGTTCCGCGCGCTCGTGTTCGCGCTGTTCCCCTACCCGCGGCGGCTGCGGGCGCTGCGCCTGCCGCTGCGGCTGAGCCGGAGCCTCACGCCGCGGCTGCGCCCCCTGCTCGAACGGATCGACCCCCGGCTGGCCGCCATGGCCGAGCTCGCGCCGCCCGTCCCACGCCACCGGGCACGGCTGCCGCGACGGGTGGCCGCGCGCGGCGAGCGCCGGGCGACCGTCGGACTGCTCACCGGATGCGTCCAGGGCGAGTTCTTCCCCGGCGTCAACGCCGCCACGGCGCGCGTCCTGGCGATGGAGGGCTGCGACGTGATCATCCCGCAAGGTCAGGGATGCTGTGGCGCGCTGTCGGTGCACTCCGGACGTCCCGAGGAGGCGGCGAGGTTCGCCCGCCGGACGATCGAGGCCTTCGAGCGGGCGGGCGTCGGCACGGTCGTCGTCAACGCCGCCGGGTGCGGGTCCAGCACCAAGGAGTACGCCGACCTGCTCGCCGACGATCCCGCGTGGGCCGCCCGGGCGCGGGCCCTGCGGTTCGCCGACCTGGCCGAGTACCTGGCCGAGCTCGGCCCGATCGCCGAACGGCACCCGCTGCCGATCACGGTCGCCTACCACGACGCCTGCCATCTGGCGCACGCCCAGGGCATCCGCGCGCAGCCCAGGGCGCTGCTGGCGGCCGTCCCGGGGCTGCGGCTGCGGGAGATCCCGGACGCGGCGATGTGCTGCGGCTCCGCCGGAACCTACAACCTGTTCCAGCCGGTCGCGGCGCGCGAACTGGGCGACCGCAAGGCCGCGCGGGTGCTCGGCGTCGGCGCCGACCTGCTGGTCTCTGCCAACCCCGGCTGCACCATGCAGATCGCCGCCGCCGCCCGCCGGCGAGGCGAGCACATCCGCGTCGCCCACACCGCCGAACTCCTCGACGCCTCCCTGCGCGGCCTGTCCCCCGTGACCCTCGGCCGGGCGCGATGAGCACGGTCCAGAGCGTCGACCGCGCCCTGGACGTGCTGGAGGCGCTGGCCGACCAGGGCGGGGAGGCGGGGCTGTCGGAGATCGCGGCCCGCACGGGGCTGCCCTACGGGACGATCCACCGGTTGCTGCAGGCGCTACTGAGCCGGGGATACGTCCGGCAGGAGTCCGACCGCCGGTACGCGCTGGGCGGCGCGCTGATGCGGCTGGGCGGAGCGGCCGAGCGCATGGTCGGCGTGTGGGCGCAGCCGTACCTTGCGAAGCTGGTGGCGCTGTCCGGCGAGACGGCCAACCTCGCGGTGCTGGAGGGCGACTTCGTGGTGTACGTGGCCCAGGCGGCCTCCCCGCGGCGGCTGCGGATGTTCGCCGAGGTGGGCAGGCGGGTCCTGCCGCACAGCACCGCCGTCGGCAAGGTGCTGCTCGCCGACCGGCCGGACGCGGCCGGCATCCTGGCGCGCACGGGCCTGCCCCGCCGGACCGAGCACACGATGACGACGGTCGAGGCGGTGCTGGCCGAGCTGGACGCCGTGCGGTCGCGGGGGTACGCGATGGACTTCGGCGAGGAGGAGCTCGGCGTCCACTGCCTGGCGGTGCCGGTGCGGGACGGGAGCCGGGTGATCGCGGGCATGTCGATCTCGGGACCGGTGGAGCGCATCGAGGCGCTGGACCGCGAGGAGCTGGCCGAAGGCATGCGCGAGATCGCCGCCGACTTCGGGCGCGAGATCTTCCCGGCCCACTGACACCGGGCCGTCCGGGGCTGGGTCGTCCGGGGCGGTGTCGTCCGGGGCTGGGTCGTCCGGGGCTGGGCCGTCCGGGGCTGGGCCGTCCGGGGCTGGCTCGTCCGGGCGCCTGGCGCGTCATGCTGAGGGGCGGGGCCCGGGACGAGCGCGGGCCGCGGACGAGGACGAGGGCGAGCCGTGGGCGCCCCGCAGGCCGGCTTCGCGCATGAGCCGTTCGACGCGCTTGCGGCTGACCTCTTCCCCCAGATCCGACCGTAGTTTCGCGTGGACGCGCGGCGAGCCGTAGGTGCCGTCGGAGTCGGCGTGTATCCGCCGGATCATCTCGGTGAGTTCCTTGTCCCGGAGGGCGCGCGGCGGCTCCGGACGCCCGAGCCAGTCGTAATAGCCCGATGTCGACACCCGGAGCAGCCGGCAGGCCACCGCGACCGGGACACGGCCGTCGGCGAGCTTACGGATCAGCGAGTAGACCACCTTGGGGGAACGCTCTCCCAGGGCCAGTTCGACCGCCCGCCTGAGAACGTCGTTCTCCGTCTCCAGCCGCTTGTTGCGGCCGCGGAGCTCGGCGAGCTCTTTCCTGACCTCGCGGGCCGGCTGATCCCCGGCGCCGGACCTCTGCTCGGCGGCGTCCCGTTTCAGCCATGTCCGAAGACACGAGCGGCTGATGCCGAGCTCTTTCGCGAGCCGCAGGAGCGATATGTCACCTCGGCGCGCGAGTTCGACCGCACGGCGGCGCAACTCGGGGGGGTGCGGAGGGGGCATGGGCGGTGTGATCTTCTTCTGCTGAGTGCCTGCGGGGCGTCCCAGGGCGCGCACGCGTGCATCCCCCGGTCATCTGACACAGACAAGATGCGTCGCTCACGCGGAGAGTTCGATTTCCGGATCGGTCAACGTGCGGAGTTTCCGGCGGGACGCGGATGGACGAGCCGGATCTTCCGGACCCGGCCCGCGTGCAGGAAGTTCACCCAGACGACGGTGGGCGGGCAGTGGAAGGGATCGTCGGGCGGGTTGATGAGGTCGTTCTCCCAGATGACCACGTCACGGCCGACCACGAGGTCGCCCAGGCGCTGCTGCACACCGGCCTCGAGATCACGGTTCATCGCCCCCAGCAGCCAGCCGAAACCCGGCGTGGTCTCGCCCTTCACCGTGGTGATCTCCACCGCGGGCGAGCAGAGATCCGTCAGCGCCTCCGCGAACGAACCGTTTCGGGCCGCCCGCAGCGTCTCCTCGGCCTGCCTGCGGCGCCTGGTCTCCTGGGCGGCCACGTCGTCGTGGGCCAGGCTCGCCGTCGCCAGCAGTGCCTGCGACAGCTTGGCCCGCGCCTGGCTGAGCCGGCTCCGTACGGTGCCGACGGGGATGCCGCACACTTCCGCGATGTGCTCATAGGCGGTGACCTGGGTGAAGTACCGCAACATCGTCACCAGCCGCAGGCGCGGCGAAAGCTCGTCGAGGGCGTGCCAGACCCAGTCCCGCTGGACGTGTCGTTCCAGCAGTTCCGCCGGATCGGGCTCCTCGCGTGGGAGGACGAGCCTCTCCAGCGCCTCGACGGGCATCGCTCTGGTGGCGCGCAGGTGCATCCGGCAGACGTTGCGGACGATCGCCCGCAGCCACGGCCCCAGGGCGTCGGGATCACGAAGATCCCCGATACGGCGCAACGCGATCAGGACGGCTTCCTGGACGGCGTCCTCGGCATCGGGGCCGTGTCCGAGAATGCTCAGTGCCACCGCCCGCATGTCCGCCTGGTACCTGGCCAGCAACAGGCCGAGCGAGCAGGCGTCGCCGGATTGGGCCCCGCGGACGAGATCTGCGTCGGCGAACGTGACGGTCCCTCCATATCGGTCAGGTCGATAACACCGCGACACTGTGCCGAACGCCCGCCGATCTCGCCTCATGGGTCGAGACCGGGACATGGACACGGCCGCGGTGCTCACATGGGGTGCCGGATCCCTGTGACCGGCGGCCGTGCCGCGTCCACCGCGACGGACGGCGGCCCCCTGGTTCAGGCGAGCGAGATGGTGTCGCCGTCGACCTTGATCGGTATCTCGGTCAGGGGTTTGGTGGCCGGGCCGCCCATGACCTTACCGTCGAGCCAGAACATGCTGCCGTGGCACGGGCAGTTGATCATCCCGGAGGAGACGTCGGCCACCATGCACCCCCGATGTGTGCAGACGGCGCTGAAAGCCCGGAACTTGCCCACGGCGGGCTGCACAATGACGATCTTGTGGTCCGGGAGGACCTTGCCCCCGTCCTTGGGAATGTCGGAGGTCTTGGCGAGGCTGGTACCGCTCGTCGTGGCGGTGGGTGGGGTGGCGCCCCCGCTGGGTGCGGAGGCACCGGAAGAGGAGGAGCCGATGCCGGCGCTGATCGCGCCTCTGCCGGCGCAGGCGGCCAGGACGGTCGCCAGGCCGGCGCTTCCCACGCCCACGATGGCGGCCCGGCGGGTGGTGCCCGCCGCGGCATCCGCCGGGGACGGCACCTCTCGCCGGTCATCGGTGACGGCGCTGAGCGCCTGGCATTCCTGACCAGACTTCGTGCACATACGGTGGTCCTCCAGGTGCTTCCCCTCCGTCGGTCGTGACGCGTGCCGGAGCGGCGTCCCGCGACGGCCGGGGGTGTGTCGGATGGTCGTTCGACTCTCGTCCGAGGTCATCGCGCCTGAACGGCGGCTCCTGAGCGGAACGTCGAGCGGAACACTGAGGAGCTTGCCGGAGTCCACGTGAGGGTGACCACGTACTTTTCCACACTTACCGGACTGTCCGAAAAGCCGTCACCTGCCTGGGCGCGATGACGGAGGCGCAGAGTCGCGTCGGGGCGGCGACCGGGCTTGCCGGCGCCGCCCCGAGCCTTCCACGCGCGGCGGGAGTCACCCGATCATCGGAAGTCCTCCCCTGCCCCGGCATACGCCGTGCGCATCCGCGACACGCCGTGGCCGGAGCCCGTGTACGTGGCCCGGCGGTCCGGGAAGCGGACTACCAGCGCCTGCCCGTGTGCAGCTGGCCACGCACCGCGCCGTCGGGGAACTGGGCGGTGTGCAGGTTGGCGTACCACTTCGTCGGGTGGTTCTTGATGTCCCTGAGCAGACTGCTGCTGGCCACGGCGGAGCCGCGCGCGATGTTGCCGCGGATGTCGCCGCTGGACAGCAGGTTGATGACCACAGGGCCGTTCACGCCCGCCTTGCCCCGGTGGATGTGGAAGGCCGTCGGCCTGCCGGTCCTGCTCCACTGGACGATGTAGTAGATCCGCTTACCGCTGATGCGGAAGCGTGCCACCGCCCTGCCGTCACGGTCATTGACCTTCTTGCCCGGCTCAGGCACCTCGTTGCGGCCCAGAAGCCCAGCCTCGAAGTAGTACTTCCTTGACGAAGCGGACGTCGCCGTCGTAGCCGTGTGGGCCGTCTGGGCCGTGGCCGCGAGAGTGTGCGCGGCCGACTGGGGCGCCGCGCCGGCGGGCGCGGCGATCACCGCGCCGGCGGCCGTCGCCGCGACCGTCCCGGCCGTCACTCCGACCATGAGCCGCCGCCACGAAATGTGCCGGTTGCCGATCTGTTCGCCCATGTTAACCATAATCCTCTCCGCTGTGCCATGAGTTGTCTGTTTTGTCGCTGCGGACAGCAGAGAAGACAATAGCGGTACTTCTTGACATAAGGCACGTGATCAACGCCACATGGCTCACCATAAGACCATTCCCCGCGGAAAGGCCCGCGCCGTCACCATCGATCGATCACACGCCTGACCCGGGGAAAGCCTCTCAGAAAGCGATCATTCTGGACAGTTCCCCTAGAATGATCTTCATTTCGTCCCATGTCCGCCGGTGTCACAGAAGGCCGCCCACCCCCGTAAAGCGCTGGGCGACGCGAGAATATCCCCCGATTCTCCGGACACCTGCCCTGAGGCCATTTCGGAAAAGATGCGGGGGGCGAGGACGCGTCGCTTTCCGGCGTGATGGACGATCGACGGAAAGGCGTGGAATTCAGGGGAGAAGGAATCGGCTCGAATTCCGCTGCGCCGAGACCTGGGCCACCTCGGGATGAACCGGCCGAGGTCGTCCTCCACAGAGATCGCCGTGCCCACCCCTGCAGACGACACTCCCGCGGGGAGAGCACGGTCCCGTCCCCGGCGAAACGGCTCGGGCCGTCCGCCCGGCACCGCGAGATGACCTCAGCTCAGATGTCCGTGCCGCGGGGGGAAGGGCGGGGCCGGGCCGACCGGACCTCCCGATGTGTCTCCGGGCGGCCTGGCGGGAACGATCGGACGCCCCCGCCACCGCCGGAGCGGGTGTCAGACGGAGGAGAAGGGCATGGTGCCGACAGGGTGTTCGTTGTAGGGGTGCTGGCACAGGGCGAAGTCGGCGCCGAAGGGATCGGACACGACGGCGACCGGCCCGCTGCGCGACTCGTACTCGGGGATGTGCACCGACCCGCCCGCCCGGACGACGCGGGCGACCGCCTCGGCGCAGTCGTTCACCCGCAGGTACAGCATCCAGTGGCGGGGCACCCATTCGTACTCGTACGGGACGCGCAACCGACCGCAGACCGGTACCTCCCGGACCTTCCAGATGACGTAGTCGTAGTCGACCCCGTCGCCGACCTGGCACTGGCTGTAGCCGAAGATCGAACGGTAGAAGTCATCGGTCACCCGGGCGTTCCTGGCGTTGACCTCGTTCCAGCACATGGCGCCGACCTCCCCGTACAGCCGCGACCCGATGTGGGTGCCCGGCTGCCACAGCCCGAACAGCGTGCCTTCGGGGTCGGCGGCCTGGGCGAATCGTCCCTCTCCGGGCAGGGTGGTGGGGAGTATGACCAGCTTGCCGTCGTTGGCCTCGACCCGCACGGCCGAGGCCTCGACATCGGAGGTCGCGAGGTAGGTGTTCCAGGCCGGGTCGACGTTCTGCAGACCGACCGCCGGCGGGGTGATGGCGGCCACCGGCACGTTGTTGACCAGGCACATCGTGTAGTGCCAGACCTGGGGACCGAGATCGCGGCAGGTCCACCCGAAGACGTCCGCGTAGAAGCGGGCGGCTCGCGGGACGTCGTGCGTGGTGAGCTCCGGCCAGCAGGGCGCGCCGTCCGGGTAGCGCCAGCGCTCCGACATCACAGATCTCCCCCCAGAGACGGTGCCATGCTCTCAGGGGCATACTTCCATCCACGCCGGACCGTGCTCGCGCCGGACCCCCAAGCTTGCCACTATCTGGACATACCCCCACATATCAACGCATATGCCGTGGGGTCAGCGTGACTGGGGGGTGATGTTGATGGAGCCGTTCTGCGGCACCGGCACCACCTGCACCCTGCCGTCCTGGATGGCCTTCCAGAGGATGGCGCCCTGTGGGCCGAGCACCTTCACCAGGTCCTTGATAGACTCGAGCTCGGTCTTGACCTTGGTGTTGATCTGCTGCTGAGCGAGGTTCTGCTGCTTGGCCGCCTGCTCGGCGGCGAGGGCGTCGATGAGTGTCTGCGGCGGCTCGGGCTTCTGGATGGTCAGCACGACATCCCCGCAGTCACCAGAGCCCCCGAAGTTGGGCTGGCAGAAGTAGTCGGCGCCGGCGGTCTCCTTGATGAACTGCCGGGCCAGCTGGCCGACCCGCTGCTCCCACTGCTGCTTGGCGTCGGGATCGTTGAACAGCTTCCTCCACTCGAACTCCTGCGAGGCGGCGTCCATCGCGCGGTCGAGGGGCTGCTTGAAGTAGAAGTTCAGCATGCGCCGCCAGCCGTCGGAGGACTGCGAGCCCTCGAAATACGACCCGTACTTCAGCCCGATCTTCTCGTGGAAGCGGCGCAGGGTCTCACACGAGGTGTTGAGCGTGAACGTCGCCGACCCGGCGACCTCCATCTCCACGTTGTCCTTGGAGACGATGGTGATCGGCTTGGACTCGGCGTCCGGCGAGCCGGAGAAGTCGAAGGTGCGCTGCCCGAACGGATAGGAGTAGGAGGTGTCGCCCGGGCCGAGGTAGACGGCGCCGCTGGAGGGGTTGATGCACTTCACGAACTTGATCGCCTCGAAGGGGCCCCCGGCGTAGTGGAGCCTCACCTCGTCGGGCGCCGTGCTCACCTTGGTGCACCCTGTGGCGACGAACCCCAGGACCACGATGGCGATCACCGCGAGCAGGACGCTCCGCAGCAGTAACCGCCCGCGCCTCCCGCCTTGCGCCGCGTCACCGGTGCTTTTACGTGCGTTCATCGGCCACCCAATCCTTACTCAGGCTTTACGGTCGGCCGATCCTAGAACACCGGGCCCGGGTGGCGGAGCCACCTCTCAAGCCCCTGTGGAAAAGCGCCTCCTGCCGCCCGGCGCTGTGGACGAGCGGCCCGGAGCAGGCAGCGGCGGCCTCAGTCGATCTTCACTCTGGAGACGGGCCTGCCGCCGGAGCAGTGGACCTCGATCTCGGTCCTGGACCCCCCCTCGAACCGCACCCGCACCTTGTCCCGGGGTCCGCGCTCGGCGTCCTTGACCTCGTAGCCCTGGGCCGGCGTCCACGACAGCAGCCTCACCAGGCCGTCCTCGCAGCGAGCCACCACCACTCCCCCTCGCGCCGCGATGACCTTGCCGGGCCCCGCCGGGGTCGACGGCGAGACGACCGGGCCGGACGGCGAGACGGACGGGGTGGCCGACGGGGTGGCGGAGGGCGCCGGTGAGGCGGCCCCTGACCCGGGGGACGAAGCGGCGTCCGGCGAAGAGGCGGCCTGGACCGCGGAAGAGGACGGGGCCGCGGCAGGGGCGTCGGACGGCGGCGGGCCCCCGGAGGGTGGTGCCGCGGCGTCCAGAGAGCGCCGCACGTCGGCGGGCGAGAGCGCCCTGGTGGCCGAGCCGGTGACGGCGTCCCCGAGGAAGGTGGTCACGACGACGCCGGCGCCGGTGGCCACGGCCGCGGTGACCAGCCAGCCCCCCACCACCAGAAGCGGCCGCCGGTTCACGCCGACCGCCCCCTCAGCTCACCCACGCCCGTGAAGGTGTCCTCGCGGCCGTTCACGTGTGCCTCCGTGGTCGTGGACTCATACGGCCGATGTTCCCTGGCCGAAGCCTAAGGCCGGGTTAAAGGCGACATAACACGGTTCATACCTGTGAGCCGGACCGGTTAGCGTAACCGCCCATGGCCACTGTCCTGCTCGTCGAGGATGACGCGACGATCCGCACCGCCCTCATGCGAGGTCTGCGTGACCGCGGTCACGCCGTGTCCTCCGCCCCGAACGCGCTGGAGGGGCTGCGCATGGCCGTCGCCGAGCGTCCCGATCTGGTCGTCCTGGACCTCGGCCTGCCCGACCTGGACGGGACCGAGATGCTCCGCATGCTCCGGGCGGTCAGCCGGGTGCCGGTGATCGTGGCGACCGCCCGGGACGGCGACGCCGAGATGGTCCGCCTGCTCGACGCGGGGGCCGACGACTACGTGGTGAAGCCTTTCAGCGCGGCCCAGCTCGACGCCCGCGTCCGCGCGGTGCTCCGGCGCACCGCCGAGAGCCGCACCGACACCTCGGTGACGGTGGGCCACCTGCGGCTGGACCCCCGCAGCCGCGATGCCGTCCTCGCCGGAACCCCCCTGGACCTCACGCCGCGCGAGTTCGACCTGCTGCACTACCTCGCGGTCCGCTCGGGCCAGGTGGTCACCAAGCGGGAGCTGCTCACCGAGGTGTGGCAGGTGCCCTACGGCGGGGCGGACAAGACCGTCGACGTCCATCTGTCGTGGCTGCGCCGCAAACTTGGAGAAACCGCCCAAGAACCCCGCTACCTGCAGACCGTGCGCGGCGTCGGAGTGAAACTGGTCGAGCCGTCATGAGGCGCTGGCTCGCCCTGCTGGTCGCGGCCACCACCTCACTGGTGCTCATCGCGCTGCTGGTGCCGCTCGCGCTGCTGGTCCGGGCGCTGGCCGAGAGCAGCGCGGTCACTCAGGCGACCGCCGAGGCGCAGTCGGTCGCGGCGGCGGTCGGGACGGCGGACCTCGCGGGACTCACGCTGACCGCCGAGCGCACCTCCGCCGCGAGCGGGCACGCGATCACCGTGTTCCTGCCGGACGGGCGGCTCGCGGGGGCGCCGGCGCCGCGGTCGGCCGCCGTGGAGCTGGCCGCGCGCGGGCAGAGCCTGACGGCCGAGACTCCGGCGGGGCTGGAGGTGCTGGTCGCGGTGCAGGGAGTGCCCGGCGGCACGGCGGTGGTCCGGGCGTTCCTCGGCGAGGACGACCTGCACCGCGGCGTCCGCGAGGTGTGGCTGGGCATGCTGCTGCTCGGGCTCGCGCTGATCGGCGTCGGCATCCTGGTGGCCGACCGCCTGGCCCTGGCGCTGACCCGGCCCATGAGCGGGCTGGCCCGCGTGTCGCACCGGCTGGCCACGGGGGACCTCAAGGCGCGGACCACCCCCGGCGGGCCCGCCGAGGTGCGCGCGGTGGGACTGGCCCTGGACCATCTCGCGGGACGCATCAGCGACCTGCTGGCGGAGGAGCGGGAGACGGCCGCCGACATCTCCCACCGGCTGCGCACGCCCCTCACCGGGCTGCGGCTGGAGGCCGAATCGCTGGCCGATCCTGAGGAGGCGGCGCGGCTCGGCGTCCGCGTGGACGCGCTGGAGCGCGCCGTGACCTCGGTCATCACGGACGTGCGCCGCCGCTCACGCGAGCAGGCGAGCTGCGACGCGGCCCAGGTGGTGGCCGAGCGAGTGAGGTTCTGGTCGGTGCTGGCCGAGGACCAGGGACGGATCACGGAGGTGGACGTGCCGCCGGGGCCGCTCACGGTGGCCGTGAGCGCGGCGGAGCTGTCGGCCTGCGTGGACGCGCTGCTCGGCAACGTCTTCGCCCACACCCCCGAGGGCGCGGCCTTCTCCGTGCGGCTGGCGCCCGCCGAGGGCGGCGGCGCGCGGCTGGAGATCGCCGACTCCGGGCCGGGTTTCCGTCTCGCCGTGGAAGGCGGGCATCTCCTGGAGCGGGGCAGGAGCGGCGCCGGCTCGACGGGCCTTGGCCTGGACATCGCCCGGCGTACCGCCGAGGCGTCCGGCGGTTCCCTGTCCCTGGGCTCCGCCCCCACCGGCGGCGCCCGGATCACCCTCCGCCTGGCCGCTCCCACCTCACCGGTCACCTGACGCCGCGACCGCGAACGCCCACCGGGTCCCCCGCCGCACAGCGGCGCCGAAACCGCCGTCTCCCCGCCGCGCAGCGGCACCGGATTCGCCGTCTTCCCGCCCCGCCGCCCGGCCCCTCGGACACGGGCTCGGCCGTCGCTCTTAGGGGGGCCTTAATGTCGTCGCAGCGCGCGGTTAGGGCGGCCGGCGGGAGCCTTGGCGCATGACGAACACACACCACTTCGGCAGGACCGCCAGACTCGCCATCGCCGGCGCCGGGATCGTCGCCGTCCTCGGCACCGGAGCCGTCGCCGCCTCGGCCGCATCGGCTCTGGGAATCTCCTCCGGGAGGACCTCCACCGGCGCCCTGACCTCCACCGGGACCGGCGTGAGGACCGCCTCGACCGCCTCGACGGCCTCCACGGGCTCGACCGTCTCGACGGCGACCGGGACGACGACCGCGGGCCAGGTCACCGGCTCGTCGATCAGCTACCGGCAGGCGATCAGGATCGCCAAGAAGCGCGTCCCCGGCGCCCGGGTCGGCAAGGTCGAGCGGGAATGGGAGCACGGCCGGCGGGTCTGGAAGGTCGAGCTGCACAAGCGCGGCGTCGAGTACCGCGTCTACGTCTCCGTCCGGACCGGCGCGATCGTCAAGTTCCGCCAGAAGCACGACGACGACTGATCCCGCATCCGTCCCCTGCCCCGCGGCGGACGACCGCCGCGGGGCACGGGATGGAGGAGATCCGCACCACAGCCGGCGGACACGACCAGGCCGGCGACCGTTCCCGCCCCCCGAGCCCGCCGCAGCCGCCCGCGTCCCCGGGCCGGCGGTGGTCCGGCCTCTGGGGGCATCCGCAACGGCCCGCGTCCCGGTCAGCGACGGTGGTCCGGCCTCTGGGGCATCCGCGGCCGCCCGCATCCTGGATCAGCGACGGTGGCCCGGCCGCTGGGTCAGCGGCACTGGGTGAGCATGGCGTCTTTGTCGGGGGCGGTGACGGGGAGGTCGTACTTCAGGGCCACCTGGGCGAAGCGGACGGCGTAGGAGCACCGGATGCTCTTGGACGGGGGAAGCCACGTGGCGGGGCCTGAGTCCCCCTTGGAGGAGTTGGTCGAGCCGTCCACCGGCAGCAGGTTCAGCGGGTCGTTGGCGATCTGGACGCGCTGGGACTTGCTCCACCGCGACGCGCCCATCTGCCAGTCGTACGAGAGCGGCATGACGTGGTCGATCTGCACCTCGGCGGCGTCCTGCTTGCTCCACTCGATCGTTTTGTCGGTGTAGGGGTCGTGCAGGGTCATCGAGGTCAGGACGCACTTGGAGCCGGAGCGGTACTTCAGCTTCTCGCCGTCGCGCGCCAGGACGTCGTTCCTGGTGTCGCAGCCGTTGTGCGCGAACGGGATGGACTCGGCGTTGTCCGCCCAGGCATACCCGAACTCGTCGCGGCTGTAGCCGGTCTTGGGACCGCGTCCCTTGGTCGGCACCTTCTCGATGATCGCCACCGCGGCGGCGCGGTCCTTGGCGGACTTGATCGTCCCGAGGCCGCGCTCGGTGCCTTTGGGATTGTCGAGCGGGCTGACACCGGTCGAGCCGCCGCCGCCGTCTCCGCCCGGCCCGCCGTCGGTCCCGATCCCCGCGTTGCCGGCATCGATGGAACCACATGCCGTGAGCATGACGGCCGCCGCCGCTCCGGCAACGATCGCGCGAGATCCACGCAGGCGCACTGCCACCCCCAGGTAAACGAGAAGTAATGCCTAGGTATAGCAAGTACCCACGAAAGTAGCGATTACGGCAAACTCCGACAGCAAGATCCGCTGACCGGCAGGCCACCCCGACGTCACTACCGACCTCCGAAACGATCAAGCATGCCGCGCCGGAGGAGCTCAGGACGATCGCGGGCCTCAGGAGGCGATCACGCCCCTGACCACCGGCGGAACCGCCCGTCGAGCCGCAACCGCGCCGGCGACGCGGGGATGACGAAGCGGCCCCCGGCGAGCGTGACGCTCGGCCGGGGGCCAGCCGGCGCCCCTGAGGTGCTCAGGGGCGCCGCGGTGGATCGGATTCGCACTGGACTCAGACGCCGCGAAGGATCAGAGCCCGTTCTGGATCACACGCGGCGGTACGGCGTAAACCCCGGTGGATCGAACGCCACCGTGGACCAGACGCCACCGCAGGTCGACGCCGCGATGGGTCAGACGCCACCGCAGGTCGACGCCGCAACGGACAAGACGCCACCGCAGGTCGGACGCCGCAATGGGTCAGAGCCCGTACTCCTTGGTGATGCGCTCGTGGCGCTCGACCTCGATGCCGGCGCTCCTGGCCAGGTCGAGCCAGGCCAGAGGGTGGCTCCAGCGCTCGGTGGCGTCGTCGAGCAGGGCGTCGAGCTCGACCGCCTCGACCCCCGGCGGCACGGCGATCCAGCCGTAGACGCCCTGGAGACGCTCGCCGCTGGAGGGGTGGGTGACCGAGTAGTTCTCGTCGCTGTAGACCCACATGGGCCAGCCGCGCTCGGCCAGGACCTCGTTGAACTCGGTCCAGTCTTCCTCGCTCGGGGCGGCGCCGTCGAAGAACCAGCTGGTGTAGCCGCCCGGGCGCAGCATCGCCACGCCGGCGAACGGGATGACGTAGTTCTCCTGCTCCTCGGCGCTGTCGGGAACCGGCTCCAGCGGGCGCGGGTCGATGACCACGATGTCGCCGGCGTTGTAGTCCATGCCGCGGGGCTGCGGGATGAGCAGCCGTGCGGTGGCCGGGCCGGTGCGCACCGAGAGCACCTCCCGGCGGCTGCCGTCGGAGACGGGCAGGACGACCCGGACGAGGTGCCACTCTTCCTCGATGGGGCCCTCGGCGGACTCGATCGGCATGCCGAGCTTGGCCGCGCCCTCGCGCACGAGCGCCCAGTCTTCCGAGGCGGTCGCCATGACGATCATGCGCCAGACGTCCTCCTCCTCGCCGGCGTCGGACTCGACCAGCTCACGCAGGATGGCCGCGCCCTTGACGTTGTCCCCGAGCTGCTGGGCGGCCCCGGCGAGCAGCCGGCGGGCCTCCAGCGCGACCGTGCCCTGCGCGCCGGAGGAGAGCGACTGCTCGGCCTCCGCCGCGGTCTCGGCCCAGCGCTCGCGCGCGCGGTGCAGACGGGAAAGCGCCAGGTGGGACGAGGCCGGAGGCAGCATGGCCGCGAAGCGCTCGAGCCGCTCGTCCTGCTCGGCCTCGATCAGCACACCGGTGAGGTAGGCGACGTCCTCGTCGTCCGCGGCGGCCGGGTCGGCGTCATCGACGATCGTCTTCCACAGGATGTCGGCGCCCAGCGGCGCGTACCCGAGGAAGCCGAGGGTGGTGGTGTGCCGGCGGGTGGCCTCCAGGTCGGTGCCGGACAGCGGCCACAGCCAGCCGACCCAGCGCTCGGGGTCGGCGTTGTGGCCGTCGGCGGCGTCGAAGTAGGCGACCAGCTCGGGCTGCGGGCCCGGCGGCGGGGGCGGCACGGCGGCGTCGGCCGCGGAGCGCAGAGCGGCCACCCGCTCGGGCAGCCCTTCGGTGACGCGCAGGTCGCCCAGCCATGCCTCGGCGAGGTCGGCGAGCGCGCGGACCTGCCAGACGCCCTGACGGGCCACGGCCAGTTCTCCGGCGATGAGCGCCAGCTCGACCCGCCCGCGGTGCACGCCCATCGCCTCGAAGTAGGACATCCACTGACGCAGCACCCGGCCGAGCTGCCAGGTGTTGCTGATCACCCCGTCGAGCAGGCGGACGGCCTTGGCCCACTCGACCCAGTCGCGCGGGTGCTCGCCGACCACGTCCAGGTCGGGAAGGGCCTCCAGCCCCTCGGCCTTGCGGCCCGCCGAGGCCAGCACCAGCGCGCGCAGCACCCCCTCGCGGTGGTCTTTCGCCACCGGGTCGTCCGCCGGGAACTCCTTGGCGGCGTCGAGCTCGGTGAGCGCCTCCATGGTGCGGCCGGCGGCGAGCAGCGCCCGCACACCCGCGGCCGCGAGCTCCCAGCTCACCTGCCCGTCGGCGCTCCTGCGCCCGGCTGCGGCGGACTCGTAGTAGGTGACCGCCTGCTCGACCTCGCCCTTGTCGGACAGCGCCGCGATGTACTGGGTGACCAGCCCGCAATAGGCCGGGGAGTCGGGCCGCAGGCCGTCGAGCGCGGCGCCCAGCGCGGCCAGGCGCTCGGCGGCGTACCCGGGGCCGTCGGTGTTGGCCTGGGCGACGGCCAGCGCCTCGATGGCGGCCGGAACGGAAGGACACTCTTTGGTGTCCTCGCGGTGCGCGAACTCGACCAGCGCCTCGGCGTCGCCGAGGGCGGCCGCGCCCTGGGCGCGGTCGCCGATGCGGCTCACCAGGTGCCAGTGGCGGGCGAACAGCTCCAGCCAGGGCAACTCCAGCGTCTCCGCCTGCTGGGCCACCGCCGGCGCCATCACGTCGAGCTGGGCGTACCGGCCCTCGAAAGCCTGCGCGGGCAGGTCACCCAGCGCGATCGCCAGCCCGGTGTTCCCCGCTTCGTGCAGTTGCCGCTGGGTGTCTGCGACCCAGGCCCAGATGTCCACGTCCATGGCAGGTCAGTCTGCCAGTTCACAGAGCATGTCCCAAACATGCGGGCGGTGCGGTGGGGATAACTCGCCGCGCGCCCCGCCGGGCGGGCGGCCGGTGTCAGAGGAGGTGAGCGGCGGGGATGTCGCCGGAGGCCACCAGGACGGCCGGGCCGGTCAGCAGGCTGGTGTTCTCTGTGAGCGTCACCGACAGCAGGCCGCCGGGAACCTCGACCGCCCAGGTGCCCAGCGGGTCGCCGCCGAGCCGGGCCGCCGCGACCGCCGCCGCCACCGCGCCGGTGCCGCAGGACGGCGTCTCGCCCGAGCCGCGCTCGTAGACCCGCATGACGACCCGGCGCTCCCCCACCGCGTTGAGCAGTTCGACGTTGACGCCCTGGGGGAACACCGCCGGGTCGAACGCCGGCGGGGCCGACAGGTCGAGCTGGGTGACCGGCTCGCCGGTGACGCAGGCCAGGTGGGGGTTGCCCATGTCGATGACGAGCCCGTCGTACTCCTTGAGGCCGATGCCGGCCTTGCTCTCGCCGAGCACCTTGGGCATGCCCATGTCGACGGTGACGTCGCCCTCGCGATCGAGCCGTACGCGGCGGACGCCCGCCCGGGTGACGACGTCGAACTCGCCCGGATCGGCCAGGCCGGCGTCCACGAGGTAGCGCGCGAAGACCCGCAGGCCGTTGCCGCACATCTCGGCCATGCTGCCGTCGGCGTTGCGGTAGTCCATGAACCACTCGGCGGAGGTGGGGGCGCCGGCCTCGCGGGCGCGCTCGGCGATCTGCACGGCCTCGGGGCTCACCTTGACCGGCACCACCCGCAGGACGCCGTCGCCGCCGCCGATGCCGGCCCGCCGGTCGCACAGCTCGGCGATCAACGGGGCGTGCAGGTCGAGCCCGCCGTCACGGTCGGGGAGGATGACGAAGTCGTTCTGGGTGCCGTGGCCCTTGACGAAGCGCATGTCACCACATCCTACGCCCCGACGAGGGCCAGCGATCGTTCCAGCAGGTCCGGGGCGTCGAAGGGCAGCCAGACGACGCGGGGGTCGCGCCGGAACCACGACTGCTGGCGCCGGGCGAACCGCCGGGTGGCCCTGACGGTCTCCTCGCGGGCCTGCTCCTCGGTCCACTCCCCGTCGAGGAACCGCAGCACCTGCGCGTAGCCGAGGGCACGGCCGGCCGTACGGCACTCGGGGAGCCCCCGCGCGGCCAGCGTCCTGACCTCCTCGACCAGCCCGGCCGCCCACATGCGGTCCACGCGGAGCGCGATGCGCTCGTCCAGCACCGGCCGCGGCACCTCGACCCCGATCTGCACGCTTTCGTACACCGCGTCGTAGGAGGGCATCGTGGCCGAGAACGGCTGCCCGGACAGCTCGATGACCTCAAGGGCGCGCACGATGCGCCGGCCGTTGCTCGCGAGCACGGCCTCGGCGGCCACCGGGTCGCGTTCTTTCAGCCGCTGGTGGAGCGCCTCGGGGCCGGCCTCGGCCAGCTCGGCCTCCAGTCTGGCGCGGATGCCCGGGTCGGTGCCGGGGAAGCGCAGGTCGTCCAGGGCCGCCCGCACGTACAGCCCGGAGCCGCCCACCAGGACCGGCACCGTGCCCCTGGCCACCATGGCGTCGATCAGTGGGCGGGCCATGCTCTGGTACTCGGCCACGCTGGCCGTCTCGGTGATGTCCCAGACGTCCAGCAGGTGGTGCGCGACGCCGCGCCGCTCGGCGAGGGTGAGCTTGGCCGTGCCGATGTCCATGCCGCGGTAGAGCTGCATGGAGTCGGCGTTGACCGCCTCGCCGCCCAGGCGCAGGGCCACGTCCACGGCCAGGTCGGACTTGCCCGCCGCGGTCGGCCCGACGACCGCCACCACCGGAGGACGCCCGCGCCGCCGCTCGCCGTTCATCACAGCTCCCAGTCGAGGGTGGGCGGGAGATGGCCTTCGAGGGTCAGCAGCCAGCGCTTGGAGTCGACGCCGTCACCGCCGCTGAACCCGCCCAGGCCGTTCCCCGCGACGACGCGATGGCACGGCACGATGATCGGGATGGGGTTGCTTCCCATGACCGACCCGATGGCGCGGGCCGGGACGCCCGCGCCGCTGCTCACCGCCAGCTCGCCGTACGTCGTCACCTTCCCGTAGGCGACGCTCTGGTGAAGCGTGCCGAGCACGCGCCGCTGGAGCGCGGACATCAGGCGCCAATCGACCGGAACCGTGAACCCGGTGAGCCGCCCGGCGAAGTAGGCGGCCAGCTCCTCGCGGGCAAGGGCGGTGCGGCCGGGGTCGTCCACCGCACGGGCGCCGAGCCGGTCGAGGATCTTACGGCGGACCCGGTCGCCGTCCTGGAAGGCCGTGGCCGCCACGCCGTCCGGGGTGAGGGCCGCCAGCACGTCACCGAGCGGTGTCGGCACGCTGCCGAAGGCGACGTCTACCATTCGATCATGTCCATCCGCGCGTCGTCGGTCACGGGAACGGCCTTCGCCGTCCCCCTGTCTTCACCGTAACCACACTCGGAGGCGCCCTCGTCCCGATCGGAGGGACGGCCTACCCGAGGCTCCAGCGGGCCACCAGGTATCCGACGCCGTAGGGGGCGTCGTGGTAGAGCAACTCCCCGCGCGGCCGGGCCTCCCCGGCCGCGCCGGCGAGCACCTGGAACGCCGCCCGCCCCGCCACCGACAGCTCGGCCGCCTCGGCGGCGTCCAGCGCGGCCAGGGCCCGGGCGTCCGCGCCGCCGAGTGCCCGCGCGAGCGCCTCGTCGTAGGCCTCGGCGCGTGGATCATGGTAGCCCGGGGACTTGACGGTCAGCTTGGCCGAGCCGTCGCCCATGACGAGCAGGCCCACCCGCCCGGCCCGTCCCGCCAGCTCCGCGCCCGCGCGCAGGCACTCCCGCGGCGAGGCGCCGGAGGGCACCGCCTGGTACCCGGCCACCGGGCCGGCGCCGGCCAGGTCGGCGAGCAGCCGGCCGACGGTCAGCGAGAGCGGCAGGACGGGCGTCCCGGCGCCGGTGCGGACGTCGGCGCCCCAGGGGGCGAGGCTCCCCGCGGCGTCCGGGCCGTACGCGACCGGCTCGGCGATCTCCTCGGCGGCGCCGACGGCGATGAGCACGTCCGGCGCCGCCTCGGCCAGCGACCGGAGCGCCGACACGCACGCCTCCCTGAGCCCGTCCAGCTCCGGCGCGGCCGCGCCCGCGAGTTCGGGCGCGATCAGCGGAGGATGCGGGCACACGGCCGCGGCGACGAGCACAAGATCAGGCTAGCCCCGCCCGTCCACCGAGCGAGCGCCGGGGCACACACGGGCCGGGATCGCGCGGGAGAACGCGGACGGGCCGGCCGGGTCCGTGGGGAACCCGGCCGGCCCGTCACGGGCGTCGGCGGTCGGGGATCAGGTGCCGCCGAAGTCCTGGGTCCACCAGGGGCCGCCGCTGCCGAAGTGCACGCCCACGCCGATGGCCTTGAGCTTGCAGTTCATGATGTTGGCGCGGTGACCGGGGCTGTTCAGCCAGCCCTGCACCACGGCCGCCGGCGTGGCCTGGCCGCGCGCGATGTTCTCGGCGAACATGTTGGAGCTGTAGCCGGCCGCCTTGATGCGGTCCCACGGGGAGCGCCCGTCGGCCGAGGTGTGGTCGAAGTACCCCTTGGCCGCCATGTCGTCGGAGTGGCCGCGGGCGGCCGCCCGCAGGTGCTCGTCGATGCGCAGCGGGCCGCAGCCCTGCTCCTGCCTGGCGGCGTTCGTTAGGCGCGCCACCTCGTTCTCGGCGGCCACGACCGACGAGGACCCGCCCGTCGACTTGGTCGGGCTCTTCGACGGCTTCGGCGTCGGCCGGGGAGACGGCTTGGCGGAGGGCCGGGGAGAGGGCCGGGGGGACGGCTTGGTCGAGGGCTTGGACGAGGGCTTCGCGGACGGCGACGCCGAAGGCTTGGCCGACGGCGACGCGGACGGCCCGGGACCGGGGTCGTCGCCGAGCCCCGCTGACCGTCCGGGCTGCTGCGGGTAGGGCTCGACGTAGCCCGCCGGACCGTCCGGACCGGGGCCGCCGCTCTGGCCCTCGGCCTGCTGATCGGTCTTCGTGCCGGTCTGGCCGGTCATCTTCTGCTTGGTCTCGACCTTTCCGACCGGCTCGGCCTGGTCGGCGTGCGGCGCGGACTGCGTGCCGCCCTCGTCGGCCTGTCCGGAGCCGTCGGCACCGCCCGAACCGGTCGAACCCTGCGAACCGCCGTCGCCCGAGGAGGCGTCGCCGTCGGACGCGTCGTCCGAGGTGGCGTCGTCCGCCGAGTCGTCCGCAGCGTCGTCCGTCGCGTCGTCCCCGGCCGCCGCGACGCCGCCGGAGCCCGGCCCCTGCTCGGACGAGCGCTGGCTCACCGGCTCGGACCCGCCGGTCAGGGTGATGACCCCTCCGGCGGTGACGGCGGCGGCGAGCACGGCCGCCGCGGCGCAGATGGCGAGGGTGCGCTTCCGGGAGCCCGATGGGGAGGGGGGCTCGGACGAGAGGTACTCGGGGGGCAGTGCAGAGCTGGACTCGTCGTAGCGGCCCGGCGACGGATGGTCGTGCCGATCCATGTGGTGACTCCTGCGGCCTATCGGGGGGAAAGCACTCCGGCTTCCGCGGGCGGTCGTCACACTAGCCCCATAGGACGAATTACCGCACCTCAATCACGGAAGAATCACGACTTGTCATCACTTGGACCGATCTCATGTCGAACTGTGACGCCGCGCGGCGGCGTGGCGGTGATCTTCGGATTACTGGGGCTCGGCGTGATCCTCGGAGCCGGCGCCTGCGCGCCGGGATCCTCGGCGGCACCGGCCGATCCGGCTTCCCGGCCCGTGCGCGCGCAGGCCTCCCCCGCGCCCCGTCCGGGTCCCGCGGCGCTCCCGCGCGACCGCGCTCCGCTCGGCGGAGTATTCGAACACCGGACAAGGCCAGGTCAACCGCCGTCCGTGGCGCCCGGACCACGAACGGGCGCGGCCGGGCGCGGATGGACCGGAGCGATGCCGCCTCCCCGGCGGCCACCGGCGCACGAAGACGGCCGCACCCTCGCGGCGGGCCGTCCTGGGAGCGGCGGCCAAGCGGGTCACGGGCCGTCGGGGAGGGACGCCGGACGCCGTCGCTCGCGCCCGGCGCCGGACGGAGGGCGGTATCCCGACCGCCGGCCGAGCCCGCTGGAGCTCGTGGACCGTCCCAAACCTCCGCCGACGGCCCGGGAACGTCCGCGCCCCGCGCCGCGCGCGCCCCACCACCCGAACACACCCCGCACGCCCCGCGACCTGCCCGGACCGCCTCCAGAGGCGAGGCCGGGCCCCACGCCGACACGCCCGCCCCGCCGGCTCGACGGGCCCGAGGCACCTGGCGGCGGAGGAGACCGGACGCCGACCCCCTGCGCCACCTTCACCGACTTCCGCAGGGACTACTGCGAGCGCCTCTTCCACGACTAGTGCGCCGTCCATGACCGTTCACCGGCTCGGGCGCCGCGACAGGCGCCGGCATCGCCGCACCACGACCCGCCGACCCGGCGCCGATCACGTCCAGCACGTGGCCGGGATGAAGACCACGACGGGTGCCGGGCGGGCTCGGTCAGGCGCGGCGGAGTGAGGGCATGCCGAGCGACACCGTGCCCGGGGCGCTCGCGCCGCCGCCGGTGCCGCAGGCCGCGCTCTCTCTGGCCTCCCAGGCGTCGCCTGCGCGCGTGCGCCTCAGCCCCAGCGCGGGGCCGTCGGCCACCAGGTGGTGCGGCGCGGCGTAGGTGACCTCGACGGTGACCATGTCCCCCGGCCGCGGCGCGGCGGCGTCGGCGCCGTCGCGCAGGGTGGGCACGAAGTGCACCAGGCGGTTGTCGGGCGCGCGGCCGGACATGCGCTGCGTCGCCTCGTCCTTGCGGCCCTCGCCCTCGGCGACCAGCACCTCCAGGGTGCGCCCCACCTGGGCCTTGTTCTCGGCCCAGGAGATGTCGTTCTGCAGGGCGACCAGCCGCTCGTAGCGCTCCTGGACGACCTCCTTGGGCACCTGGCCGTCCATGGTGGCCGCGGGCGTGCCCGGCCTGATGGAGTACTGGAAGGTGAAGGCGTTGGCGAAGCGCGAGGCGCGGACGACGTCCAGGGTGGCCTGGAAGTCCTCCTCGGTCTCGCCGGGGAAGCCGACGATGATGTCGGTGGAGATCGCGGCGTCCGGCATGGCGGCGCGCACCCGCTCGATGATGCCGAGGTAGCGCTCGGCCCGGTAGGAGCGGCGCATGGCCTTCAGCACGCGGTCGGAGCCCGACTGCAGCGGCATGTGGAGCTGGTGCATGACGTTCGGCGTCTCGGCCATGGCGGCGATGACGTCGTCGGTGAAGGCCGCAGGGTGCGGGGAGGTGAAGCGCACCCGCTCCAGGCCCTCGACGTCGCCGCAGGCGCGCAGCAGCTTGCCGAAGGCGAGCCGGTCGCCGAACTCCACCCCGTAGGTGTTGACGTTCTGCCCGAGGAGCGTGATCTCAAGGACGCCGAGGTCGACCAGGGAGCGCACCTCGCCGAGGACGTCGCCGGGGCGGCGGTCCTTCTCCTTGCCGCGCAGCGCCGGGACGATGCAGAAAGTGCAGGTGTTGTTGCACCCGACCGAGATGGACACCCACGCGGCGTAGGGCGACTCGCGCTTGGTCGGCAGGGTGCTCGGGAAGACCTCGAGCGACTCCTTGATCTCGACCTGGGCCTCCTGCGCGATGCGGGCCCGTTCGAGCAGGACCGGCAGTGAGCCGATGTTGTGGGTGCCGAAGACCACGTCGACCCACGGGGCCTTGCGGACGATCTCGCCCTGGTCCTTCTGCGCCAGGCAGCCTCCCACGGCGATCTGCATGCCCGGGTTGCGCATCTTGGCCGGCCGCAGATGGCCGAGGTTGCCGTACAGCCGGTTGTCGGCGTTCTCGCGCACGGCGCAGGTGTTGAACACGACCACGTCGGCCGTCTCGCCCTCGCCCGGGCGGACGTACCCGGCGTCCTCCAGCAGGCCGGAGAGGCGCTCTGAGTCGTGGACGTTCATCTGGCACCCGTACGTGATGACCTCGTACGTGCGGGTGCGCTCCTCGGTGACAGTCATCTCAACAGACAAGGGTAGGCGCTCCTCGCGGCCGCGCGCACGCGGAGCGCCCCGGCGCCGCCCCGCAGGCGGCCGGCGTCCCCGCGCCTGATGAATCGTTCCATCCGCCGGGGCGTCCCGTCGTGACCAGGCCGTGATGCGATCGGTACCGCCTGGTTAGTGACCAGTGCCCCGGACCACTTACGTTGTCCACCATGGAGGACAACGGGGACGCGACTCCTCTCGTCAGAGTCGAGAACGTCAACAAGAACTTCGGTGCCCTGCACGTGCTCAGGGACATCAACCTGACGGTCTCCCGGGGGGAGGTCGTCGTGGTGATCGGCCCTTCCGGGGGCGGGAAGTCGACGCTGTGCCGCGCCATCAACAGGCTGGAGACCATCGACTCGGGCACGATCGTCTTCGACGGGCAGCCGCTGCCCTCCGAGGGGAAGGCGCTGGCCCGGCTGAGATCCGACGTCGGGATGGTGTTCCAGTCCTTCAACCTGTTCGCGCACAAGACGATCCTCGAGAACGTCACCCTCGGCCCGGTCAAGGTCAGGGGCGTGCCGCGCGAGCAGGCCGAGAAGCGCGGCATGGAACTGCTCGAACGGGTGGGCATCGCGAGCCAGGCGGGCAAGTACCCCGCCCAGCTCTCGGGCGGCCAGCAGCAGCGGGTGGCCATCGCCCGCGCGCTGGCGATGGACCCCAAGATGATCCTGTTCGACGAGCCCACCTCCGCCCTGGACCCCGAGATGGTCCAGGAGGTGCTCGACGTCATGATCGAGCTCGCGCGCGAGGGCATGACGATGGTGGTGGTCACCCACGAGATGGGCTTCGCCCGCCGGGCCGCCAACCGCGTCGTGTTCATGGCCGAGGGCCAGATCGTGGAGGAGAACACCCCCGACGAGTTCTTCACCAATGCCCGCACCGACAGGGCCAAGGACTTCCTGTCCAAGATCCTGACACACTGACCTGGGCCGTGGACGCGCACGGGCGGCCCGAACGGCAGGCGGCACGGGACCGCCGCGCCGCCGCACTCCAAGATCGCCCGAGCGAGCACCTAACGTCTCGCGATCACGGGTCGGCAAGGTGGGGCGAGGAAGGCCGTCCGTCCGCACGTCGCCCGTGCGAGAACCGCTCGTCCGCACGCACCGCCGGTCACGCCGTTCCGCACCTGGAACACCGCAGGTCACGCTGTTCGCACGTCACGCTCTTTGCAGCTCACGCATGTCACGCACGTCGCACGTCGCGCTCGTCACGCTGTTACGCACGTCACCAAGAAAGCTGAGGTACACGCATATGCGTTCACGACGGTTCGGGGCCCTGCTCCTGTCCGCCGCGGCACTGGCCGGCAGCCTCGCCGCCTGCGGCAACAGCGGCCCGACGACGGCTCTCCAGAAGGCCAAGGACGACAAGAAGCTCACCATCGGCGTCAAGTACGACCAGCCGGGCATGGGCCTGAAGAAGCCGGACGGCACGGTCGAGGGCTTCGACGTCGACGTGGCCACCTACCTGGCCGGCAAGCTCGGCGTCCCGCCGGAGGGCATCACCTGGAAGGAGGCGCGTTCGGCCAACCGCGAGACCTTCCTGCAGCAGGGCCAGGTCGACATGGTCGTCGCCACCTACTCGATCACCGAGGCGCGCAAGCCCAAGGTGACCTTCGCCGGCCCGTTCTACATCGCCCACCAGGACACGCTGGTGCGCGCCGACGACTCCTCGATCAACTCCCTGGACACCCTCAAGGGCAAGCGCATCTGCCAGGTCAGCGGCTCCAACTCCTGGAAGAACATCGCCGAGGGCACCAACAAGGAGAACAAGAAGGTCGACGTCCAGCTCGTCCCGGCCGGCGCCTACGACGAGTGCATCACCAAGCTCAAGGGCAACGCGATCGACGCGGTGACCACCGACGACATGATCCTCGCCGGCTACGCCAAGCGCGAAGGCTCCTCGCTCAAGGTCACCGGCGCCCCGTTCACCGACGAGAAGTACGGCGTCGGCCTGAAGAAGGGCGACAAGGAGACCTGCGAGGCCGTCAACAAGGCCATCACCGAGATGTACTCCGACGGGACGATCCAGAAGCTGTTCGACAAGCACTTCTCGGGCACCGGTCTGAAGTTCACCGCGACCGGCGCGCCGCCTGCCGAGGGCTGCAGCTGATCCCCTGTCCACGCGCCGGTGAGGTCACCTCACCGGCGCTCCCCGTCTCCGGTGGAGCCCGATGGAATCGTTTCTCGACTTCAGCCCCCTCGTCGAACAGTTCGGCACGATCCTCACCGGTTTCTGGTCGACGATCCGCCTGACCCTGATGAGCGCGATCCTGGCGCTGATCCTCGGCACGGTCCTGGTCGCGATGCGGGTGTCCCCCACGCCCGTGCTCCGCGCCGCCGGGACGATCTACGTCAACACCCTGCGCAACACCCCTCTCACGCTGGTGCTGCTGTTGTGCGCGCTCGGCCTGAGCGACACCCTGCAACTGTCGCTGTCGGGTGACTCGGCCACCAACTACTACTGGTGGGCGACGCTCGGCCTGTCCGCCTACACCGCCGCGTTCGTCTGCGAGGCGCTGCGGGCCGGCATCAACACCGTGCCCTCCGGCCAGGCGGAGGCCGCCCGCGCGATCGGGCTGACCTTCACCCAGTCGCTGCGCATGGTCGTGCTCCCGCAGGCGTTCCGCTCGGTGATCGCGCCGCTCGGCAGCATCCTGATCGCGCTCACCAAGAACACCACCATTGTGATCGTCGCCGGCTACATCGAGGCGTCGGCGGTCATGAAGCAGATGTTCGACGACTACGGAGGCACGCTGCCGATCTTCCTCGGCTTCGCCGCCGGGTACATGGTCCTCACCCTGCCCACCGGGTTCTTCTTCGGCTGGCTGGCCAAGCGGATGGCGGTGGTCCGATGAGCACGAGCGTCCTGTTCGACGTCCCCGGCCCCCGGGCCCGGCTGCGCAACAACGTCCTGACCCTCCTGTCGGCCGTCGTGGTGCTCGGCATCGCCTACCTGCTGATCAAGGGACTGGCCGACAAGGGACAGTTCGCCGGGCGGCTGTGGGAGCCGTTCCTGCGGCTGGACGTGTGGACCGGGCAGATCTTTCCCGGCCTGCTCGCCACGCTCCAGGCCGCGCTCGTCTCGGCCGTGCTCGCGCTGGTCTTCGGCGTCGTCTTCGGGCTCGGCAGGCTGTCCGACCACGCCTGGATCCGCAGGCCGGCGGGCGCGGTCGTGGAGTTCTTCCGCGCCATCCCGCTGCTGCTGCTGATCTTCTTCGCCCAGGCCGGGGTCGCGACCATGAGCGGCTACACCCTCAGCGTGCCGGCGTTCGCCGCCGTGGTCGCCGGCCTGACGCTGTACAACGGGTCGGTGCTCGCCGAGGTGTTCCGCGCGGGCATCCAGGCCGTGCCGAAGGGCCAGTCGGAGGCCGGGTACGCCCTGGGGCTGCGCAAGGGCGGCGTCATGCGGCTCATCCTGCTGCCGCAGGCCACCACGGCGATGATGCCGGCCATCGTCAGCCAGATGGTCGTCCTGCTCAAGGACACCGCCCTCGGCTGGGTCATCGCCTACGAGGAACTGCTGAACTTCGGGCTCAAGCAGATCCCGGCCAACTTCGGCAACCTCATCCCGAGCGCGATCGTCATCTCGCTGGTGTACATCGCGATCAACCTGGCGCTGAGCTACGTCGCCAACGTGCTCGAGCGGCGCAGCAGGCGCAGCCGCCGTACGAGCGCGGGCGTCGTCACCGCCCCGGCGGCGGTCGGCGTCGGGGTCGAGACCGGAGTCTGACCCGCCTTCGCCGACGGCCGGGGTCCCCTGCGGACCCCGGCCGTTCGCGTTCCTCCGCCCCAGGTACGTCGGACGGGGGAAAACATCCCGCCTCGGCGTGCTTTGTGGCGATACGTGAAACACGATCAGTGTCGTAGCCGCCACGCGGAGCGGGGTTTTCCGGCAGGATGCGGCTATGCCCCCCGATCGCACGTCCGGGCACCCGCAGTCGCCGTTCGGTGCCTGGCCCTCGCCGATCTCCACCGCCGACGTCGTCCGCTACGGACTGCGTCCCGGATACCCCACCGCGCACTCCGGACAGATCTGGTGGGAGGAGGACCGCCCCACAGAGGGCGGGCGGCGCACCCTGGTCCACCACGCGGCGGGCGGCGCCCGGCGCGAGCTGCTCAGCCCGCCCTGGGACGCCCGCACCCGCGTCCACGAGTACGGCGGACGTTCCTATGCCGTGGCGCCAGGGGTCGGCGTCGTGTTCGCCGGCCACGCCGACCAGCGGCTCTACCTGGTCCGCGACGACGGCTCCGGGCCGGCGCGCGAGCCGGTGGCGATCACCCCCGAGCCGGACGCGCCCGCCGCCCTGCGCTACGCCGACCTCACCGTGCACGGCGACGAGGTGTGGTGCGTCCAGGAGCGTCACGCCGGCGGCGGGAAGGTCGTGCGGTCCATCGTCTCGATCCCCCTGCGGGCCGGCGGTGAGCCCCGGCAGCGCGTCGCGGGCAGCGACTTCTACGCCTCTCCCTCCATCTCGCCCGACGGCGAGCACCTCGCCTACATCTGCTGGGACCACCCCCGCATGCCCTGGACCGGCACCGAGCTGCGGGTCACCCGGCTCGCCGACGGCGCCTCGCGTCAGATCATGGGCGGCGCGGAGTCCGTGCTCGCCCCCCGCTGGAAGGACGCCTCCACGCTGTACGCCCTGTCCGACCGGTCGGGGTGGTGGAACCTGTACGAGATCGGCGGCGGCGCGCCGCGCCCGCTCTACCCGGCCGAGGAGGAGTTCGCGTGGGCGCCCGCCGAGCTCGGCGGCGCCCCGTACGCCGTGCTGGCCGACGGCAGGCTCGCGGTCCTGCACGGCAGGCCCGACCTGCGGCTCGGTGTGCTCGACCCGCGCACCGGCGTGCTCACCGACCTCGACCTGCCCTACGACGGCTGGGTGCCGTGCCTCAGCGCCGACGGCGCCACCGTGTGCGGTGTCGCCTACGGGGCTCGGGTGCCCCGGTCGGTGGTGCGGGTCGACACCGCCACGGGCCTCGCCGAGAGCGTGCGCAGCGACACCGGCGCGCTGCCCGACCCCGCCTACCTGCCGTCCTGCCTGCCGGTGGAGATCCGCGGCCGTTCGGGACGGCGGGTGCACGCCTACGTGTACCCGCCCGCCAACCCGACGGTGAGCGTCGGGGAGGCCGCGCCGCCGTACGTGGTGTTCGTCCACGCGGGCCCCGCCGCCCACGCCACCTCGGCCCTGGACCTGCGCAAGGCGTTCTTCACCAGCAGGGGCATCGGCATCATCGACGTCAACCACGGCGGCTCCACCGGGTACGGCCGCGCCTACCGCGACCGGCTGCGGGGCCACTGGGGCGTCATCGACGTGGAGGACACCATCGCCGCCGCCGAGTGGCTCCTGTCGGACGGGCACGCCGACCCGGCCCGCATCGCCGTCAGGGGCGTCGGCGCGGGCGGCTGGACCACCATGGCGGCCTGCTGCTCCTCCGGGCTGTTCTGCGGCGGCGTGGCGATCGCCGGCGTCAGCACCCTGGGGCCGCTGGCCGCCTCGACGCACGACTTCGAGTCGCGGTACGCCGAGTGGCTCGTCGGCCCGGCGGACCCTCTGCTCTACGCTTCGCGCGAGCCGCTGGCGCGGAGCGGTCAGATCGACTGCCCGATGCTGCTGCTGCAGGGCCAGGACGACCCCGTGGTGCCCCCGGCGCAGTCGGAGGCGTTCGTGGCCGCGCTGAACGAGCGCGGGGTACCGTGCGTCTACCTGGCCTTCGAGGGCGAGGGGCACGAGTTCCGCAGAGCCGAGACCAAGAGCGCCGCGCTCGCCGCCGAGCTGTCCTTCTATCAGCGCCTGTTCCGCCTCTGACCTTCCCGCCGGCGTCCATCCCCGTCTGAGGGGCCCCTCCACGTGAGCGGAGCCGGTTCGGCGGGCACGGAGTCAGCGGGCACGAGGCCGGCACTGCCTAGATCACCGCGGCCCGGTCGGCGGGCGGAGGCCGGCGCGGTTGAGGTCAGCGGGCGAACTCGGTGGCGCGCGACTCGCGGACGACGGTGATGCGGATCTGGCCCGGGTAGGTCAGCTCCTCCTCCACCTGCTTGGCCACGTCGCGGGCGATCACCTGCGCCTGGATGTCGTCGATGGCCTCCGGGCGCACCATGACCCTGATCTCCCGCCCGGCCTGCATCGCGAAGACCTTCTCGACCCCGTCGTAGGACTGCGCGATCTCCTCCAGGCGCTCCAGGCGCTTGACGTAGGCCTCCAGCGACTCCCTGCGCGCGCCGGGACGGCTGCCGCTGATCGCGTCGGCGGCCTGGGTCAGCACCGCCTCGACCGTGCGGACCTCGACCTCGTTGTGGTGCGCCTCGATGGCGTGCACGACGTCCTCGTGCTCGCCGTAGCGCCGGGCGATCTCGGCGCCGATGAGGGCGTGGCTGCCCTCGACCTCGTGGGTGAGCGCCTTGCCGATGTCGTGCAGCACCGTGCAGCGCTTGAGCAGCATCGGGTCCAGACGCAGCTCGGAGGCCATGATGCCGGCGATGTGCGCCGACTCGATGAGGTGCTTGAGGACGTTCTGCCCGTAGGAGGTGCGGTAGCGGA
This sequence comes from Sphaerisporangium sp. NPDC004334, assembly GCF_053602655.1. Taxonomy (NCBI): domain Bacteria; kingdom Bacillati; phylum Actinomycetota; class Actinomycetes; order Streptosporangiales; family Streptosporangiaceae; genus Sphaerisporangium; species Sphaerisporangium sp. NPDC004334. The sequence continues at coordinate 196,191 of NZ_JBSGDZ010000006.1, forward strand.
GCTGGCCGAGCAGGGTGATGAGCTCGGGGTGCATGTCGGTGATGCCGAGCTCGACCAGCGCGTCCTCGCCGGCCCGGACGCACAGGTCCTTGACCTCCTCCTTGCTGCGCTCGTAGGCCTCCTCGATGCGCTGGGGGTGGATGCGGCCGTCCAGGACGAGCTTCTCCAGGGTGAGCCGCGCCGTCTCGCGCCGCACCGGATCGAAGCAGGACAGCAGCACGGCCTCGGGAGTGTCGTCGATGATCAGGTTGACGCCGGTGGTGGACTCGAAGGCCCGGATGTTGCGACCCTCGCGGCCGATGATGCGGCCCTTCATCTCGTCGCCGGGCAGGTGCAGCACGCTGACCACCGACTCGGCGGTCTGCTCGGTGGCCACCCGCTGCACGGCCAACGTGACGATCTTGCAGGCGCGCTTCTCGCCCTCTTTGCGTGCCTCGCCCTCGATCTCGCGGACGATCAGCGCCGCCTCGCGCTTGGCCTGGTTCTCGATGGTCATCACCAGCTCGGCCTTGGCCTGATCGGCGGTCAGCCCGGCGACCCGCTCGAGCACCTCGCGGCGCTTGTCCTCGACGTGGTCGAGCTCGGCGCGGCGGTCGGCGAGCTGGGACTCGGTCTCGGCGAGCTCCCTGCCGCGCTCGGCCTGCCTGCGGGCCTCCTCGTCCAGACGCTGCTCGCGCTCCGCCAGGCGGTTCTCGCGGCGCTCGAGGTCGGACCTGAGCTCCTTCAGCTCGTGCTTGAGGGAACGGGTCTCATCTTCGACCTCCTTGCGCATCCGCAGGGCGCCCTCGGCGGCGGCCTCGGCCCGGCGGAGCATCTCCCCGGCGTCCGACTCGGCCTTCACGCGGATCTCGACGCCTTCGCGGCGGGCCTGCTCCAGCTCGGACTGGACGTCGGCGATCTCCTCGGCGGTGGGCCCCCGCGTGCCGGACCGGCCGACACCGGTGCGGCGTATCAGCACGACGAGCGTGACAATCGCGACAAGCGCCAGCAGGACAACGGCTATCGCCAGCATGATCACGACTGTCGAACTCATGCGCGCCCACCCCTCCTCGCGTCGCGAGCTTCAGCACGCGAGGGTTACACGCACAGCACGGACCAGCCCGACCGGGCGATCCTGGTCAGACGAATATGTCCAACGCGTCGGCGCCAAGGCGCCGGTCCGCTGGGTGTGATCGGTCTTGATCGTCCGTCGTGCACCGTTATGGCAATCCGCACTGCGCGGAGTAACTCCTCACTGTGGTCGAGATTAAGCGTCAGAGAGGTAACGAGCAAGCAAAGTCCGCCCGTCAAGCCACTTTTGTCCTCTCACAGGAACGGGCGCTCGACGGCGCTGCGCCGGATTTATCCCGATATGCAGCGGTAAGTAGCGAAAACGATCTTCTGTCGAGTGACGGAGGTCTCCTTGATGGTCCGTCTGGTCCTCGACCCGATTCGGGCAATTTTCCGCGCGTCCGGCACGATCCGGGGACGCCGGGGTATGGGGCGGCCATGGTACAGATCGGTTACTCGCTGATGTGCGAACAGACCCGGCCCAAGCAGCTCGTCGAGGACGCCGTCGCCGCCGAGCGCGCGGGGTTCGACTACGAGACGATCTCCGACCACTACTTCCCGTGGCTGGACGACATGGGCCACTCCCCTTACGCCTGGTCGGTGCTGGGAGCGGTGGCGAACGCCACCGAGCGCATCCCCTTCATGACCTACGTCACCTGCCCGATCATGCGCTACCACCCCGCCGTGGTGGCACAGAAGGCCGCGACGATGGGCGCGCTGTCGGACGAGCGGTTCACCCTCGGCCTCGGCGCGGGCGAGCACCTCAACGAGCACGTCGTCGGGCGGGGCTGGCCGCCGGTCAACATCCGCCACGAGATGTTCGGCGAGGCCATCGAGATCATCCAGGCCCTGTTCGGCGGCGAGTACGTCAGCTACCGCGGCGACCACTTCACGATCGACTCCGCCAAGCTGTACGACCTGCCCGCCGAGCCGGTGCCCGTCGGCATCGCCGCCTCCGGGGCGCAGTCGGTGGACCTCGCGGCCGAGTACGGCGACGCACTCATCGCCGTCCAGCCCGACGCCGACCTGGTGTCCCGCTTCCACGCCACCGGCGGCGCCGGCAAGCCCGTGTACGGCCAGCTCGCGGTCTCCTACGACACCGACGTCCAGGCAGCCACCGAACGGGCCCACCGGCTCTGGAAGTGGTTCTCAGCCGGGTGGAAAGTGCTGTCAGAGCTGCCGGGTCCGGTGAACTTTGAGGCCTATGCGCAGTTCGTCCGCCCGGAGGACGTGACCAAGAACGTCCCGTGCGGCTCCGACGTCGACGCGGTCGTCCGCGCCGTCAAGGAGTTCACCGACGCCGGCTTCACCCACGTGGCCCTGGTGCAGATCGGCGCGGACCACCAGCGCGAGTTCCTCGCCTGGGCCGAGAAAGAACTTCTCCCAGCCCTCCGCGACCTCAGCTGATCACCCGCCCGAGATCGAGGTCGACATCCACCTCGAACCCGATCGAGGTCCGCAGCCGCTTGCGATGGATAACCTGTCGGACATAAGCCCTCACGACCGGCTCCAGCTGGTTCCTCCCCACCGCCGCGATCACGTGGCACTACGATCCTGCCACGGATCGTGACAGTGGGTCACTCGAAGACATCCGAGAGGTGACCCGCCGCCACAGCGGGTCAGTCGAAGGCGTCGGGGAGGTCGTCCGTGGGGTGGCCTTCGCTTTCGAGGGCCTCACGGACGACGCGGTAGGCGAGGCCACCGGAATAGCCCTTGCGGGCGAGCATGCCGGCGAGCCGCCGCACCCGCGCGGCCGGTTCGAGGTGACGGGTGCCGGAGAGCTTGCGGGCGACGAGCCGGCGCGCGGTCTCCAGCTCCTGGTCGGGGTCGAGCTGGTCGACGGCGTCGCGCACGGTCTCTTCGTCCACGCCCCGGGTGCGCAGCTCGGCGGCGAGCGCTCGCCGGGCCAGCCCCCGCCCGGCATGCCGTGAGGTGACCCACGCCTCCGCGAACGCCTCGTCGTCGATCAGGCCGACATCGGAGAAGCGAGCGAGAACGGCCTCCGCCGCCTCGTCGGGAATGTCGCGCTTGCGCAGCGCGTCGGCGAGTTGGGCGCGCGTGCGAGGCGCCAGCGTCAGCAGCCGCAGACAGACCGCCCGGGCAACCGCCTGCGGATCCGCCGCCGGCCCCTCAGCGGCCGGCGACCCCTCGACCGGCCCGTCCAACCCCTTCCACCGAGCCGACCTCCTGTCCCGCCTTGAGCCATCCCGCCCCCGGGCCGAACCCCCACCCGGACGGCCGCCGAACACCTCACTCTCCGATGCCCCATGGGACGAGGGACCGTCATGGAGGCCGGACCCCCCATGGGACGAGAGACGATCGTGGAGGCCGGACCCGCCATGGGATGGGAAGCCGTCGGGGGGATCCGGCGCCCAGAGGGGGGCGCCGGAGTCGCCGGCCGGGAAGTCGCCTTGGTCGCCCCGGCCGCCTCGGCGGCGACGGCGAGCGGGCTTGCCCGCCGCCTCGTCTTCGACCCAGGCACCCCAGTCTCCCGGCCGTAGCCGGCCGGGTTCGTCGTCGCGCGCGGGCATGGCGGATCAGCTCGGATCGAACATCGACGTGGCGGATCGGCTCGAAACAGGCATCGGCATGGCAAGACGGCTGGGATCAGGCATCGGCATGGCGGATCGGCTCGATCAGACGTCGCCCGGCTTGGGCGCCTTGGAGCCACGCCCGGACGGGGCGGCAGCGGCGGGGACCGGAGGCGCGGCGGACTCGACCGGGGTGTCGAGGCGAGGACCGACGCCGAGCTTCTCCTTGATCTTCTTCTCGATCTCGTTGGCGATGTCGGGGTTGTTCTTCAGGAAGTTGCGGGCGTTCTCCTTGCCCTGGCCGAGCTGGTCGCCCTCGTAGGTGTACCAGGCGCCCGCCTTGCGGACGAAGCCGTGCTCGACGCCCATGTCGATCAGGCCTCCCTCGCGGGAGACGCCGAAGCCGTAGAGGATGTCGAAGTCGGCCACCCGGAAGGGCGGGGCCATCTTGTTCTTGACGACCTTGACCCGGGTGCGGTTGCCGACCGGCTCGGTGCCGTCCTTGAGCGTCTCGATGCGGCGGACGTCCAGGCGGATGGAGGCGTAGAACTTCAGCGCCTTGCCGCCGGTCGTGGTCTCGGGCGAGCCGAACATGACGCCGATCTTCTCGCGGAGCTGGTTGATGAAGATGGCGGTCGTGCTGGTGTTGTTGAGGGCGCCGGCCACCTTGCGCAGGGCCTGCGACATGAGGCGGGCCTGCAGGCCGACGTGGCTGTCGCCCATCTCGCCCTCGATCTCGGCCTTGGGCACCAGGGCCGCCACCGAGTCGATGACCACGAGGTCGATCGCGCCGGAGCGGATCAGCATGTCGGTGATCTCGAGGGCCTGCTCGCCGGTGTCGGGCTGGGAGACCAGCAGGGCGTCGGTGTCGACGCCGAGCTTGCGGGCGTACTCGGGGTCGAGGGCGTGCTCGGCGTCGATGAACGCCGCGATGCCGCCGGCCCGCTGGGCGTTGGCGACGGCGTGCAGCGCCACGGTGGTCTTACCGCTGGACTCGGGACCGTAGATCTCGACGATGCGCCCGCGGGGGTAGCCGCCGATGCCGAGAGCGACATCGAGTGCGATGGCCCCGGTGGGGATCACCTCGATAGGAGCTCGGGCGTCATCGCCGAGGCGCATGACAGAGCCCTTGCCGAACTGCCGCTCGATTTGGGCGAGCGCGGTCTCAAGGGCCTTCTCGCGGTCGTTGGCTGCCATGGAGTGCCCCCCTGGAGGGTGAGTCGAAGTCGTTTCCGTCGCTGGCAAGCTACGGGGTGCCACCGACAATTTCCCGGAACGGGCCCAGGGCGCCGGCGGCGCCGGCATGCCCAATATAGCCGAACGACTGTTCGATCACAGCTCAACGGCACGGTCCACACCATTGAGCCCTGCCGCCCCTCGTGCCGCCGGCGAGATCGACTGATCGAAAAGGCGGAGAACCAGCCCCACCCGCGAAGCACACCCGCGGATGGCGTGGGAGCGCCGCGCAGGGTCTCAGCCCCCTCGTCACCGATCGCGGCGAACAACCTGACATCAGACAGACGAAAAGGGCCACCCGGCAAGCAGGCGGGAAGTCCAGCATGGCTGCCCTCCCGGTCGTTCGTACACGCGGTGCCATCAGTCGCTCACACCAACCACGCAGCGAAAATCCAGCAGTACGGCTGCGCCGCAAACCCGAGCAAGATCTCCGGGCCCTTGCCGCCGACTGCGGCGAACACCTCCTCCACGCAGCGCAACGAGCCCCGACACCGAGAATCAGAAGGGCCCGCCCGGCAAGCAGGCGGGGAGTCCGGCATGGCTGCCCACCCGGTCGTTCGCCGCCTATACACCGACTGTCACCTGCGTCAGGGTCTGACGACGGGGGTGGGCAGCCATGCTGGGCCACACACCTGCTTGCGGGTGGGCCCATTGGATGCTCTGGTGACGGCTCGGCCTGGCCAGGTGGACCGACGGTCGCGAGGAAGCGGGCGCGGCGTGGTCGTCGTCGACATGCTCAGCCCAGAGGTTGGTGAGCGCGGCTCGCGAGTCGGTCGGCTGCCCAGCCGGGTGGGGTCAGCGCAGCCGGGAGTCGACGTCGGTGACTCCGCAGACCGCGCGCCACACGTCCTTGGCGGACTCACCTTCGGCGAGGGCCTGGAGCACGGTGCGGCCGCCCAGCTCGGCGAGGACGTAGTCACGCGCCCAGGACTCGGCGTACCTCTCGCCGAAATGGCGGTTCATCCGGCTCCAGAAGTCCGTCAAGCGCATGGTCCCAGTATGGTCCCCGGCCCACCGTGCCCACGTCGCCCCGTAGCCTCCGGCCAGCCGTACCCAGGCCGCCCCGTAGCCTCCGACCCGCCGTACCCAGGCCGCCCTGTAGCCTCCGGCGCGACGTGCCAGACCGCCCGTTGGTTCCGGCCCGACGTACCAGAAGGCCCATGGTCCCGGCCCGGCGTGCCCAGAGGGCCTGTGGCTCCGGACCGGCCGGCGGACCGCCCGTGGCCCGCCGGGCGCCGGCCGGCCCGTAGTCCCCAGGCGCGGGCCCACCCGTAGTCCCCCAGGCGCCGGACCGCCCGTGGTCCCCCGAACCGCCGGTCCGTCTGTGGTCTGCCGGCTCCGCCTGGCTGTGCCGGTCGTGGTGGCGGGTACGAAGCGTCCGCGCCGCTCAGAGGACGCGGGAGCCGTACATCTCTCCCAGGGGGTCTGCCAGCAGCTCCAGGCGCGCCCCGTCAGGGTCGCGGAAGTAGATCGACGCGTCGCTCTCCACCTGGTAGGGCACCCCGGCGGCGTCCAGCTTCTCCCTCAGCCTCTCCCACTTGCCGCGCTCGACGGAGATCGCGATGTGGTGCAGGCCGCCGAGCACCTCCTGATACGGCCCGAGGTCGAGCCCGGGGAGGTCGAAGAAGGCGAGCAGGTTGCCGTTGCCGATGTCGAAGAAGAAGTGGTTCGAGCCCTTGTAGTCACGATTCTCGAAGATCTCCGTCAGCGGGAACTCCAGCACGTCCTGGTAGAACTGGATGGTCCGCTCGACGTCCGAACAGATCAGTGCGAAGTGGTGCAGGCCACGTGCGCTGCTCTCTGGCCGTCGTGCTTGGAGGTAGTGCCCGCGGATCCGCTCTCGAGTCGCCTCGATGGCCGCGTAGTCGATGCCCATAGGTCCACATGACGTTCCGGGCGTAGGCCATGTCAAGCCCGCACGGCGTGGCGGGCCCGGTGACGAGCACGTCAGCCGGACGGGGTGGCGCGTTCTGTCGGTGGCGAGTTGCATGATGAAGCGGTGACCGGATCCGCGCTCGACCACTTCACTCCGGTGACCCGGCAGTGGTTCACCGACGCCTTCGCCATGCCGACGGCCGCCCAAGAGGGCGCGTGGCGGTCCATCGCGCGCGGCGACAACACCCTGGTCGTCGCGCCCACCGGGTCGGGCAAGACGCTCGCCGCGTTCCTGTGGTCGCTCGACCGCCTCGCCGCCGACCGCATGGCGGCCGGCTCCGATCATGACGCCGGCGGGGGCCACGAGGGCGGCACGGGCGCCCCGGCCGGTGAAGGCCGCCAGAGCGGCGTGGGCCGAGGGAAGGGTGCGCGCGGGCGCGCGCGGGACAAAGGCGCTCTCCGGCGGTGCCGGGTGGTGTACGTCTCGCCGCTGAAGGCGCTGGCCGTGGACGTCGAGCGCAACCTGCGCGCCCCGCTCACCGGCATCAAGCAGACGGCGCGGCGCCTCGGGCTGCACGCCCCCGACATCTCGGTGGCCATCCGTTCGGGCGACACCACGGCCGAGGACCGCCGGCGTTTCGCCGCCGCCCCGGCCGACATCCTGATCACCACGCCCGAGTCGCTCTATTTGATCCTGACGAGCCAGGCCCGCGAGGCGCTGCGCGATGTCGAGACGGTCATCGTCGACGAGGTGCACGCGGTGGCGGCCGGCAAGCGCGGCGTCCATCTCGCGCTGACCCTCGAGCGGCTGGACGCGCTGCTGGCCCGCCCGGCGCAGCGCATCGGCCTGTCGGCCACGGTGCGTCCTGTGAGCGAGGTGGCGACGTTCCTGGGGGGCTCGCGCCCGACGACGGTCGTCCAGCCGCCGTCCGAGAAGGTCATCGAGGTCGACGTGGTCGTCCCCGTGGAGGACATGACCGAGCTGGACGCCGCCCCCCGGCAGGGCCCGCCCCCCGATGACGAGACGGCCTGGCTGGAGCCCGCGGCCCGGCGGTCCATCTGGCCGCACGTCGAGGAGCACCTGCTCGGTCTCATCCAGGCGCACCGCTCGACCATCGTCTTCGCCAACTCCCGGCGCCTGGCCGAGCGTCTGTGCACCCGCCTCAACGAGCTCGCCTACGAACGGTCGAACGAGGGCCCGGCCGGGGCCTTCCCTCCTGACGACCTGTGGACCACCCCACCGGAGGGCGGCGCCGGGACGCCGAGGCCGGCGGAGTCGATCGCCACGCCCGCGGCCTCGATCGCCACGCCGGCGGCGTCGATCTCCACGCCGGCGGCGATGATGGCTCAGGCCGGCGCCTCCTCCGGGGCGGTGCCCGAGATCGTCCGCGCCCACCACGGGTCGGTGTCCAAAGAAGAGCGCGCCCAGATCGAGGAGGCCCTGAAGTCCGGGCGCCTGCCGGCCGTGGTCGCCACCTCCAGCCTCGAACTGGGCATCGACATGGGGTCGGTCGACCTGGTCGCGTGCGTGGAGGCGCCGCCGAGCGTGGCCAGCGGCCTGCAGCGCATCGGCCGGGCCGGTCACCAGGTGGGAGCGGTCTCCAAAGGCGTGATCTTCCCCAAGTACCGCGGCGACCTGCTCCAGACGGCCGTCGTCTCCGAGCGCATGAAGGCGGGCGAGATCGAGGAGCTGCGCTACCCGCGCAACCCCCTCGACGTGCTCGCGCAGCACATCGTGGCCATGTGCGCGCTGGACGAGTGGACCGTCGACGAGCTCGAGAGCCTGGTCAGGCGGGCCGCCCCGTACGCCACCCTGCCGAGGACCGCGCTGGAGGCCACCCTCGACATGCTGGCCGGGCGCTACCCCAGCGAAGAGTTCGCCGAGCTGCGCCCGCGCATCGTGTGGGATCGCGTGACCGGCCGGGTCACCGGCCGCCCCGGAGCCCAGCGGCTGGCGGTCACCAACGCCGGCACCATCCCCGACCGCGGCATGTTCGGCGTCTTCCTCGCCGGAGGTGACACCGGGCGGGGGGGCAGGCGGGTCGGCGAGCTGGACGAAGAGATGGTCTACGAGTCCCGGGTGGGCGACGTCTTCGTGCTGGGCGCCACATCCTGGCGCATCGAGGACATCACCGCCGATCGCGTGCTGGTGTCCCCCGCGCCCGGCCAGCCGGGCAAGCTGCCGTTCTGGCACGGCGACACCCCGGGCCGTCCCGCCGAGCTCGGCCGGGCCCTCGGCGCCTTCACCCGCGAGCTGTCCGAAGGCGGGACCGACCGGCTCGCGGAGGCCGGGCTGGACGCCTTCGCCACCGGCAACCTGCTGTCCTACCTGGCCGAGCAGCGCGAGGCCACCGGGTACGTGCCCGACGACCGCACCCTGCTGATCGAGCGCTTCCACGACGAGCTCGGCGACTGGCGTGTGGTCGTGCACAGCCCGTTCGGCGCCCGGGTCCACGCGCCGTGGGCGCTGGCCATCGGCAGGCGGCTGCGCGAGCGCTACGACGTGGACGTGCAGGCCCTGCACTCCGACGACGGCATCGTCCTGCGCATCCCCGACACCCTCGACGGCGCGCCCACCGACGTCGCGGTGTTCGACGCCGACGAGATCGAGCAGATCGTCACCGAGGAGCTCGGCGGCTCGGCGCTGTTCGCCTCCCGGTTCCGCGAGTGCGCCGGCCGGGCCCTGCTGCTGCCCCGGCGCAACCCGGGCAGGCGCTCCCCCCTGTGGCAGCAGCGTCAGCGGGCCGCCGGCCTGCTCAAGGTCGCCAGCCAATACGGCTCGTTCCCGGTGGTGCTGGAGACCATGCGCGAGTGCCTGCAGGACGTCTTCGACGTGCCGGGGCTGGTGCGGCTCATGCGTGACATCGCCGCCCGCCGGGTGCGCGTGGTCGAGGTCGAGACCGCCCAGGCGTCGCCCTTCGCGGCCTCGCTGCTGTTCGCCTACGTCGGCGCCTTCATGTACGAGGGGGACGCCCCGCTGGCCGAGCGGCGCGCGCAGGCGCTCGCCCTGGACACCCACCTGCTCGCCGAACTGCTCGGCGAGGCCGATCTGCGCGAGCTGCTCGACCCCGACGTCGTGGCCGACACCGAGCGCGAGCTGGCGCGGCTCGACCGGCCGCTGCGCGACGCCGAAGACCTCGCCGATCTGCTGCGCACCCACGGCCCGCTGCGACCGGAGGACATCGCCGTGCGCGGCGGCGACCCGGCCTGGGCGTCCGACCTCGAGGCGGCCAGGCGGGCGATCCGGGTCCGGGTCGCCGGGGCCGAGCAGTGGGCGGCCGTCGAGGACGCCGCCCGGCTCAGGGACGCGCTCGGCGCGCCGCTGCCGATGGGTCTCCCCCACGTGTTCCTCGAGCCCGTGGCCGACCCGCTCGGCGATCTGCTCGCCCGGCACGCCCGCACGCGCGGCCCCTTCGCCGCCGCCACCGCCGCCACCCGCTTCGGGCTGGGCGTCGCCGTCGTGACCGACGCGCTCAGGCGGCTGGCATCCTCGGGCCGGGTGGTCCCCGGCGAGTTCCGGCCGGGCGGCTGGGGTGAGGAGTGGTGCGACGCGGGTGTGCTGCGGTCGCTGCGGCGCAGGTCGCTGGCCCGGTTGCGCAAGGAGGTCGAGCCCGTCCCGCCCGAGGCGCTGGCCGCGTTCTCCCCGGCCTGGCACGGCATCACCGAGGGCCGGTCGGCGCGCGGCATGGACGCCCTCGTGCACGCCATCGAGCGGCTGCAGGGCGCCGCGGTGCCGGCGTCCGCGCTGGAGACGCTGGTCCTGCCGAGCCGGGTGCCGGGCTACGAGCCGGCGCTGCTGGACGAGCTGACCGCCTCGGGGGAGGTCCTGTGGGCGGGGCAGGGGTCGCTTCCGGGCGGCGACGGCTGGGTGGCGCTGTTCTTCGCCGACACCGCTCCGCTGCTGCTGCCCGCACCGGCCGAGGTCACGATGACCCCGTTGCACGAGAAGATCCTCGACGCCCTGGGCGGCGGTGGGGCGCTGTTCTTCCGCGATCTGTCCACCCGGGCCGGCTCGCTCGACGACATCGCGCTCGCCGGCGCTCTGTGGGACCTGGTGTGGTCCGGGCGCGTCTCAGGCGACACGCTGGCGCCGTTGCGCGCGGCGCTCGGCTCCGGTCGGCCCGCGCACCGGCCGACGACGGCGCGCAGGCGAAGGGCCGTGCTCCCGACCCGGTCGGGGCCGCCGACGGTGAGCGGCCGCTGGTGGTTGCTGCCCGGGGCCTCTGCTGACGCCACCGAACGCGCCCACGCGCAGGCCGAGGTGCTGCTCGAACGGCACGGCGTGGTGACCAAGGGCGCGGTGGCGGCCGAGCGCCTCACCGGTGGGTTCGCCGGGGTCTACCCGGTGTTCCGCGCCTTCGAGGAGACCGGCCGCTGCCGCCGCGGCTATTTCGTGGAGGGTCTGGGCGGCGCCCAGTTCGCCCTCCCCGGCGCCGTCGACCGCATGCGCGCCTCCGCCGCCGGTCCGTCCGCCGCCGGCCCTTCGGCGGCCGAGCGGCGGGCGGTGGTGCTGGCGGCGACCGACCCGGCCTGCCCGTACGGGGCGGCGCTGCCGTGGCCGGCGCATCCTGGAGACCTCACGCACAAGCCCGGTCGTAAGGCCGGGGCGCTGGTGGTGCTGGTGGACGGCCGCCTCATCGTCTACGTCGAGCGCGGCGGCAAGACCCTGCTGTCCTTCGCCGACGACGACCGCCTCCAGCCGGCGGTGGACGCCCTCGCGCTCGCCGTCCGCGACGGGGCGCTCGGCAAGCTCACGGTCGAGAAGGCCGACGGCGCCGCGATCGCCGACTCCCCCCTCGCCGCCGCCCTGGAGACCGCCGGCTTCCACCCCACCCCCCGGGGCCTGCGTCTGCGCGCCTGACGCGCCGGGGCTCAGGTCAGGGTGCGGGGGCCGTAGAGGGCGGCGGGGGTGTTGGTGGTCATGGCCCAGTAGCGGTCGCCGTAGGACCAGTGCCACCACTCGGTGGGGTAGTTGACCAGGCCGGCGGACTCCAGGGCCGCGCCGAGGATCTTGCGGTGCTCGCGCGCGGCGGCCGAGATGTTGGGCGCGTCGGTGTAGCAGGCGCCGTCGCTCTGCTCGGGGTTGGCGTTGACCGGGGTGCCCATGTCCAGCTCGACGCCGTCGTCGGTGGCGAGGGTGAGGTCGACCGCCGCGCCCGCCGTGTGCGGGGCGACCTCGATGGGCGAGACGTACCGGCTGGCGGCCACGTGCAGCTCTTGCGGCGACATCTCCGGGAAGGCGGCTCTCAGTTCGTCCTTGTACTGCTCGAAGTAGCGCCGCTGCAGCACCGGAGGCCGGTATCCCTCGACCACGAGCAGCCGGTAACCGTAGGGCAGTTGCCGCTGGGCGTCAGAAAGCCGCAGCAGCAGCCCCTCGCGCAGGTGGGCGTAGGCGCCGGCGGGGTCGGCGAGCCTGCCGTCGACACCGAGCACGCCGCGCACGTCGGCCAGCGCCTCACCGTTCTCCTCGACGGGGATGGAGGTCACGCGGGGGTCAGAGATGAGCACGATGTTGCGCATGGCCAGCCAGTCTGACATAACCGACTTTTAACCCTGTTTACCTGGTACCCCGCACCGCGAAGACGTCCCTACGGCATGCCGCCGACACCGGCTTTTCCGCGATTCGCCTGGTCTTGCGGCCGCCCCAAGGCATCTGTACGGCATGCCGCCGGCACTGGCTTCTCCTCGATTCGCCCGGGCCTGCGGCCGCCGCGAGGCGTCAGCAGGACATGCCGCCGGCAGCGGTTTCTTCTCGGTCCGCGCGGGCCTGCGGCCGCGGTGAGGCGTCAGTACGGGATGCCGTCGACGGTGCTGGAGAAGACCTCCTCGCGGGCCTGGTCCAGGGCGGCGGCCAAGGCGCCTCGCAGGACCGGGTTGCCCTCGACCTCGGTGACCGCGACCTTCGGCCGGCTCGGGCAGATGCGGGCGACGGCCTTCTCGACCCGCCCGGCGAGCGCCTGACCGCCCGCCCTCCCCACATCCCCGCTGAGCACGACCAGTCCCGGGTCCAGGACGACGGTGACGGCGGCGACCCCGATGGCCAGCCGCTCGGCCACCTCGTCCAGGAAGCCGTCCCTGCCGGTCTCGACGGCGGCGCGGACCATGTCGGCGGCGCGCACCATGTCGGCGCCGCGCACCATGTCGGCGCCGCGCCCGGAACACAGGCCGTGGGCGGCGGCCAGGCGGCCCATGGCGGCGGCGCCGACCAGGCGCTGGAAGGAGCCGGACTGCGGCTCTGTGACGTTGACCGGGAGCGGTTCGCCGGGAACGGGGAGCCAGCCGATCTCGCCCGCGCCGCCGGTGGACCCGCGGTGCAGCCGCCCGCCGAGCATGACGCCGAGCCCCTGCCCCACACCCGCCCACACCAGGACGAAGTCCTCGACTCCGCGCGCCGCCCCGTACCCGTGCTCGGCCAGCGCGACCAGGTTCACGTCGTTCTCTATGGTCACCGAGGACCCGAGGGTCGCCCGCAGGTCGGCGAGCACGCCCGCGTGCCAGGAGGGCAGGTCGAAGGAGAAGCGCACGTCCCCCGTGCGCGGGTCGACCACGCCGCGCGTCCCGATGACCAGGGCCCGCAGCCTGCCGAGCGCGATGCCGGCCGCGTCGCAGGCTCGGCCCACGGCGCTGTGCACGGTCTTGACCGGCTCGCCGGTCTCGCGCGGGTCCACCGCGACCTCGGCGATGAGCTCGCCGGTGATGTCGGCGACGCCGGCGGTGACCTGGCCGGGCAGCACCTCCAGCCCGGCGACGTAGGCGCTGGAGGGCACGACCGTGTACAGCGCGGCGTTCGGCCCGCGGCCGCCGGGACGCCGCCCGGAGACCTCGACCAGGCCGCGCTCCTCCAGCCGGGCCAGGAGCTGGCCGGAGGTGACCTTGGACAGGCCGGTGTGCTCCCCCAGCTCGCCGCGGGTGAGCGGTCCCTGGGCGAGCAGGAGCTCCAGCGCCGCGCGGTCGTTGAGCCGGCGCAGCAGCCGCGGCGTTCCGGGGTGTCGTCTGGGCATGGGGCCGCCCCTCTCGTCACGATCCGCTAACAGGGTTTTTTTTAAGAAAGTTTCTTGTTAGTTTAGCGGCAGTCACCCCGCGGGCAAGCGATCAGGGCCTTGGGGATGTCGCAGCGCAGAGCGCGAGGACGGCGCCTTCGCCGTGGCGTGCGGCTCACCCCGCGCGCCCCTGCTCCGAAGAGCGCGAGCCCGACGCGAAGCCGGGAAGGGAGAACCCACACGTGAACATCGCAAGGATCGCCACCGCGACGGCCACCACCGCCGCTCTCGCCATTGGTGTGGCCGCCTGCGGGGGCGGCGGCGAGCCCGCCGGCCAGGCCGCCGCGCCCCAGGCCTCGGCCTCCTCAGGGCCGGCGTTCGCCGGCCAGAAGCTGACCGTCTGGCGGCTCGGCGCCCCCAACGACGTGCAGGACAAGTACATGTCGGAGCTGAACGCGAAGTTCAAGGAGCAGACCGGCGCCGACGTCGACCTCCAGTGGATCCCCTGGCCCGACGCGCAGAAGAAGTGGACCGCCGCGCTCGCCGGCGGCGTGGGCCCGGACGTGACCGAGTTCGGCAACGACCAGGTCGCCGCCTGGGTCGCCGAGGACGCCCTCGCCGACATCTCCGACGTGGTGAAGTCCAGCCCCGACTTCCAGCAGATCCCGCAGAACCTGTGGGGCTACGAGACCATCGACGGCAAGGTCTACGCCGCTCCCTGGGGCGGCGGCACCCGCGCCGTCCTCTACCGCAAGGACTGGTTCAAAGACCTCGGCATCGAGACGCCCAAGACCTGGGACGACCTCGTCGCGGCGGCCAAGAAGATCGTCGCCAAGAAGGGCAAGGACGTCGACGGCTTCGCCTTCAACGGCGGCTCGGACGCCAACATGTCGCTCTCGCCGTTCGTCTGGTCGGCCGGCGGCGACTTCGCGGCCTTCGAGGGCGGCAAGTGGGTCGGCAAGCTGACCGAGCCCGGCTTCAAGGAGGGCTTCCAGTTCTACACCGACCTGGTCGCCAAGGACGGCGTGTCGGGCAAGGGCCGGCTCAACCTGAACTCCGTGGAGATCAGCCAGCGCTTCGCGGCCGGCAAGGTCGGCATGTACGTCACCGGCGGCTGGGACATCGCCACCATCAAGGAGCAGAGCAAGGGCAAGGTCGGCGACGACCAGATGGCCTTCTTCTCGCTTCCGAACAAGGACGGCAGCGGCCCCGCGCCCGCGTTCCAGGGCGGCAACGACATCGCCATCTGGAAGGACGCCAAGACCCCCGAGCTGGCCGCCGAGTACCTCAAGCTCGCCGCCGGCAAGGAGTACGGCACCCGGTACGCCAAGGAGGGGGGCCTGCTCCCGCTCTACCCCGACGCCCTGGCCGAGTACGCCAGTGACCCGGTGCAGGCGCCGTTCGCCGAGACCTTCAAGGTGGCCAAGGGCTTCCCTGCCGACCCCGACTGGGCGCAGGCCAACGACACCAAGGCCGTGCTGCAGAACGCGGCGCGGGCCGTCATCGAGGGCAAGAAGAACATCGACACGGCCCTCGGCGACGCCAACACCGAACTCGAGACGATCCTCAACCAGCAGCAGTGACGATGGCGCAGACCTCGACCATCGCCCGGGGCGGGGGCACCCCTCCCGCCCCGGCGGGGCGCGCGTCCCACCGCCCCGCCCGCCGGCCGCGCCGGCTGTCCGCCCGGGCGGTCCCCTACGTGCTGCTGCTGCCCGGCCTGCTGGTCATCGGGGTCCTGCTGCTCTACCCGCTGTACCAGATGGTGGAGATGTCCTTCCACAAGGTGGGACTGCGGCAGATCCGCCCGAACCCGCGGCCGGCCGAGTTCGTGGGGACCGACAACTACACCCAGGTCTTCCAGTCGGAGCTGTTCTGGACCTCCCTCCGCAACACGGTGGTGTTCGCCGTGGTCACCGTCGCGCTGACGCTGCTGCTCGGCACCCTGGTCGGCCTGCTGCTGAACCGGCTGGGCCGCAGGATGTCCACCTTCGTCGTCGTGGGCATCATGGCGGCCTGGGCGACCCCGCCCACCGCCACGGCGATCATCTGGAAGTGGCTGTTCGACGCCGACGCGGGCGTGGTGAACTGGACGCTGAACCTGCTGCCCGACGGGCTGTCCAGCCTGGTGTTCGGGCGGTCGGACTGGTCGGGCCAGCCCTGGCTCAACTCCGCCTCGACGATCTACCTGGTGCTGATCGTCGCCGTGGTGTGGGCGTCGTTCCCGTTCATCGCCGTGTCGGTGCTCGCGGGCCTCAAGAGCATCCCCTCGGAGCTGTACGAGGCGGCCCGGGTGGACGGATCGGCGCCGGTGACGACCTTCTGGAAGATCACCTTCCCGCTGCTGCGGCCGGTGTTCTCGGTCCTGCTCGTCCTGTCGGTCATCTGGGACTTCAAAATCTTCACCCAGCTCTACGTGCTGGCCGGCGGCACGACCAACCGGGACGCCTTCAACCTGTCGCTGTGGGCGTACACCGAGGCGTTCAGCGCGCCGCCCAAGATGGGCTTCGGCGCGGCCATCGCGGTCATCCTCACCGTGATCATGCTGCTGATCACCGCCGTCTATGTCCGCCAGATCGTCAGAACGGAGGACGTGCGATGAACCCGCAAACCGCCAGGCGCCTCAAGACGGCCGCCCTGAACGCGGCCGGCGTCGCGGTGTTCCTGTTCGCCGTGTTCCCTGTGTACTGGATGGTCGCGACGGCGTTCAAGCCCAACGACGAGATCTTCACGACGCGGTTCATCCCCTTCCCGCTGTCGCCGACGATGGAGCACGTGTCCCGGGTGCTGACCAGGGGCGTCGCCGGGCACTCGGTGTGGCGGTACCTGATGAACAGCGCCGTCGTCGCGGTCGGCACCGTGCTGGTCGGGTCGGTGTTCGCGCTGCTCGCCGCCACCGCCGTGGCGCGTTTCCGGTTCCGGTTCCGCACGAGCTTCCTGATCCTGCTGCTGATCGTGCAGATGGTGCCGGGCGAGGCGCTGCTGATCCCGCTGTTCCTGATGGTCAAGCGGCTCGGCCTGTACAACCAGCTTCTCGGCCTGATCGTCGTCAACGTGGGCTTCACGCTGCCGTTCGCGATCTGGATGCTGCGGACGTTCGTGGCCGCGGTGCCCAAGGAACTGGAGGAGGCGGCCGCCATCGACGGCGCGGGTCGTTTCGTCACCTTCTGGAGGGTGCTGTTCCCGCTCGTCGCGCCGGGCCTGGTGGCGACGAGCATCTTCTCGTTCATCACCGCGTGGAACGAGTTCGTCTTCGCGCTGACGCTGATCAACGATCAGGGCACCTACACGATGCCCGTGGCGCTGGGGTTCTTCACCAGCCAGCGTTCGACGGACTGGGGCGGCATCATGGCCGCCTCGACGCTGATGACCATTCCAGTCATCGCGTTCTTCCTGCTGGTGCAGCGGCGCATGGTCTCGGGCCTGGTCGCCGGCGCCGTGAAAGGCTGACGACAGTCGGCCCATTTATCGCAACGAAGGAGTCGAGTACAGCCATGTCTGAGTTCTCCGCGGGCGCGTCCCAGGGCGAGTCTCCCGTGGGCGGCGGTGACCGGGGGCTGCGCCGCCTGGCGGCCGGCACGCTCCTGGCCGCCTTCCCCGGGACCACCGTCCCCGACTGGATCCTGCGCGATCTGGAGGACGGCCTCGGCGGGGTGACGCTGTTCGGCTTCAACGTCGCGGGGGCCGAGCAGCTCGCGGGCCTTACGGCGCGGCTGCGCGAGGCGGGCGACCCGGTCATCAGCCTGGACGAGGAGGGCGGCGACGTCACGCGGCTCGCCTACCACGTCGGCAGCCCGTACCCGGGCAACGCGGCGCTGGGCGCCGTGGACGACGTCGAGCTGACCCGCCGGGTGTACCGGTCGATCGGCGACGACCTCGCACGCTGCGGGGTGAACCTGGACATGGCGCCCGACGCGGACGTGAACACCGCCGACGACAATCCCGTGATCGGCACCCGGTCGTTCGGGTCGGACGCCGCTCTGGTGGCGCGGCACACCGTCGCGGCGGTCGCCGGGCTGCAGGACGCCGGCGTGGCCGCCTGCGTCAAGCACTTCCCCGGCCACGGCGCCACCCGGCAGGACTCCCACCTGGAGATTCCCGTGGTGGACGTCTCGCGCGAGGTGCTGTGGGAGCGTGAACTCGTCCCCTTCCGCGCCGCCATCGAGGCCGGCACCCGGTCGATCATGACGGCGCACGTGCGGGTCCCGTTCCTCACCGGCGCGGCGCCCGCCACGCTCTCGGCCCCGGCGCTGACCGAGCTGCTCAGGGGTGAGCTCGGTTACACCGGCGTCGTCATCTCCGACGCCCTGGACATGCACGCGATCACCGAGAGTGTCGGGCTCGGCGGGGGCGCGGTGCTGTCGCTGGCCGCCGGCTCCGACCTGCTGTGCCTGGGGCCGCTGCCGACGCGCGAGCAGATCGAGGCGATCAAGGACGAGATCGTGGCCGCCGTGCGCGACGGGCGCCTGCCGCTCGCCCGCCTGGAGGAGGCCGCCGAGCGCGTCGCGCGGCTGCGCGGCTGGTTCGGCGCGCCGCGCGAGGAGGCCAGGGACGGCAACGTGATCGGCCTGACCGCGGCCCGCCGGGCGGTGCGGCTGTCGGGCACCGCCGCCCCGCTGGTGGATCCGCTGGTCGTCGAGGTGGACACCCCGCCCACGATCGCCGTCGGCGACGTGCCCTGGGGCTTCGCCCCCTGGCTGCCGGAGGCGGAGATCACCCGGGTCAAGCCGGACGCGGCCGACGCGAGCGGCCTGCTCGAACGGGCCCGCGGCCGGTCGCTGGTGATCGTGGTCAAGGACGCCCACCGCCACCGGGCCAGCCAGGAGATCGTCTCGGAGCTGCTCGCCGTGCGTCCCGACGCGATCGTCGTGGAGATGGGCCTGCCGATCTGGCGTCCCACGGCCGGCGCCTACCTCGCGACGTACGGAGCCGCCCGCGCCAACGCCCAGGCCGCCGCCGAGCTCCTCACCGCCTGACGACCGGGCGGCGCGGATCAGCGCAGGCCAGCGGGTCAGCACGGGGCAGCGGATCAGCGGGTCAGGGCAGATCAGTGGGTCAGGGAGGACAGTGGGTCGGGGGAGGACAGCACAGGTCGGCGGGTCAGCGCAGGTCGCACAGTTCCCGGGTGGCCGGTGAGGCGGTGCAGGGCTGGAAGCCCGTGGCGCTGAGCCTGGCCTGCGCGCGGACGTGGGAGCGGACGAACTCGACGAAGGACGCCTTCAGCGATCCCGGCTCCAGCGGGCCGCGGAAGTACAGGTACTCGGTGGTCCAGAAGGGGTAGCCCTCGCCCGGCCTGGCGGCGGTGGCGGAGGCGAACGCCCGGCCGTCCAGGGTCAGCGCGGTGACGCTGCCCGCTCAGCGCGCCTCGGCGATCGACACCTCGTCGGCGTAGCCGATCGCGCCGGGGATCGTGCTGATCTTCTGGATGATCTCGGCGTTGTCGTCGCGCTCGCAGCGGATCACCGGCGCGGCGGGGGTTGCGGTCATTCTCCAGGCAGGAGTTGGACGACAGCAGGCCCTCGCCGGTGCCCGGGCCGAGCACCTGCCTCTCGAACAACTGCCGCGTGCCGGAGTTCTGCCCGCGCCCCACGATGCGGATCGGCAGGGACCTCCCGCCGGCGCCGGGCACCTGCTTCCAGTCGGTCCATGTGCCGTCGTAGATCTCGAGGCGCTCACCGAGCCGCTGCCGGACGGTGAGCAGGTTGTCCCGGACCGGCCGGCTGTCCTCGGCGGGGAAGAAGCGCAGGCCGTTCCTCAGCTCCTCGCGCCGCTCCGGGGTGCTCGCCTCGGAGATCCTGGCGTTCCACACCACGCGCCCGCCGAAGGTGAACGACAGCGGGCGCTCGAAGTCCTCGGGTTCGATGTCGTAGGTGCCGCCGTTGCGGATGCGGATGACGACCATGCTCATCCGGTCGAGCAGCCGGGCGACCTGGCGCAGCTGTGGCGGCCCGTGCGCGGCGGGGTCGGCGCCGTCGTGCAGCGTCTCGGGCCCCACGCCGATCTTCGAGTTGTACAGAACCCGGAAGATCACGCGCTTGCGCCGGACGAGCAACCGGTCGACGAAGGGAGTGGCCACCAGCAGGACGATCGAGAAGATGACCGGGCCGGCGCCGCCGAAGAAGCCGACCAGGCGCGCCAGCCACTCCAGTACGGCCGCCACCGAACTCCCTCCCCACCAACCGGTTCAATTCTCCCGGCCCGCCGGGGACAGCGGCTCGCATGGTGGATCAGTTCATCGGGAGTTCAGCCGGCGGACATGAAGGGGCGGTCGCGGGGATCAGGAGGCGAAGATCTCCTCGCGCGCCTGTTCGAGGGCGGCCAGGACGGCGCCGCGCAGCACGGGGCGGCCCTTGACCTCGCTGGCCACCACCTCGGGCCTGATCGGGCAGATGCGCGCCACCGCCTCCTCCACGCGGTGGGTCAGCGCGGCCCCGCCGGCCCGGCCGATCTCGCCGTTGAGCACGACCAGGGCCGGGTCCAGGACCACGCACACCGACGCGACTCCGAGGGCCAGCCGGTGGGCCAGCTCGTCCAGGAACCGCGCCCCGGCGTCCCCGCCCTCGACGGCCGCGTGGACGGCGTCGGCGGCCGAGCCACCCGCGAAGCCGTACGGGCCGGCCAACTCGGCCACGGCCTCGGCGCTGATCAGGGCGTGCAGGCCGCCCGCCAGGGCGGGCATCCGGCCGGGGACGGCCTTGACGTCCTCGGCCAGCGGCACGCCGGGGACCGGCAGGTATCCGATCTCGCCCGCGCTGCCCGAACGCCCCCGGTGGAGCCGGCCGCCGAGGACGACGGCGAGGCCGACGCCGCGTTCGACCCACAGCAGCACGAAGTCGTCCACACCCTTGGCGGCGCCCTCGGCGCGCTCGGCGATCGCCGCGAGGTTCACGTCGTTCTCGATGGACACCGGCCGCCGCAGGTCCTGGGCCAGGGCCTGGTGGCTGCCCTCATGCCAGCCCGGCAGGTCGAAGGAGAACCGGACGTCGCCCGAGCGCGGGTCGACCACGCCGGGGGTGCCGATCACGATGGCCCTGAGGCGGGAAAGGGCGACCTTGCCCGAGCGGCAGGCCTTCACCACCGCGTTGTGCACCATCGCGACCGGATCGTCGTGCCCATTGGGGGAAATGGTGGCCTCGGCCACCATTTCGCCATTGATATCGGCGATGGCGGTGGTCACCGTTTCCGGGCCGACATCGAGCCCGGCCACATAGGCCGACGACGGAATCACCCCGTAAAGGGCGGCATTGGGCCCCCGGTTACCGGCCTGCTCCCCGACCACCTCGACCAGGCCGCGCTCTTCCAGCCGCGACAGCGTCTGGGAGGCGGTGACCTTGGAAAGGCCGGTCATCTCCCCGATCTGGCCCCTGGTCATCGGGCCGGAGGCGAGCAGCAGCTCCAGCGCGGCCCGGTCGTTGATCTCCCGTAGCAACCTGGGCACGCCAGGACGTCGCTCCATCGCAGGCTTTCTTGTCGTCGGTCCCCGTTGGTTTCATCACAAAACGCGCGCGTGGTGTGACACAACCAGTACTCAGTAAAGCTTCCTGCCAGTTTAGCGGCAGCGTTCCCGCGCGAAAGGCCACCGCACCTCCGGTTCCGCCGTTCGCCGGCCGCCATCCGCTGTCCCGGCCTTCGCCGCACCGGCCGTCTTGCGTTTGGCCCCGCATTGACCCGAGGATCACTCATGTCTTTCTGAGGAGCATTCATGGGCGCCGCCACCGACACTTCCCCCGCCTTCCGGATCCCGCTCCGCCCGCTCGCCGCGCACCACAGATCGATGGTCGTCCTCGCCCTCGGCGTCGTGTTGCTCACCGACGTGCTGCGGGTGCTGCTGCCGTCGCTGATCACGCTGTTCGGCCGCGCGGGCGACACTCCCCCCGAGCGAATGGGCCTGTTCGCGGCCCTGTGGTTCCTCCTGCCGTTCGCCGCGGCGCCGCTCGCCCGGCGGTGGGGACCCCGGCCGGTCACGCTCGGCGGCGCGGCCCTGCTGGTGGCCGACCGGCTGGCGCTCCAGGCGGCCGACGGAGGGGCGCCGCAGCTCTACCTGGCCGGCGCCGGCGTCGGCTTCGGCCTGGTCTTCCTGTACGGATGCGCGCTGAGGCTGCCGCGCCGCACCGTCCCGGCCGGGCTGGCCACCGGCATGGCCGCCTCGGCCACCGTCCATCTCGCGCTGGACCAGGTGGACCTGGTCTGGCGGGACGGCGTCCTGCCCTGGCTCCCCGTCCTGGCCGTCGGCGCCGCCTTCCTCCGGCTCGCGTGGCCGGCGCCCGCGCCCGGCGACCCCGCGCCACCGGGGGTGTGGTTCGCGTTCGGCCCCGCGCTGGCGCTGCACGGCATGTATCTGGCGACGCTGGGCCTGGCCGAGCATCCCGGAGGCGAGCAGGGCGGCCCGTGGCGCATCGCCGTCGTCGCGGCGGCGCTGGTCTGCGCCCAGTTCGTCATGGTCTCCTACGCCGCGCGCCCGCCCTACCGGCGCTGGGTCGTCGTCGTCCTGCTCCCGGCGGCGGTGGCGGCGCTGGCCGTCTCGTCGGCGCTTCCGTTCGCCCTGTTCGCCGCGGTCGCGCTCGGCGGCTGCCTGGGCATGGCGGCCCTGCCCGGCACCTCGCCCGCCTCCTCACACGGCACGGCCCGGCGCGGCGGGATCGCGCTGCTCGGCGGCGCGCTGGTGTTCCTGGTCGCCGTCTTCCTGTACTACGCCGCCTACGACGCCGACCTCGGCTTCCCCAACGGCGTGGTCCCCGTGCTGCTCGCCGGCACGGTGGCCGCGATCGCCGCCGCGGCGGCGCGCGGGCGGGCCGTCCAGCACCTCGCCCGCCCCCGGCCCCGGACGGTCGTCGTCACGGCGCTGGTCACGGCGGCCGCCGTCGCCGCGCTCACCTGGCGTCCCCTGCCGGAGACACGGCCCATTCCGCGGAGCGAGTTCACGCTGATCGCCTACAACATCCGGATGGGGTTCGGGCTGAAGGGCACCCTGGACCTTGACCGCATCGCGGCCTGGGCCCGGGCCGAGCGTCCCGACGTGGTCCTGCTCAGCGAGGTGGACCGCGGATGGCTGCTCAACGGCGGCCACGACGACCTGGCGCGCATCGCGCGGGGGCTCGGCATGCGCTACCACTTCGCGCCCGCCGCCGACCCGCTGTGGGGCGACGCGATCATCACCAACCTGCCGGTCCGGCAGGTCGTCTCGCATCCGCTGGGCCGGCACGACTATCCGACCGGCGCCCAGGCGCAGGCGGCCGTCGTCGAGGTGGCGGGAAGGCAGGTGGGGATCGTCGGCACCCACCTGCAGGCGCCGCCCGGCCAGGCGCCCGAGGTGGCCGCCGTCGTCCGCGACCTGGGAGGCGGCAGGCCGGTCCTGCTGGCCGGTGACCTCAACACCAGGCCGGGCGACCCTTCGATGCGCGTGCTGTCGGCCGCGGGCCTGTCCGACCCGCTCACGGCCCTGGGCGACCCACTCACCTCCCCCGCCGACGCGCCGGTCGAGCGCATCGACCACGTGCTCGTGGGACCGGGGCTGGCGGTCACGGCGGCACGGGCGCCGGGGGTGGAATTCTCAGATCATCGGCCACTCGTGGTCAGGTTGCGTGTAACCGGGGTTTAGCAGGCGGGATAATCGACAACATGCGTCTCTCCGCCCGTGTCGACTACGCCCTTCGCGCCGCCGCCGAGCTGGCCGCCTCCGGCAGCGGCCCCACCACGGTGGGCGAGCTGGCCAAGGAACAGGAAATGCCTCCGAAGTACCTGGAGAACATCCTGCTCCAGATGCGCCGGGCCGGGCTGGTCCGCGGCCAGCGCGGCCCCGAGGGCGGCTACGTCCTCGCCCGGCCCGCCTCCGAGATCACCCTGGCCGACGTCATCCGCGCCGTGGACGGGCCACTGGCCAACGTCCGGGGCGAGCGGCCCGAGCACGTCGGCTACCGGGGCGCGGCCCGTTCGCTCCAGCAGGTGTGGATCGCCCTGCGGGCGAGCGAGCGCGCCATCCTGGAGGAGGTCACCCTGGACCAGATCGCCTCCGACGCCCTGCCCGAACGCGTGATGGAACTGGCGGCCGACCCCGCCGCCTGGGACTGACCCATGCCCGAGGGCGACGCCATCTACCGGGCCGCGGCCAGGCTGCGGGCCGCCCTCGACGGACGGGTGCTGACCCGCTCCGACTTCCGCGTCCCCCGGCACGCCACCGCCGACCTGACCGGCCGCGCCGTGCTCACGACCGCCTCCCGCGGCAAGCACCTGCTGACCAGGGTCGAGGGCGGGCTCACCGTCCACACCCACCTGCGCATGGACGGAAGCTGGCGCGTGGAGCGGGCGGGGGCGCCGCTGCGGGCCGGGCATCTGATCCGGCTGGTCCTCGCCAACGAGCGATGGCAGGCGGTCGGGGTCCGGCTCGGCATGGTCGACCTGCTGCGCACCGACCAGGAGGACCGGGTGGTCGGGCATCTGGGGCCCGATCTGCTCGACCCGGAGTGGGACCAGGAGCAGGCGGCGCGGGCGGCGCGCAACATCGCGGCGCGGCCGGGGACGACCATCGGGGAGGCTCTGCTCGATCAGCGCAACGTCGCAGGCATCGGCACGATCTGGCGGGCCGAGACGCTGTTCCTGTCGGGCGTCTCGCCGTACCGGCCGGCCGGGGAGGTGGACGACCTCGCGGGAATGATGGGGCTGGCCCACCGGCTGATGGACGCGGGAAAGAACCAGTCCGGCGGTCCGGTCACCACCGGCGACAGACGCCCAGGACGGCGCCTGTGGGCGTACGGCCGGGCCGGGCGGCCCTGTCTTCGCTGCGGCAACAAGGTGATCGGCGATGAGCTCGGGGCGCAGCCATACGAGAGAGCGATCTTCTACTGCCCGGTGTGCCAGCCCCGCTAGCGGGCCCGGTCACAGGCAGCGCGATGACACAGACCATCACGCGGAGTGCGTGACGGTCCGAACTTCAGGACGGGAACGCTGCGGGCGTGACCTACGCGGCGACCATGTCCTTGACTTCGGGGAAGCCGTCGAACTCGGGACCGGAGATCGTGGTGGACACGGTCTCGGCCATGGGCAGACGCTCGTGCTCGGGCGCATCGGCCAGCACGGGTGCGTGTTGAAGCTCGGCCAGCGCGAACTGGTCGGAGACCTCCCGGAGCACCTGCGACAGCGGAACGCCCAGGGCGCCGCAAATCGAGGCGAGCAGCTCCGACGACGCCTCCTTCTGGCCACGCTCAACCTCGGACAGGTAGCCAAGGGAGACACGTGCCAGCGTGGAGACCTCACGCAAGGTGCGCGCCTGCCGCACCCGCAGCCGCCGCAGTACGTCACCGAGCAGCTGACGCAGCAGGACCATCTGTCGCTCCCTCCCAGGCGCGGGAGCTTTCACGGCGCTCCGCGCGGTCGGTTCGTATCGCCCGTTCTTCGGGTGCCCTTCGTACATACTCCTCGCCGTCATCATTGGTTCGCTCGGCCCCTTTGCCGGGCGTACGCCGGACCTGCTCCTCACCGATGGGTCACGAACCTCACTCACAGCTCCACCGTACCTGCATAGGCCAACGGGGCGGCAGACCATGGGGAGCATGTTCGCTGGTGACGTAACGCGGTAATCATCCTGATTGTTCCCCCACATACGCCTCCAGCACACCTCTCAGGAGATCCAAACCCTCCGTAACGGTGCTTCTGCGGATGTCTTCCCGTGAACCAGGTAAAAGTACGTCTCGGTGCCATATGTCGCCATCCGGACCGGCGACGGCGAGATGGACGGTGCCCACGGGCCGGCCGTCCTGCTCGTCCGGACCGGCCACTCCGGTCACCGCGAGCCCATACGACGAGCCGGTCACTCGCCGCACGCCGGCCGCCATGGCCGCGGCGACGTCCGGATGGACGGCCCCTTCCCGATCGAGGAGATCTTCGGGGACCCCGAGCAGGCGCGCCTTCAGATCGGTCGCGTAGACGATCACGCCGCCGCGGAACGCGGCGGAGGCTCCCCCCGGGACGGTGAGCGTGGCGCCGATCAGCCCCGCGGTCAGCGACTCGGCCACGGCCACCGTGGCCCGCCCGCGCACCAGGAGGGCCAGCACCTCGGCGGCGAGCCCGGCGCTCACCCGCCGCGGGCCTTCTCCGCGACCTTGCGCAGCCGCATGGCGCGGATGACGTAGTCGAGCCCGGTCACCACGGTCACCGCGAGGGCGAGGCCGATCAGCCCCCACCTCAGCGACTGCGGCACCCCCGGCAGGATGTAGAGCGCGATCGCCGCGATCTGCAGGACCGTTTTGACCTTGCCGCCGTAGCTGGCCGGGATGACGCCGTGGCGGATCACCGCCACCCGCAGCGCCGTGACACCGACCTCCCTGCCGAGGATGGTGCAGGTCACCCACCAGGGCAGCTCCCCCGCCGCCGACAGCGTGACCAGCGCCGCGCCGATGAGCGCCTTGTCGGCGATCGGGTCGGCGATCTTGCCGAAGTCGGTGATCAGCCCGTACCGCCGGGCGAGCCAGCCGTCGAGCTGGTCGGTCAGCGAGGCGAGCAGGAACACCACCAGGGCCGCGTACCGCCAGCCCGTCCCGTCGACGAGCATGCAGGCGACGAAGAACGGGACGACCACCAGCCGGAGGACGGTGAGCACGTTGGCGATGTTCCACGGGCTGACCCGCCGGACCACGGGCGTGGTCACCGGCTCGGTCCCGGTCTCCGGCGTGTTCGTCATGGTCCGGCCTTGATGCGGGCGATCAGGTCGACCCCCTCGGCGTCGACGACGGTCGCCCGCACGATCTGCCCCGGCGCGAGACCGATGCCCTGGACGGTCACCGAGCCGTCCACCTCGGGGCCCTGGTGGGCGGCCCGTCCCTCGTAGCCGCCGTCGCCGAGGTCGTCCTCGACCAGCACCTCGATGTCGGCGCCGATGCGCTCCTCGGCGCGCTGCGCGGTGAGCTCCTCGGCCAGCTCGGTGAGCGCCGCCACCCGCTCGTCCACGGTGTCCTGGTCGAGCTTGCCGCCCATCTTGGCGGCCTCGGTGCCGTCCTCGTCGGAGTACCCGAAGACGCCGATGACGTCCAGGCGGGCCTCCTCCAGGAAACCGGCCAGCTCGCCGAACTCGGCCTCGGTCTCGCCGGGGAAGCCGACGATGAAGTTGGAGCGCACACCGGCCTCCGGGGCGAGCTCACGAATGCTCTGGAGCAGGTCCAGGAAGCGCCGCGGGTCGCCGAAGCGGCGCATGCGGCGCAGCACCGGGCCGCTGGCGTGCTGGAAGGAAAGGTCGAAGTACGGGGCGACGCCCGGCGTGCCGGCGATCACCTCGATGAGACCGGGACGCAGCTCGGCGGGCTGGAGATAGCTCACCCGGACCCGCTCGATGCCGTCGGTGGCCGCGAGCCGCGGCAGCAGCTTCTCCAGGGCGCGCAGGTCGCCGAGGTCCTTGCCGTAGGAGGTGGAGTTCTCGCTGACGAGCACCAGCTCGCGCACCCCCTCGCCGGCGAGCCAGGCCGCCTCGGCGAGGATCTCCTCGGGCCCGCGCGAGACGTACGCGCCGCGGAAGGCCGGGATGGCGCAGAACGTGCACCTGCGGTCACAGCCGGAGGCGAGCTTCAGCGAGGCCACCGGGCCGCCGGACAGCCGCTTGCGCAGCGTCCGGGGGCCGCTGGCCGGGGCCAGGCCCTCGGGCAGCTCGCCGTGGCCGGGGATGTGGGCGTGCGCCCCGCCCGCGGACCGCTCCACCGGCGAGATCGGCAGCAGCGTGCGCCGGTCGCGCGGGCTGTGCGGCACCAGCGGCCGGCCGGACAGCACGTCGTCCAGCCGGGCCCCGATGTCGGTGTAGTCGTCGAAGGAGATGACGGCGGAGGCCTCGGGCAGCGCCTCGGCCAGCTCTTTGCCATAACGCTCGGCCATGCAGCCCGCGGCGACGACCTTGGCGCCGGAGTCGGCGGCCGCGAGCAGCGTGTCGATGGAGTCCTTCTTCGCCGAGTCGATGAAGCCGCAGGTGTTGACGATGACGACGTCGGGGTCGCCGTCGTCGAGCCGCCACCCGGCAGCCTCCATGCGCGCGGCGAGCTCCTCGGAGTCGACCTCGTTGCGCGCGCAACCCAGTGTGATCAGCGATGCGGTTCGGCGGGAAGACATGATGGGCTCTACGGTATCGGGAGTTGGCCACCGCGTGACGCACTCCCCCCGTACTTCCCCGCCGGACCGTCGCGCGCGGCGCCCCGGGGCCTCACTCCGGGGCGCGTCCGTGGCGGGCGGCGCCGGTCACCGCGACCCCGGTTCCTCCGGGCCGAAGGACTTGCGCACGAGCTCGCCGGGCTTGCCGGGGACGCCGAGGTGCTTGCCGTTGACCTCCAGGTCGACGCCGCCGGCGTTGCCGATGGTGACCCGCATGTGCTTGCGGGTCTTCCACGTCGAGGCGTCGCCCGCGCGCATGGTGCCGCGGAACATCGCCTTGCCCTTGTCGTCGCTGACCTCCACCCAGGACGGCTTGTTGGCCTTCACCCGCAGCGTCACCAGGTCGCTCGCCGGTCGGGCCGCATTGGGATGGGTGGAGGCCCTGACCGTGGCGGTGGGCTTGGGCGCGGGCGGGTTCTTGAGCTCGGCGCCGGTGGCGAGGTTCTCGCCCGGCCGGCTCATGACCCGGGTGACCCCGAAGACCGCGACGATGGCCAGCGCGATCGCCATCGCGGTGGACCAGTTGGGGCTGCGGCGCTCGCGCAGCTTGATCTGGCTCTCGGCCTGGAAGACGGCCGCGGCCCGCACGGGGAGGGGGACGCCGCCGTGTTCCTCGTCGAATTGGTGCACCACGGCGTCGGGGTCGAGCCCCACCGTCTTGGCGATGTTGCGGACGTGACCCCTGGCGTAGAAGTCGCCCCCACAGAGCGAGAAGTCGTCCCGCTCGATGGCGTAGATGACCGTCTCCCTTATCCGCGTGCGGCCGCTCAGCTGAGCGACCGTCATCCCCGCCGCGTTCCGTGCCGCGGCCAGCGTCACTCCAATGCTCATACGTCCCCCTCGCCGTGCACCTGCGCTACGCGCCCGTAATCCGACGATGCGTAGTCATTCACATTCAACCAGTAACCGAGGGGGTCGGTCGCGGAGGGGTCACTCTCCCCGCAAGTCGGCGAGCAGGCCGGGCAGTTCGTCGGGTTTCACCATCACTTCGCGGGCCTTGGACCCTTCGCTCGGCCCGACGACGTTCCGGCTCTCGAGCAGGTCCATCAGGCGGCCGGCCTTGGCGAAGCCCACCCGCAGTTTGCGCTGCAGCATCGAGGTGGAGCCGAACTGGGTGGTGACGATCAGCTCGGCCGCCTGGACGAGCAGGTCGAGGTCGTCGCCGATCTCCTCGTCGATCTCGCGCTTGGCGCTCGCCACGGCGGCGACGTCGTCGCGGTACTCCACCTGCATCTGCGCCTTGCAGTGGGCGACGATCTCGTTGATCTCCTTCTCGGAGAGGAACGCGTTCTGCAGGCGCATGGGCTTGCTGGCGCCCATCGGCAGGAACAGCGCGTCGCCCTGGCCCACGAGCTTCTCGGCGCCGGGCTGGTCGAGGATGACCCGGGAGTCTGCCAGGGAGGAGGTGGCGAAGGCCAGCCGGGACGGCACGTTGGCCTTGATCAGGCCGGTGACCACGTCGACCGACGGGCGCTGGGTGGCGATGACCAGGTGGATGCCGGCGGCGCGGGCGAGCTGGGTGATGCGGACGATGGAGTCCTCGACGTCGCGCGGGGCGACCATCATCAGGTCGGCGAGCTCGTCGATGATCACCAGCAGGTAGGGGTAGGGCTGGTAGACGCGCTCGCTGCCGGGCGGCGGCACGAGCTTGCCGGCGCGCACGGCCTTGTTGAACTCGTCGACGTGTCGGAACCCGCTCGCGGCCAGGTCGTCGTAGCGGCGGTCCATCTCGCCCACGACCCATTCGAGGGCCTCGGCGGCCTTCTTCGGGTTGGTGATGATCGGGGTGATCAGGTGGGGGATGCCCTCGTAGGTGTTGAGCTCGACGCGCTTGGGGTCGACGAGCACCATGCGCACCTCGTCGGGCGTCGCGCGCATCAGCACCGAGGAGATCAGCCCGTTGACGCAGACCGACTTGCCCGCGCCGGTGGCGCCGGCGATGAGCAGGTGGGGCATCTTGGCCAGGTTGGCCACTATTGTGCGCCCCTCGACGTCCTTGCCCAGCCCGACGATCATCGGGTGGTGGTCGGCCTGGGCGACCTGCGAGCGCAGCACGTCGCCGAGGCTGACCAGGTCCTTGTCGGTGTTGGGGATCTCGACGCCGATCGCCGACTTGCCGGGGATCGGCGACAGGATGCGCACGTCCGCCGACTTCACGGCGTAGGCGATGTTCTTGGTGAGGGCGGTGACCTTCTCGACCTTGACCGCCGGGCCGAGCTCGATCTCGTACCGGGTGACCGTCGGGCCGCGGGTGAAGCCGATCACCTGGGCGTCGATGGCGAACTGCTCCATCACGCTGGTGAGGGCGTTGACCACGGTGGTGTTGGCCTTGGTCTGCGGCTTGGGCGGGGTGCCGGCGCGCAGCACCTGAAGGTCGGGCAGGGCGTACGGGCCGGCCTGCGGCGACAGGACGAGCTGCTCGACCTTGCGCGGGGCGGGGGTGGGCTCGGGCGGCTCGGGCAGGCGGGGCGCCTCGGGGGGCTCCTCGTCCACCAGGCCGGGGACGATCTCGGGCGAGTGGTCGGCCATCTTGCCGGCCCCGTCCGCGATGACCGGGGTGTCGTAGGGCTTGACGTGCTCGCCGACCTCGACGTCGGCCTCGCCGTGCTTGCCGGGGCCCCGCGTGCGGCTCTTGCGCGGGGCGCGGGGCGCCCGGGCGGGACGCTCGCCCGGCGTGGCCTCGGGGCCGGCGGAGCCCTTCTGGAACAGCATGTGCTGGATCTCGGCCAGGCGCTCGGGCACGCGGTGCACCGGCGTCGCCGTGACCACCAGGACCCCGAAGCCGGACAGCAGCAGGAGCAGGGGGATGGTGATGAAGGCCGGCAGGATGCTCGCGGGCGGCGCCGAGACGATGAAGCCGACCATGCCTCCGGCGGCCGACACCTTGTCCATGCCGTCGGTGGCGGCCGGGCCCGAGGGGTAGGGCGTGGCGTGCGCGACGTGGATGATGCCGAGCAGGCCGGCCAGCAGGGCGGTCCAGCCGATGATCATGCGGCCGGTGTCGGCGTTCTGGTCGGGGTGACGCAGCAGGCGCCAGGCGACCAGCGCCAGCAGGACGGGCACCGACCAGGCCAGCGAGCCGACCGCGCCGCGCAGCACGGCGTCGACCACGGTGGCCGCGGCGCCCTTGGTGGTGCGCCATGTCATGGCGGCCAGGACGATGGCGCCGCCGAGCACGGCCAGGCCGAGGCCGTCGCGGCGGTGGGCGGGGTCCAGTTCACGCGCCTGCTGCCCGAAGGCCCGTGCGGCGGTGCCGATGCCGTTGGCGAACAGCAGCCACACGCCGACGAACAGCTTGCCGATGGCCAGGAAGACCCAGCCGATCGGGTCGGGCTGCTGGGCGGCGGGACGCCGGGCGGGTGGGCGCCCGCCGGCGCGTGGGCTCGCGGACCGCGCGGCGGCGGGCCGCTTGGCGGAGGACGGGCGCGATGACGTGGACCGCTTCGCCGACCCCTTCGGGGTGCTTTTCGACGTACGGGTGGCCATGGTACCGAGGGTACGCATGGGACGACGGCGCCGCGGGGAGGCGCGCCGGGGGCCGTCGTGATCGTCGGGGAACGTCCTGGTCTGCACAGGAGTTGTGTTTTATGTATTGACATCGTGTTTCATGTAATGGAACCTCCATCCAACAGGACGTTGGAAGGAGAAGTGATGTCCGCACTCGACTGGACCGTGCTGGGCGCATACTTCGCCGTGATGATCGTCATCGGCGTGTGGTCGAAGAACCGCATCAGGACCGTCATCGACTACTTCACGGCCGGAGGGAAGATCCCCTGGTGGCTGTCGGGGATCTCCCACCACATGTCGGGTTACAGCGCGGTCATGTTCGTCGCGTTCGCCGCCGTCGCCTACGACTACGGGCTCACCGTCTACGTCTGGTGGGCGATGACCATCGGCATCGGCGTGGGCATCGGCGCCTTCCTGTTCGCCGCGCGGTGGAACCGGCTCAGGTCCAAGCACGGCGTGGTCTCGCCGCTGGAGTACCTCACCCGGCGCTACAACCTGCCCACCCAGCAGGTCATGGCCTACAGCGGCGCGCTTTTGAAGGTCGTGGACATCGCCGCCAAATGGGTGGCCATCTCGGTGCTGCTCAAGGGCTTCGCCGGCATCCCCATCCAGTACGGCATCGCCATCACCGGCGCGGTCACCGTGGTCTACGTGACGGTCGGCGGACTGTGGGCCGACGTGCTCACCGACTTCGGCCAGTTCGTCATCCAGGCCGTCGCCGGCGTCGTCATGTTCGCGGCCGTCCTCGGGCACCTCGGCGGGATCTCGGCGCTGTGGACCATGTGGGGCGATCTGCCCGAGGGGCACGGCGACCCGCTGAGCGGGCCCTACACCACGACGTACTTCTTCGCCTTCCTGCTGATCAAGACCTTCGAGTACAACGGCGGGATGTGGAACCTCGCCCAGCGCTACATGGGCGCCCCGTCGGGCTCGCAGGCCAAGCGGGCGGCGCTGCTGTCCAGCGCCCTGTGGCTGCTCTGGCCGCTGGTGCTGTTCATCCCGATGTTCGCCGCGCCGCTCATCGTCCCGGGCCTGACCAACTCCGACCAGTCCTACGTGCGGCTCGCGCAGGAACTGCTGCCGACCGGCCTCATCGGCCTGGTGCTCGCCGGGTTCTTCTCCCACACCATGGCCATGGTCTCCTCCGACGCCAACGTGATCTCGGCGGTGATCACCCGCGACATCCTGCCGGTCTTCGTCCGCCGGCTGCGCGAGCTGCCGGCCGCGGGCGCGCTGCGGCTGGCCCGGGTGACCACCTTCGTCTTCGTCGTCGTCAGCATGACCATCGCGATCACGACCCAGGGACAGGGCGTGGTGCTGAAGATCGTCGTGGACGTGGTCGCCGCCACGATGGGACCGATCTCGATCCCGCTGATGCTCGGCCTGCTCCCCTGGTTCAAGCGCAGCGGGCCCACCGCGGCCATCACCTCGTGGGCGGCGGGCCTCGCGGTGTGGGCGCTGATCAAATGGGTGATCGCCTCGACGAATCAGACGCTGGTCGTGGCCGCCCCGCTGGTGACGTCCTTGATCCTCTACGTCGTCATCGGGCTCCTGCGCCCGGAGAACACCCCGTCCCGCGACGAACTGGTCGACTCACTGAACACCGATCTTCCTTCGGCGTCTCCCGATCGGCCGACCGCCACCCTCGCGTGACGCGCGCCGGTGGGCGGGGTGAGAGGATCTCTCACCCCGCCCACCGGCTTGTACCGTGACGTGCAGGACTATTTGTCCGACTCCAGGATGCCGCCGTTGGCGACGTCGGACTTCTCGATCTCGGTGAACACGATGCGCACGGCCTCGGGCCGGGCCTTGAGGATGCCCACGGCGGCGTCGGTCACCGCCGCCACGAACTCGCGGCGCTGGTCCATCGTCCGCCCCGACAGCAGTTCCACAGTGATGTTCGGCATGATGCCCTCCGGGTTCCATGTGTTGCATCACATGAAATCAGATTCCACTACATGAACCAAGAAGGAGAAAGCCGGCGTGGACGTGATAGTGATCGGCGAGCCTCTGGTCGAGTTCTCGGCGTCCGCTCCCCTCACCGAGGCGGACACCTTCCGCCTGTCGTTCTCCGGGGACGCCCTGAACGCCGCCGTGGCGGCGGCGGCCGCGGGCGCGCACGTCGCCCTGGTGACGCGGGTGGGCGAGGACGAGTTCGGGGAACGGCTGATCCGGTTCGCGGCCGCGCACGGCGTGGACACCCGGTGGATGCTGCCGGGCGCCGGGTCCACGGGAGCCTACGCCGTGGGCGCCGACCCCGGCGGCGAGCGGGCATTCGCCTACATGCGGGCCTGCAGCGCCGCCGCGAGGCTCGGCCCCTCGGACGTGGCCGACGCGCCGCTGGCCGAGACCGCCGTACTGCTGGTCAGCGGCATCACCGCCGCACTGTCGGCCTCGTGCGCCCACGCGGTGCGCCATGCGGCCGAGATCGTGCACGCGTCCGGCGGCAAGGTCGTGTACGACCCGAACTTCCGCTCCCGGCTCACCACGCCCGAGCAGGCCGCCGGCGTGCTCGCCGACATCGCGCCGATGGCCGCCCTCGTCGCCCCGTCCTGCCCGGGCGACAGCCTTCCGCTGCTCGGCACCGCCGACCCGGCCGAAGTGGTGCGTGCCTGCCTGAAGCTCGGCGCCCGCGCGGTCGCCGTCACCCGCGGCCCCGAGGGCGTCCTGCTCGGCCTGTCCGGCGGGAGGGACGGGCGGGCGGACGGGAGCGCGGGCCCGCTGGTGGAGATCCCGGCGGTCGCCGCCCGGGCCGTGGTGGACCAGACAGGGGCCGGTGACGCCTTCATCGGCACGGTGGCGGCGCGACTGGCCACGGGGACGGCGCTGCGTGACGCCGTGCGGGCGGGAACGGCGGCCGCCGCCATCAGCCTGCAAGGCCAGGGCGGCACCGGCCGCGTCGCCACCCCCGAGGAGATCGACCGCCTCCTCACCCACCCCGAGGAAGCCTGACCAGGTGGGCGGGGGTCAGCGGGTGGGGGTGGTGGTGGGGGTGGTGGTGGGGGCGCCCAGGGCTTGGGAGACGTCGCGGGCGGCGGCGGTGACGATCGGGGCGAGCTCCTCCAGAGCGGCGCGGTCCATGTCCATGGCGAGGGTGGAGATGGAGATGCCGCCCAGCACCTGGCCGGTGTGGTCGAAGACGGCCGCGCCGACGCAGCGGATGCCCGGCTCGTTCTCCTCGTCGTCCATGGCGTAGCCGAGGGCGCGGATCTTCTCGAGGTGGGCGAGCAGCTCCTCCACCCCGGTCAGCGTGCCCGGGGTGAGCCGCGGGAGGCCGGTGCGCCCGGCGATGGCGCGCACCTCGTCGTCGCCCAGCCCGGCGAGGATGGCCTTGCCGATGGCCGTCGTGTGCAGGCGCAGGCTCATGCCGACCCGGGAGGGCATCTGGTAGGGCCTGCGGCCCTCCAGCTTGTCCACGTAGACCGCCTCGTCGCCGCTGCGGATGCCGAAGTGGGTGGTGTAGCCGGTGCGTTCGTGCAGGGCGCGCAGCGCCGCCGAGGCCTGCCGGGACGGGTCGAACCTGGTCATGACCCGGCCGGCGAGGGTGAGGATGCGCGGCCCCGGCTCATAGCTTCCGGCGCCGTCGGCGCGGGCGAACCCCCACTCGACGAGCGACTGCAGGATGCGGTGAACGGTCGACTTGGAGACGCCGGTCGCCGCGGCGATGTCGGTCACGCGGTGGTGCTCGGCGATCGCCTCGAGCACCGCCAGCGCCTTGTCGATGGAGCTGCCTTCCCTGACCACGTCCTGAGCCTACTAACAGCCACCGCCCGGCACGCTCCGCACGGCCGTGCGAGGGCCGTGACCGGGCCGCGACAGGGCGAGGTCGCGCGGCCGGCGGGCGAGGTCACCGGGCGAGCCAGCCGCCGTCCACGGCCAGAATGTGGCCGTTGACGTAGTCGGAGGCCGCGGAGGCGAGGAAGACGGCCGCGCCGGCGAGGTCCTCGGGGGCGCCCCAGCGGCCGGCCGGGATGCGGGCCCTGATGGCGGGCTCACGGTCGGGGTCGGCGCGCAACGCGCGCGTGTTGCCGGTGACGATGTACCCGGGGGCGATCGCGTTGACCTGCACCCCCCGCGGCGCCCACTCACAGGCCAGCGAGCGGGTGAGCCCGGCCACGCCGTGCTTGGCGGCGGCGTACCCGGCCGCGTTGATGCCGCCCTGGAACGACAGCATCGACGCGATCATGATGATCTTCCCCTGGCCCCGGTCGAGCATGGGGACGCCGAGAGCCCGGCTGAGCAGGAAGACCGCGTCGAGGTTGACGTCGAGCACGTCCCGCCAGTCGGCGTAGTCGTGCTCGACGGCCGGCGCCCTGCGGATGATCCCGGCGTTGTTCACCAGGATGTCGACCCGGTGCCGGGCGATCAGCTCCTCGGCGGCCTCGGGCAGCCGGGCGACGTCGGACAGGTCCAGGACCCACCGCCAGGCCTCCCTGCCGGCCTTGCGGACCTCGGCCTCCACCTCGTCCAGGTCGTCGCGGTGGCCGTGCAGGACGACGTCGGCCCCCGCCCTGGCGAGGCCGGCCGCGATCGCCCGGCCGATGCCGGTGCGCGAGCCGGTGACCAGCGCCGTCCTGCCTTCCAGGGAGAACATCACCGCATTGCGCCGATCGCGACCTGCTCCATGTCGTCGTAGGCCTGGTTCTCGCCGCCCATCGCCCAGACGAAGGCGTAGTTGCGGGTGCCGAACCCGCAGTGCACCGACCACGGCGGCGAGATGACGGCCTGCCGGTCGGCGACGATCAGGTTGCGCGTCTCGTCCGGCCTGCCCATGAGGTGGACGACGCGGGCGTCTTGCGGTACGTCGAAGTACAGGTAGACCTCGGTGCGCCGCTCGTGGGTGTGACAGGGCATGGTGTTCCACATGGAGCCCGGCTCCAGCACCGTGACGCCGAGGACGAGCTGGCAGCTCTGGATGCCTTTGGCGTGGATGTACTTGTAGATGGTGCGGTCGTTGGAGCCCTCCTGCGAGCCCAGCCGCACCGGCTCTGCCTCCGGCAGCCCCGCCCTGACGGTCGGGTGCCCGGCGTGCGCGGGGGTGGACACCAGGTAGAACGCCCCGCCGCTGAAGGACACCGCGCGCGAGCCCATGCCCACGTACAGGCACTCCTTGGTCCCGAGCGGGTGCTCCTCGCCGTCGACGGTGACGATGCCGGGCTCGCCGAGGTTGACGACGCCGAGCTCGCGGCGCTCCAGGAAGTACTCCGCGCGGAGCCCGTCGGGGCAGGGAAGGTCCAACGGCGCGTCGCCGGGCGCCGCGCCCCCGACGATGATGCGGTCCTCGTGGGAGTACACCAGGCGGATCTCGCCGGGGACGAAGAGGTCCTCGGCGAGGAAGCGGCTCCTGAGCCGGTCGGTCGTCATGCCCGGCACCTGGTCCGGTGCCGTCGCGTACCGTACCTCCACCACGCCTCCTATTCCGTTACATAAAATGCCATATCGCTATATAGAACAGCGCTGGGCGTGCCAGGTCAAGCCGCCGGGAGGACGGCGTGGCGGGACCCGCCCGGAGGGCGTCTAGTACGTGCGGCGGACGCCGCGGGCGGCCACCTCGATGCGGTCGCGCGCCTCGAGCAGGCAGGCGGCGATCTCGCGGTCGCGGCCGGCCGTCAGCCGGGGCACCGGGACCGACACGCTCACCGCGTCACGCGGCGGATAGGCGATGTCCAGCGCCACCCCGAAACAGCGCAGGCCCTCGGTGTTCTCCTCGCGGTCGACGGAGTACCCCCGCTTGCGGATGCGCCGCAGGTCGGCCATGAGCTGCGCCTGGTCGACGATGGTGCTCTTGGTGAGGCGGGGCAGCTCGGCCGGCAGCAGGCGCGCCACCTCGGCGTCGTCGCGGGTGGCGAGGATGGCCTTGCCGAGCGAGGTGGTGCTGGCCGGCAGCCGCCGGCCGACCCTGGTGAAGGGCCGCAGGTAGTGGCGCGAGGCCCGCGTGGCGAGGTACACCACGTCGAAGTGGTCGAGCCGCGCCAGGTGGACCGTCTCGCCCGTGACCTCGGCGAGCCAGTCGAGCGCATCGCGCGCGATCTGCACGACCGGGTCGCCGTCGATGTAGGTGGCGCCCACCAGCAGCGCCCGCATGCCGATGCGGTAGAGGGTGCCCGTGACGTCGGTCTCGATCCACCCGAGGCCGACCAGCGTGCGCAGCAGGGCGTGCAGGCTGCTCTTGGGATAGCCGAGCTTGCCCTGGAGGTCGGACAGGCTGTGCAGGCCGGGATACTGGGCGAAGAAGTCGAGCAACTCGACGGTCCGCACGGCGGACTTGACGTGCGGCACCGCGGTCCCCTCCTGTGGCACCGCGGTTCCCTGCTCCGTCATTTGCGCCCTCCCTGCCGCACGTTACCTCCATTGTCGCCCGGTCACGACTCGACGACGCGACCGCCGAGCCAGGCGTACTCGGGATCGGACGCATCGAGCTCCGCCAGCTCGGCCGCGTAGGCCTCGGCGTCGTCCACCGGCTCGTAGCCGAGCGCCCGCCCCGCCGACAGGTCCCACCAGTTGCGGGTGTTGGCCGACACGCCCCAGACCACCGCGTAGGTCAGATCCGGCGAGGTCAGGCAGGCGTGGGCCAGGCGCACCATGTCCCCCGGGCTGAGCCAGGTGGACAGCGCGCGCGGGCTCGGCGGGCGCTGCTCGAACGTGCCGATGCGCAGGCACGCGACCCGCATGCCGTACCGGTCGGAGTAGTAGCGGCCGAGGGCCTCGCCGTAGGCCTTGGACACGCCGTAGTGCGAGTCGGGCGCCACCGGGGTGTCGGCGGGCACCGACTCCCGCCGGGGCGTGAACCCCGCCGCGTGGTTGCTGCTGGCGTACACGAACCGCTCGACCCCGGCCTGCCGCGCGGCCTCCATCACGTGGTAGGTGCCCTCGATGTTGGCCGTGAGCGCCTCCTCGAACGTGGCGCCGGTGGAGGGGACGCCGGCCAGGTGCACGACCGCGGACACTCCCTTCATCGCCCGGTCGAGCACCGCCGGGTCGGTGATGTCCCCGCAGATCACCTCGAAGCGCTCGTGCTCCATCGGGGTGCGGTCGAGCAGCCGCAACGTGTGGCCGTACTCGGGCAGACCGGAGGTCAGGCAGGCGCCGATACGTCCGGCGGCACCGGTCACAAGAACGTTGTTCGCCGGGTTCGCCGGGTTCGCCGTGTTCACCATGTTCGCCGTGTTCACCATGTGGCCACCGTATGGGCGGCGATGTGGTCCACGTCAAGATCGTCACCCAGTCCTGGACGACACGGGAGTGTGACATTTCCCGAATCATCCAAAGGATCGATGATCGAGCGGAGATGCGGCGGCGGGGTGTCGTAGTCCGAGTGCGGGTGCAGCAGGCCGCGCTCGTACCACTCGCCGCACAGCGTCGCCCCGATCACGGCGAGCGCGCCCGACCCGTTGCCGTGGATCTCGCAGCCCATCCCGAACGACTCGGCGGTGTGCACGGCCTTCAGCGCCGGAATGATCCCGCCGGAGCCGACGACGCCCACGCGCAGGATGTCGCACGCCCCCGCCGCGATCCACTCGGCCCGCGCCATGTGCTTGCCCCAGGAGGTCTCCGGACCGAGGATCGGGGTGGCGAGCTGGTCGGCCAGCCAGCGGTAGGACTGCACCGACGCCTCCTCCATCGGCTCCTCGTACCAGGCGAAGTTCAGCTCGTCCAGCGCCCGGCCGAGCCGCAGGGCCTCGGTGCGGCTGTACCAGTGGTTGCTGTCCAGCATCAGGGCGACGTCGGGGCCGACCGCGTCCCGCACGGCCGCGCACGCCTTGATGTCCAGCTCGACGCCATGACGCATCGGCGGCATCCAGGTGTGCAGCTTGATGCCCCGGTAGCCCCGCGCCACCAGATCCTTGGCGAAGCTCGCGTAGTCCGAGAGCGTGGCCAGGCCGCCGGGGATGTCGTCGCCGCACATCGTGCTGGCGTAGGCGGGGACGACCGAGCGGGCGCCGCCGAGGAGCTTCCAGACCGGCAGGCCGAGCCTGCGGCCCGCCAGGTCCCACAGGGCCTGGTCCACGGTGCTCAGCAGGCGGTCGGTGAGGTGGCCGTGGGCGCCGCGCTGGCGCCGCGCGAGCGCGTGCCACAGCCGCTCGCGCTCGAGGCCGTCCTGGCCGGTCAGCACGGGGCGCACGTGCGCCTGGATCATGCTCTCGCGCAGCGTCTCGGGTTGTCCGAGGCAGTACCCCTTGGCGCCGTCGCTGTCGGTGATCTCCAGCAACGCCTCCTTGACCTCCCGCGGCGGGCCCGGATGCCGGTGACCGTGCCCGTCCACCACCGATCTGGCGACGGTCGTGAACACCGTGACGCCGACGCGCTCGATGACGGCCATGACCTCTCCTTCCGCTCGATCGCCCCCGCCTCGCCGCCGGGGTGGAACCGGGACCGGCGCCCGCGGTCAGGTGACGGGTGCCGGTCCCGGGGTCGTGCCGGGCCGGGCTAGGAGTGGGACTGCTTCCACTCGGCCTGCGCCTCGGTGAGCTTGCTCGCCAGGGTGTCGAGGAACTCCTGCGGCTTCATCCGTCCGAGCAGGACCTTCTGGAACAGCGGCTCGGCGTCGGCCTTGGTGATGGAGGAGAACTGCGGCAGGTAGTACGGCGGCGAGACCACCACGGTCGAGGGGTCGCCCAGGACCTGCACGGCGTTCTTCAGGTAAGGCCGCTCGTCGAGCCAGGAGTCGGCCTGGGCGTCCTTGTTGGCCGGGATCTGGCCGGTCTGCTGGTTCCAGTAGCTGTTGTTGTCCTTGGAGACCAGGAAGTCGACGAACTTCCAGGCCGCGTCCTTGTGCTCGCTGTTCTTGAACACCGCGAACCCGTCGACCGGGTTGGCCACGATGGTGCGCTTGCCCGAGACCCCGACCGGCATCGGGAAGGCGTCGATCTTGTCGGCGCCGAACGCCTTCACGTGATCGTTGTAGGACCCGAGGTTGTGGTGCATCATCGCGACCTTGCCGCTGGTGAACTGGGCCACCATCTTCGGGAAGTCGTTGGTGACGTCCGCCTCCGGCGTGTCCTTCTTGTACAGCGCGGCGATCTTGGATACCAGCTCGACGTTCCTGGGGTCGTTGACGGTGCTCTTGCCGGAGGCGTCGAAGAACTCGGTGACCCCGGAGTAGGCGTAGGCCTCGGCCAGGAGCTGGAAGATCGAACCGGCGCCGCCGCGGATGGTCCAGCCGTACTGGTCGGGGGCCTTGGTCAGCTTGTCCGCCGCCGCGAAGAACTCGTCCCAGGTCTTGGGCGCCTGGACCCCGGCGGCCGACAACTTGTCCTTCTGGTACCAGACGACGTCGAGGTTGGAGGTCGCCGGCACCATGTAGAGCTTGCCGTCGGGGGTGGTCCGCTTGACCGAGGCGAGCATGCTGTCCAGCAGCTTGCCGTTCACCGAGCTCTTGGCGAGCCAGTCGTCGGCCGGCTCCAGGGCCTGCTGCCCGGTCAGGCCGGCCAGGTAGCTGGTGGTCACGCCGCCCACGTCGGGCGTCTCGCCGCCGGCGATCGCGGTGTCGTACTTCTGCTGGACCGAGGCGATCGGGATGCCCACGTACTCGACGTGGATGGTCGGGTTGGCCTGCTCGAACCGCTTGATCAGCTCCTGGTAGAGCGGTGTGCGGACGCCGCCGTTGTTGTCCCAGAAGGTGATCGTCGTCTTGCCGCCGGACGCCTGCCCGCCGCCTCCGGAATCCGACCCGCAGGCCGACGCGGTGACCGAAAGGGCGAGGACGGCGAGGGCCGCCGTGCAGACCTTGGTGATGGATCTCATGGTGTGGTGTCCTCCAGGCGGGGGTGGCTATCCCTTCACGGCACCGGCGCTGATGCCGTGCACGAGATAGCGCTGGATCACTGCGAACACGCAGACGACAGGGACGGCCGCCACCACGCCGCCCGCCGCCAGGGCCCCGAAGTCGGCGCTGTACTCCCCGATCGTGTAGCTCAGGCCGACGGGGATGGTGAAGTTGGCCTGCTTGCTGATGAACATCAGCGCGAACAGGAAGTTGTTCCAGGTGTGGATGAAGGCGAACGACCCGACCGCGATGAGGCCGGGACGCAGCTGCGGGAGCACGACCGCGAAGAAGGCCCGGACGCGCGTGCAGCCGTCCACCATCGCCGCCTCCTCCACCTGGAAGGGCACCGCGGCGACGAACCCGCTCATCAGGATGATCGAGAGCGGGAGGTTGAACACCGTGTCCGCGATCACCAGGCTCCACAGGGAGTTGATCAGCCCGAGGCCGCGGAAGATCGTGAACAGCGGGATCAGCATCATGGCGCCCGGGATGAACTGCGTGCACAGCAGGGCCACCATGAACACCGTCCGGCCGCGGAAGCGGAAGCGCGCCAGCGCGTACCCGCCCATGAGCGCGACCACCGTCGTGAACAGCAGCGACAGCACGCCCACGACCACGCTGTTCCTGAAGAAGACCGCGTAGCCGATGTCGTTCCACACGGTCTCGAAGTGCTCGAAGGTGATCGGCCAGGGCACCGGCGCGGTGGAGCCGGTCGGCCGCAGCGCGAAGACGATCATCCAGTAGAACGGCACCAGCGTGAAGACCAGGTAGAGGCCCAGCGGGACGTACAGCCGCAGCACCCTGCCCGGGTCCTTGCGGGGCCGCGGCCCGGGGGCCGTCCGGACGCCCACCTTCCCGGGGCGCCGCACGATGGTCTCGGTTGCCATGGAAGCGCCCCTCATGCCTTGTGGTCCGCGCCGAACCGGCTCAGCCGGAGGTACAGCAGCGAGCAGAACAGCAGGATCAGGAAACCCGCCGTCGTGAGCGCCGAGCCGTACCCGAAGTCCTTGGAGTCGATGGCGCGCTGGGCCACGTACAGCGGCAGGGTGGTGGTGACCTGGGCCGGGCCGCCGCCGGTGAGCGTGTAGATCAGGTCGACGTTGTTGAACTCCCACACCGAGCGCAGCAGTGTGGCCAGCACGATGGCGTCGCGCAGGTGGGGCAGGGTGACGTGCAGGAAGCGGCGGGCGCGCCCCGCCCCGTCGACGGCCGCCGCCTCGTACAGCTCGCCGGGGATGCCCTGGAGCCCCGCGAGCAGCAGGATCGCGAAGAAGGGCACGCCGCGCCACAGCTCGGTGACCACGACGGCGCCGAA
This sequence comes from Sphaerisporangium sp. NPDC004334, assembly GCF_053602655.1. NCBI lineage: Bacteria > Bacillati > Actinomycetota > Actinomycetes > Streptosporangiales > Streptosporangiaceae > Sphaerisporangium > Sphaerisporangium sp. NPDC004334. Next base: position 238,572 of record NZ_JBSGDZ010000006.1, read on the forward strand.
CACGGTGTCGGGATTGCCGAGCACCGCGGCCTCCGGCGCGCCGAGGTAGCGGACGATGCCGGTGGTGGGGTTGTAGAGCAGGATCCAGATGCCGGTGGTGAGCACTCCGGAGACCGCCCAGGGGGAGAAGACCATCGAACGGGCGAGCCCCCGGCCGATGAAACTTTCATTGACGATGAGCGCCAGCGCGAGGCCGAGCACGAGTTGCAGCGCGATCTCGACGACCACCCATTTGGCGGTGAAACCGAGGCTCGTCCAGAACAACGGGTCCTCGAAGAGCATCTCCCGGAAGTTCGCCAGCCCGGCGAAGCCGTTGGACCACGGCTTGGTCAGGTTGTAGTGCTGGAGGCTGTAGTACAGGACGCTGCCGATCGGGTAGACGAGGAACACCGTGATCAGCAGGACGGTCGGGGAGATCAACAGGTACGGGGCCCAGCGCAGGGCCCGGGGACGCCCCCTCGCCGCCGCTGTCCTGGCGAATGCCACCTCGCGCTCCGTTCGGTCGGCCGTCGAATGAGTGACACATTCTTGAACAAGGTTCACACTTGTGGACGCGCCGTCAACGTAGGAAGGCGGCACGCGCGATGTCAACCCTTCGCCAGGTAACCAAAGCATTTCGGATGCCGGGCACGCAGGTTTCCCCCGCTCCCTTGACTGGCGGGGCATGGCCGCCATACGTTCCCTGTGTTCATATACGTGAATACAGTCCTGGCATGTGTACGCGAGAGAGGACCGTATGACTTCGCTGGTGGATCGGCTCGACGGGCCGCTCTTCTTTCCCGTCACCCCCTGCGACGACCGAGAGCGGCTCAACCTCGATGCCTTCCGCGAGCACGTCCGCGGCGGCGTGGCCGCCGGATGCGGCGCGGTGTTCGCCTGCTGCGGCACGGGCGAGTTCCCCTCGCTGAGCCTCGCCGACTACGCGGCGTGCGTCGCCGCCGCCGTCGAGGAGACCGCCGGGCGGGTGCCCGTCATCGCCGGCACCGGATACGCCACCGCACTCGCCGCCGGCTTCTCCGCGGCCGCCGAGCAGGCCGGCGCCGACGGACTGCTCGCCCTGCCGCCCTACCTCGTGCAGCCCGACCAGGAGGGCCTGCGGCGCCACTACCAGGCCCTCGCCGACGGCACCCGGCTGCCGGTGATCCTCTACCAGCGCGACAACGCGATCTTCGAGCCGCGGACCGTCGTCGAACTGGCCCGCCATCCCGGCATCATCGGGTTCAAGGACGGCCACGGCGACCTGGACCTGCTCCAGCGCGTCATCAGTGCCGCGCGCACCGCCTCGGCGGACCTGCTGTTCTTCAACGGCCTGCCCACCGCCGAGATGTCCGCGCTCGCCTACCGCGGGCTCGGCATCACCCGGTACTCCTCCGCGGTGTTCTGCTTCGTCCCGGGCGTGGCCCTGGCCTTCCACAAGGCCCTGCTCGCCGGGGACGACGCCGTGACCGACCGGCTGATCGACGAGTTCTACCGGCCGCTGGTCGAGCTGCGCCGCCAGGGCGCCGGATACGCGGTGTCGCTGATCAAGGCCGGCGTGCGCCTGCGCGGCCTGGACGCCGGCCCCGTGCGCGCCCCGCTGTGCGAGCCGGCGCCCGAGCACGTCAAGCGGCTCGGCGAGCTGATCGAGCGCGCGCTGTCGATCACCGAGAGCCCCTGACCCGCACGACGCCGCGCCCGGGAGGCGCCCGCCCGGGCCCCGCGGGCACGCCCGCCCGGGGCCCGGACCCCCTGGAGGCCGCCCTCCGCCGGAGCGGGGGCCTCCCTGACCCAGGAGGTATCCCCTTGCCAGCACCCACCACGACCGCGGCCGTCCTGGCCGCGGCCCTGTGCGCCGTCACGCTGACCGCCGTCCCCGCGGCCTCGGCCGCCACCGGCCACGACGTCCCGCTCGGACGGCGCACGCTGCCCGCCGGCGACGGATGGGCCGCCGCGACCACCGGCACCACCGGCGGCGCCGCGGCCGACGACGCCCACGTGTTCACCGTCCGCAACCGCAAGGAACTGGTCACCGCCCTGAACAAGGGCGACGCCACCCCCAAGATCATTTACGTGAAGGGCGTCATCGACGGCAACACCGACGACACCGGCGCCCGGCTGACCTGCGACGACTACGCGACCGGCGGCTACACTCGGCCCGCCTACCTCGCCGCCTACGACCCGGCGGTGTGGGGCCGCGACGCCGAGCCGTCCGGGCCCCTGGAGGACGCGCGCGCCGCCTCCGCCGCCCGCCAGACCGCCCAGATCAAGCCGAAGGTCGGCTCCAACACCACGATCATCGGCCTGGGGAACGCCGTGATCAAGGGCCTGAACCTGCACGTCGACAAGGCCGACAACGTCATCATCAGGAACATCAGGTTCCAGGACGCCTACGACTGCTTCCCCCAGTGGGACCCGACCGACGGCGACGAGGGCAACTGGAACTCGCTGTACGACAACATCTCGGTCACCGGCTCCACCCACGTCTGGGTGGACCACAACGGCTTCGACGACGGCGGCAACCCTGACTCGGCCCAGCCGCTGTACTTCGGCCGGCCCTACCAGGTGCACGACGGCGAACTCGACATCACCAGCGGCTCCGACCTCGCCACCGTCTCGTGGAACCGGTTCGCCGACCACGACAAGACCATGCTGATCGGCTCGACCAACAACCCCGCCGCCGACCGCGGCAAGCTGAACGTGACCGTGCACCACAACGTGTTCGACACCATCCTGCAGCGGGCGCCGCGCGTGCGGTTCGGCCAGGTGCACGTGTACGACAACTACTACGACATCCCGGCCGGCGACGAGTACGTCTACAGCTTCGGCGCCGGGGTGGAGTCGAAGATCTACGCCGAGAACAACTTCTTCCGGCTCGGCGCCGGGGTGGACCCGGGCACGATCATCTACAACTGGGGCGGCACCGCCCTGCACGCCACCGGCACGCTGGTGGCCTCGGGCGGCAGGGTGCGCCAGGTGGACATCCTGGCCGCGCACAACGCCACCCACGACCCCGACCTGTCCGGCGACGTCGGATGGACCCCGGCCCTGCACACCCGCGTCGACCCCGCGGCCGTCGTGCCGCTGACCGTGCCGCTGCTGGCGGGCCCCGGCCGCCTGCGCTGACCCGGCGCGGGCGGCGGCGTGCCGCCACGCTCCGCCCCGGACCCCTGAGCCGAGCGCCCTGTCAGGCCTGACCTGACGGGCCCCTTCCCCGGCGGCCAGGCACCCCCGGACCGTCACGCCGTCGAACCGCGGCGTGACGGTCCCCGTGCTCACACCTCGACGATGACCGGGACGATCATCGGCCGGCGGCGGTAGGTGTCGTTGACCCAGCGCCCGACGATGCGGCGGGTGACGCGGCGCATCTGCTGGATGTCGGCCACGCCGTCGGCGGCGGCGTCCTGCAGCGCCTTCTCGATCAGCGGGATGACCGCGTCGAAGGCGTCGATCTCGATGCCCGAACCCCGCGCGTACATCTCGGGGCCGCCGCTGACCTTGCCCGTGGTGGAGTCGACCACCACGACCACCGAGATGAAGCCCTCGTCCCCGAGGATGCGGCGGTCCTTCAGCGCGACGTCGGTGATGCCGCCGACCGACGAGCCGTCCACGTAGACATAGCCGCACGGGACCGCGCCGACGATGCGCGCCCGGCCGTCGACCAGGTCGACGACCACGCCGTCCTCGGCGATGACGATGTGGTCGTCGGGCACGCCGGTGAGCGCGGCCAGCTTCGCGTGCGCCCGCAGGTGGCGCCACTCGCCGTGCACGGGCATGAAGTTCGACGGCTTGGTGGCGTTCAGCACGTACAGCAGCTCGCCCGCGGCGGCGTGGCCGGAGACGTGCACCAGCGCGTTGCCCTTGTGGACCACGCGCGCGCCCCAGCGGGTTAGGCCGTTGATGACCTTGTTGACGGCCGTCTCGTTGCCCGGCACCAGCGACGACGCGAGCATGACCGTGTCGCCCTCGGCGACCCGGATGGGGTGGTCCCGGTTGGCCATGCGCGACAGCGCGGCCATCGGCTCGCCCTGCGACCCCGTGCAGATCAGCACGACGTCCTCCGGCGGCCACTCCTCGATCTCGCGGGCGTCCACCAGCAGGCCCGGCGGAATTCGCAGGTAACCCAGGTCGCGGGCCACGCCCATGTTCCTGACCATCGAGCGGCCGATGAGCGCGACCTTGCGGCCGTTCTGCTCGGCGGCGTCGAACACCTGCTGCACGCGGTGCACGTGCGAGGCGAAACAGGCCACGATGATGCGCTTGGTCGCGCTGCGGAAGACCTCGTCGACCACCGGCCCGATGGTGGCCTCGCTCGGCACGAAGCCGGGCACCTCGGAGTTGGTGGAGTCGGACATCAGCATGTCGACGCCCTCGGCGCCGAGCCTGGCGAACCCGCCGAGGTCGGTCAACCGGCCGTCGAGCGGAAGCTGGTCCATCTTGAAGTCGCCGGTGTGCAGGACGATGCCCGCGGGCGTCCTGATCGCCACGGCGAGGGCGTCGGGGATGGAGTGGTTGACCGCGAAGAACTCGCACTCGAACGGGCCGAACCGCTGCCGCTGCCCTTCGGCGACCTCGACCTTGACCGGCTGGATGCGGTGCTCGGTGAGCTTGCTCTCGATCATGCCCAGGGTCAGGCGGGAGCCGACCAGGGGGATGTCGCGGCGCTCGCGCAGCAGGTACGGGACGGCGCCGATGTGGTCCTCGTGGGCGTGGGTCAGCACGACCGCCTCGACCTGGTCCAGGCGGTCCCGGATGTAGTCGAAGTCGGGCAGGATCAGGTCGACGCCCGGCTGGTCCGGCTCCGGGAACAGCACGCCGCAGTCGACCACCAGCAGCCGGCCGTCGAACTCGAAGACCGCCATGTTGCGGCCGATCTCACCGAGCCCGCCGAGCGCGACGATGCGCAGGCCGTGCTCCGGCAGGGCCGGAGGCGGCCCCAGCTCGGGATGCGGATGACTCATGCTCTCCCCCCGTGTACATCGGCCCGCCGCGCGTGTACGGCTCCCTCGCCGAGCCGTCCGGCGCGTCGCGGGCCGAGATCGTCGTGTCTCTCTCTCAAACTCTCAGTTCCTCCCCGCCGCGAACAGCGCGCGGCGACTCGTTCAGGTGGGTGCTCCGCCGCTCACGACGTACGCGCGGCGGCCCCGGCCCGGCGCGCGCCCGGCCGGGCGCGCGGTTTCGTCGGCCGCACCCAGAGTAGGCGGCATTTCAGTCGGACAACTTCACCCCGCCCGCGACCAGGTCTTCGCGCAGAGTCGCGACGAGCTCCCCGGTGGCGTCGACGAGCGGCGCGCGCACCGGGCCCACCGGCCTTCCCATGAGGCCCAGCGCGGCCTTCGCCATGATCGCGCCCTGGCTGCGGGTCATGATGCCCGTGATCACCGGCAGCAGGCGCTGGTGCACCGACCGGGCGCCCTCCACGTGGCCCGACTGGAACAGGCCGATCATGGAGGCCAGCTCGGCGCCCACCACGTGGCTGACCACGCTGACGAACCCGGCCGCCCCGATCGACAGCCAGGGCAGGTTGACCGCGTCGTCCCCGGAGTAGTACGCGAGGTCGGTGGCGGCCATCACCTGCGAGGCGGCGAACAGGTCGCCCTTGGCGTCCTTCACCGCGGCGATGCGCGGGTGGGCGCCCAGGCGGAGCAGCGTCTCGGTGGCGATCGGGGTGCCCGTGCGGGCGGGGATGTCGTACAGCATGACCGGCAGGCCGGTGGCGTCGGCGACGGCCGTGAAGTGGCGGTACAGCCCCTCCTGGGGCGGCTTGTTGTAGTACGGCGTCACCACCAGCAGGCCGTGGGCGCCGGCGCGCTCGGCGGTCCTGGCCAGTTCGACGGAGTGGCGCGTGTCGTTGGTGCCCGCGCCGGCCACGACGGTCGCCCGGTCGCCGACCGCCTCGAGCACGGCCTTCAGTATGAGCTCTTTCTCGGCATCGCTGGTGGTGGGGGACTCTCCCGTGGTGCCGCTGACGACGACACCGTCGTTGCGCTGGTCGTCAACGAGGTAGGTGGCCAGGCGCTGGACACCGTCGATGTCCACGGCGCCGTCGGCGGTGAACGGCGTGACCATCGCGGTCAGCATGCGCCCGAAGGGCGCGTCGGAGGTTCCGGTTGGCGATGCCATAGACGGAACGGTACCTGGATCCGCGAAGACGGTGGACCCCGCCACCCCGGTTCGTGGCGGCACGTCGGTCGATCCGGGTGTGCACCGGTTGCTGGGGAGATGGCCTGACATGGTGTGACATGGACAGAGGCCGTCGATATGTGCTCGGGGGTACACACATCGACGACCTCTATCCGTGCAATCGGCCCCGCTTACGGCGGCGTTACACACATCTGAGAAGAATTTTCCGATCGTCCGTGCGGGCGGCGCCGGCGGGGGCTCCGGCCCGCCGGCCGGACGCACTCCCGTCCCACCCGGTCGTGCGCCCGTCCTGGTGGCGGGCGGCGTCCCCCGTACCGCTCCTCACTTTTCCGTCCAGGTGGAACGCAATGTCGCCACAGAATCACGTTTCGTAAAGTTGGGACTCCAAGTGTTCGCCATTACTCCTAGTTGTCCTTCGATTACGGCAAGATAGGAAAACGATCTCGAACACCCTTAGGGATGGACGGATGACTGGCAACGATCCGGTGTACCTCCGTGTGGTCGAAGAGCTGCGGGCGCAGATAGTCGATGGCACCCTGCCGCCGGGCGCGCCCATCCCGTCCCGCGCGCAACTCACCCAGCGCTTCCGCGTCGGCGAGACCGCCGCCCGTCACGCCCTGCGCGTCCTGGCCGCCGAAGGCCTCATCATCGGCAAGGTCGGCTCCGGGCACTACGTCCGCGAGAAGTCCGTGCTCTATCCCCTGCAACGGTGCCGCAACATCGACCACGACGCCCCGTTCGCCGCCGACATGCAGGCCGGCGGCCACCGCGCCACGTGGGACTGGCGCAGCGAGCCGGTCAAGGCCGGGCCCGAGATCGCCCGCCGCCTCCGGCTCGACGCCGCCGAGCCGGTCACCCGCACCCGCTACGTCTTCCGCACCGACGGCAAGCCGATGCAGCTCGCCACCTCCTATGAGCCGGTCGAGTTCGGCCGCCCCCACTCCTGCCCCGAAGAGGGCACCAACGGGCGCAAGAGCCTGCTGGCCCGCATGTCCGCCGCCGGAGTCAAGATCACCGACATTCGCGAGAGCGTGCACACCCGCGTCCCGCAGCCGACCGAGAGCGACCTGCTCGACCTGCCCACCGGCGTGCACGTCCTGCACATCGAGCGCACCCACTGGTCCGGCGACCGCCCCGTGGAGACCAGCGACATCGTCGTCCCCGGCGACCGCTTCCGCCTGGTCTACTCCGTCCCCCTAGGCGCCTGACCCCTTCCCCCACGCCCGGCACCCGACTCCTTCCCCCACCCCCCCGGCACCCGGCTCCACAAGCGCCCACCACCCCATCCGCTCTCCCTGCACTACCGCTACGCAACACCGCGCGGCAGAAGGGACAGCGCCGAACGCCCGACCACCCACCTCTCCCCCGGCACGATCCATTCCCCGCCTCGACCGGGCCTCCACCCGGCGCCCGACTCCGCAAGAGCGCACCACCCCCATCCGCCCTCCGCGGGCCGCCGCTACCCGCCCCCACGCGGCAGAAAGGGGAAGCGCCGAACGCCCGACCACCCACCCCTCCCCGGCATGATCCCCTCCCCGCATCGACCGGGCCTCCACCCGGCGCCGCGTCGGCGGGAAGGAGTACGGCGAATTCGGCGCCATGTGCGGCGCGCGGCCGTTCCCGGGACATGGAGTCGTTCCCCGGACATCGGTCAGCGGGCGCGCTGGGTCAGGGCTACGCACACCAGCACGGCCACGGCGGCGGTCAGGGTGGCGGGGTCCGAACTCTCCCCCAGCAGCCACCATGCCAGCAGCAGCGTCAGCAGCGGCTGGAGGAGCTGGGTCTGACCGGCGCGGGCGATGCCGCCCCGCGCGAGGCCCGCGTACCAGGGGATGAAGCCCAGGAACATCGACACCAGTGACACGTAGGCGAACCCGGCCATCACGTCCGTCGACAGACGGTGAGCGGTGGTGAACCACAGGATCACCGCGACCGGCACGGTCACCGGGGCCGCCAGCACCAGGGCGTGGGAGATCACCCGCCAGCCGGCCGTGTGCCGCGCCAGGCGTCCGCCCTCGGTGTACCCCACCGCGGCGCAGACCAGTGCGGCGACCATGAGCAGGTCCGCGGCGGCGAGCCGGCCGCCTCCCCTGGTGAGCGTGAAGACCGTGACCGAGGCCGCGCCCGCCGCGCTCGCAACCCAGAACAGCGGGCGCGGCCGTTCCCCGGCCCGAAGAACGGCGAACACGGCCGTAGCGGCCGGGAGCAGGCCGACGACGACGGCCGCGTGCGAGACGCTCGCCCCGGCGGCCAGAGCCAGGCCGCTGAAAAGGGGAAACCCGAAGACGACGCCGAACGCGATCGCGGCGTAGGACCGGAACTGGGCCCGAGGAGGCAGCGGCGCGGCGCCGGCGGCCAGCAGGCAGACCACCGCCGCCACCGCGGCCACGGCGGCCCGGCCGACCGCCACGAAGTACGGGTCGAAGCCCCGCAGGGCGAAAGCGGTCGCCGTCAACGTCCCCGAGAACGCCACGACCCCCAGGCCCGCCAGCGACGTCCCCGCCCACCGGCCCGCACCGGCCACCATCCGGCCACCGGGCACGGACGGCTTCCCCGGCACCGCGCCGTCCCCTGTGCCGGCCCGCACTCCCGGCTCGGCGCCCTGCGCCACTCCGGACCGCACTCGCGGGACCGCGCCGTCCGCCGTCCCGGGCCCTGATCCTGGCGCGGCATCCTCCGCCACTCCGGCACGTTCTCCCGCCGCCGCCGCTCGGGGGACGTCGCTCTGGTCGCCGGTGGGCCTGCGCCAAGAGCGGAGCAGACCAAGGGGGATCGCTACTGCCGTTCGAGCAGTAGCGCTACTGTTGCCTTTCATGAATGACGATAGCAGTATCGTCCGGATCGCCGCATCGCTGCGCGAGGAGGCGGCGCGGCTGCGGCCGGGCGACCGGTTGCCGTCCAGCCGCGAGCTGGTGCGACGCCACAAGGTCAGCCCCGTCACCGTGTCCCGGGCGCTGGCGGCGCTCGCGGCCGAAGGCAGGGTCGTCACCCGTCCGGGGAGCGGCGCCTTCGTCGCGCCCTCCGTCGCCGCGACGACCGGAGAGGCCACCGACCTGTCATGGCAGACGGTCTCGCTTGGCGACCGGTCCGTCGACGACGCGGCGGTCGCCGGACTGCTCACCCCGCCTCCCGAGGGCGTCATCCCGCTGGCCGGCGGCTACCTCCACCCGGGGCTGCGCCCGTCCAAGGCCCTGGCGAACGCCGCCGTCCGCGCCGTGCGCCGCGCGGACGCCTGGGCGATCCCGCCGTTGAACGGCCTGGCCGAGCTGCGGCGCTGGTTCGCCGCCGAGGTGGGCGGCGGTGTCACCCACGCCGACGTACTGATCGTCAGCGGCGGGCAGGCCGCGCTGACCCATGCCTTTCGCGCCCTGTCCGCGCCCGGCGCCGCGATGCTGGTCGAGACGCCCACCTACCCCGGAGCGCTGGCCGCCGCCCGCGCCGCCGGGCTGCGAGCGGTAGCCGTGCCGATGGACGCCGCCGGAGTGCGTCCCGACCTGCTGGCCGAGGCGTTCGCCGTCACCGGCGCGCGGGTGTTCTACTGCCAGCCGACCCTGCACAACCCCACCGGCGTGGTGCTGTCGGCCGAACGCCGCGGCCAGGTCCTCGCCGTGGCAAGGGCCGCCGGGGCGTTCGTGATCGAGGACGACTACGCGCGCTACCTGGCCACGAGCCCCGTCCCGCCGCCGCTGGTCACCATGGACGCCCACGGCACCGTCGTGCACGTCAACTCGCTCAGCAAGGTCACCGCGCCGAGCCTGCGGGTGGCCGCGGTGATCGCGCGGGGCCCGGCGGCGCGGCGGCTGCGAGCCGCCCAGCTCGTGGAGTCGTTCTTCGTCGCCCGCCCCCTGCAGGAGACCGCGCTGGAGCTGCTCGGCTCCCCCGCCTGGCGGCGTCACCGGGCGGCGGTGACGGCAGAGCTGGCGGTGCGGCGTGACGCGCTGGCCTCCGCCCTGGCCCGCCACCTGCCCTCCGCGCGCGTGCCCTACATGCCCCCGGGCGGGCTCCACCTGTGGGTGCGGCTCCCCCAGGACGTCGACGAGACGGCGCTCGTCGAGTCCGCCCAGCGCGCCGGGGTCCTGGTCAGCCCAGGGGCGATCTACCACTCCGCCGAACCACCCTGCCCGCACATCCGGGTCACCCACATCGCCGCCGCCCATGTCGCCGAGCTGGCCGAGGGCGTCCGTCGCCTCGGCGCGACGCTGGACGCCCAGCTCGCGCCGGGGTCCGGCTGAGCCCGGCGCAGGCGGACCGTACCGGAGGCTGCCCTACAGTGGTCGCATGGACGGGCCCGTCGAGCTGCTCCGCGACTTCATGAACACCTACGACGCCGAAGCGGACACAGACGAACTGGCCTCCCCCGCCGAGCTGGCCGTCTGGCTGCGCGAGCGCGGCCTCATCTCCGCGACCGACCGCGCGGTGGACGATGACTGGGCGCTCGCGATCGCCCTGCGCGAAGGGCTGCGCACGGCGCTGCGCCAGCGCCCGCCCGGGCATCCGCGCCTCGCCGGGCAGGACACCGCGCAGACTCCTGCACCCGCCGAACCGGACCCGGCACGAAACGACCTCCACCCGCCCGCCGGATGGAACCCGGCACGGAACGACCTCCACCCGCCCGCCGGCCCGGACGCGACGGGCGCCCTCAGCCCGACCACGGACTACGGCGCACCCCCCGATCCCGGCCCGACCGCCGCCCCCGGCCCGACCGGAGATCCTGGCATGACCGGAGAGCTCGGCCCGACCCAAGACCTCGGCGCAACCGTGGCCCCCGGCGCGACCGCCACCCCTGGCCCAACCGCCGACCCCGGTCCGACCGCGTACCTCGACGCGGCCGATGACCCCGGTCCGACCGCAGACCTCGACGGGGCCGTTGACCTCGACGCGGCAGACGACCTCGGCGCAGCGGACGACCTCGGCGCAGGGGCCGGCCTGGGCGAGACGCCGGTCGGGCCTGACGCGATGCCGGGCGAACTGGAGGGGGCGCTGGCGGCGCTGCCTCTGCGGGTCAGGCTCGGCGCGGAGCGGGTCCCCGTCGCCGAGCCGCTGGGCACCGGCGCGGCCCGAGGCGTCGGGATGCTCGCCGCGGCCATCCTGCGGGCGCACGCCGAGGGCGGCTGGCCGCGCCTGAAGGTATGCGCCGAGGATTCCTGCCAGTGGGCGTTCATCGACGCCTCCAAGAACCGCTCGCGTTCGTGGTGCTCCATGCGGGTCTGCGGCAACCGCACCAAGACCCGCGCCTACCGCGCCAGACGCCGCCGGCACGCCCCTCTCCCCTCCTGAGGCCTCCCCGCCGCGGTTCGCCGAGGCCCACGGGTCACCGGTGGGCACGGGTCCCGATACGGTGTTGGAAACCGGAGGAGAAGGGGGCGGCCCGATGGCTGACGTTGGGGTGCGCGCGGCGCGGCGCGAGGACGTCCCGGCGGTGACGGGCACTCAGATCCGGGCGTGGAAGGCGGCCTACCGCGACGTCCTGCCCGAGGGGCCGCTGGAGCAGATGACCGGCCCGGCGTCCCAGGAGATCTGGAACCGCCAGTGGGATGAGGCCGTGGTCTCGCCTCCCTCTCCGCGCCACCGGGTGCTGGTCGCGGTCGAGACCGACGACCCGCTGACCTCCCTCGCCGAGGGGCACGCCGAGCCCGGCGGGCAGCGCGTGGTCGGGCTGGCCTCCCACGGGCCCGCCGAGGATCCCGATCTCGATCCGGCGACCACCGCCGAGCTGCTCACGCTGCTCGTCGACCCCGGCCACACCCGCCGCGGGCACGGCAGCAGGCTGCTGAACGCCACCGTGGACCACCTCCGCGAGGACGGCTTCACCACGGTCGTCACCTGGGTCTTCGCCGAGGACAAGGCGATGCTCGACTTCCTGTCCTCGGCCGGCTGGGGCCCCGACGAAGCCGAGCGCATCCTGGAGATGGACCGCGCCGTGCGCATGATCCGCATGACCACCGACATCGGCTGACCGATCCCCCCAGCCGGCGCCCCCGTCCCGACCGGCATCCACTCCTCCATGCGCACCCGCCGGAGCGTGCCGCAGCGGCCCGGCGGGGCGGTCGGATGTGGTGTGGCCGGCACCCCGGCGCTGGTCATGGAGTCATCATGATTTACCCTGCATAGGCACTTTCCTGGGCGGCTCCGGCGCGCGCGTACCACCGTGGAGGCCAGGCCGCGCAGGACCGGACTCGTGGAAGAGGCGACGTTGGCGACACCCGCTCAGTGGCTCGCGGGGGCACGGCCCCGCACCCTCCCCGCCGCGGTGGTCCCCGTCGCCGTCGGCACGGGGGTGGCCATCTCCTACGGCGGAGCGGTCTGGTGGCGGGCGCTGCTCGCCCTGTTCGTCGCGCTGGTCCTGCAGGTAGGCGTCAACTACGCCAACGACTACAGCGACGGCGTGCGCGGCACCGACGAGCAGCGCGTCGGGCCGCTGCGGCTGGTCGGCTCCCGCGTCGCCGCCCCTCGCTCGGTGCTGCTCGCCGCGCTGGGATGCTTCCTGGCCGCCGCCGTGGCCGGGCTCGCGCTGGTCGTCGCGACCGGCGCCTGGTGGCTGCTCGCCGTGGGGGCGCTGGCGATCGCCGCCGCGTGGTTCTACACCGGAGGCTCGCGCCCGTACGGCTACCGGGCCTTCGGCGAGATCTCGGTCTTCGTCTTCTTCGGCCTGGTGGCGGTCGCGGGCACGACCTACGTCCAGCTTGAGTCCCTGCCCTGGCTCGCGGTCGCGGCGGCCGTACCGGTGGGGCTGCTGGCCTGCGCGCTTCTGGTGGTCAACAACCTGCGCGACATCGCCACCGACGGCCCGGCCGGCAAGCGCACGCTCGCCGTCGTGCTCGGCGACGCGCGCACCCGCACGCTGTACGCCGGCTGCCTGCTGCTGCCCTTCGCCGTCGCGCTGGCCCTGGCATTCGCACGCCCCTTCACGGCGCTCACCGTGCTGGCGCTGCCCCTGGCGCTGATGCCCGTGCGGGCGGTGCGGGACGGTGCGACGGGGCCGGCCCTGATCGCCACGCTGCAGCAGACCGGGCGCCTGCAGCTCGCCTTCGGCCTTTTGTTCACGATCGGGCTCGCCCTGTAAGCGGCTAGGACGGCGTATGACCCGTTATAGGTAGGAATCCCGCCCCGAGGGCTGAATGCCGCTCTACGGTGCCTGGGGACGCCGCCAGGCCGGTCTCACGGCCACCGCCAAGAGCCGCCGCAGCTTCCCCTTCCACCGGCTGCCGGGGCCCGGCACGCCGGACGGTCACAGGTCGAGCAGGTGCTCCAGGCCGACGGTGAGGCCGGGCAGGTCACGGACGCGGCGGACGCCGAGCAGGACGCCCGGGGTGAACGACGAGCGGTTCATGGTGTCGTGACGGATCGTCAGGATCTCGCCATCGCCACCGAGCAGGACCTCCTGATGGGCGATCAGACCGGCCAGGCGGACCCCGTGCACCCGCACTCCCTCGACGTCGGCGCCGCGCGCCCCGGGGAGCTCGGCGGTGGTGGCGTCGGGCATGGCGCCGAGGCCGGCCGCGCGGCGCGCCTCGGCGACCAGCTCGGCCGTGCGGCGGGCCGTGCCGGAGGGTGCGTCGGCCTTGTTCGGGTGGTGCAGCTCGACGATCTCGACGGAGTCGAAGTAGCGCGCGGCCTGCTGGGCGAAGTGCATCATCAGCACGGCGGCGATGCCGAAGTTGGGGGCGATCAGCGCGTTGACCCCGGGGTTGGCCTCCAGCCAGCCCCGGACGGTCGCCAACCGCCCGGCGTCGAAGCCGGTGGTGCCGACCACGGGGTGGACGCCGTGCTCGACGCACCACCTGAGGTTGTCCATGACCACGTCGGGATGGGTGAAGTCGACGACCACCTCGGCGGCGGACAGCCCCTCGATGTCGTCGCCGGCGTCGACCGCCGCCACCAGCTCCATGTCGTCGGCCGCGTGCACGGCCTTGCAGACTTCCACGCCGACGCGCCCACGGGCGCCCAGAACCCCAACCCTGATCACGAGCCCCAAGCGTACCGCCACCACCACCGCGCCATTCCGGAGACCGGCCTCCGCGAACCCCGCGGCCACTGCGCCACCTCCCGCGCCATACGACGGCGCCGACTCCGCCGCACACCACCCCACCGACCCGGCGCCGGGAAGAAACCCGGCCAGGACGGAGAGAGCACCACACCCGGCGAACGCGCATCACCGGCGCCCGTCTGATCACCAGGCCCGCGATGGCTCGGGGAAGGGAGAGGGCCGGAAACGATGAGGATGCCCCGCCGGTCGTGCGCAGGCGGGGCATCCTCGGGTGTGGCAGGTCAGGCGATGAAGGAGCTGAAGTCCTTGTCGCCGTAGGGGCCGATGACGGCCAGGGTGAGGGGCTGGGTCAGGATCTCCTTGGCCACCGCGTCGACCTGGTCGGGGGTGACCGCCTCGATGCGGGCCAGGACCTCGTCCACCGGCATCAGCGTGTCGTACACCAGCTCGCTCTTGCCGATGCGGGACATGCGCGAGCCGGTGTCCTCCAGGCCGAGGACCAGGCCGCCGCGCATCTGGCCCTTGCCTCGCTGGAGCTCCTCCTCGGTGAAGCTCTCGGCGACGACGCGGGCGATCTCCTCGCGGCAGATCTTCAGCACGTCGTCGGCCTTGCCGGGCAGGCAGCCGACGTAGATGCCGAACTGGCCGGTGTCGGCGTACTGCGCGGTGTAGCTGTAGGCCGAGTAGGCCAGCCCGCGCTTCTCGCGGATCTCCTGGAACAGCCGCGACGACATGCCTCCGCCCAGGGCGGCGTTCAGGACGCCCAGGGCGAAGCGGCGGTCGTCGGTGCGCGCGTAGGCGGTGGTGCCCAGGACCAGGTTGGCCTGCTCGGTCGGCCGGTCGACGACCCGGACGCCCGCGCGGGGCGCGGCTCCCGGGCCGGACAGGCGCGGGGCGGCCGGCTCGGCCGAGCCGCCAAGGGCGCCCGCCCGCTGGTAGGCCGCGGCCACCAGCTCGACCACGCGCTCGTGGGTGATGTTGCCGCACACCGACACGACGGTGTGCGGGGGCCGGTAGTAGCTCTGGTAGTACTCGGCGATGCGGTCGCGCGACAGCTCGTTGATCGACTCGACCGAGCCGAGGATGGGCCGCCCGATGGGGGTGTCGCCGTACAGCTCGGCGGAGAACTGCTCGTGCACGACGTCCGAGGGGTCGTCGTCGTGCATGGCGATCTCCTCCAGGATCACCCCGCGCTCGGACTCGACGTCCTCGGCGGTGACCAGGGAGGAGGTCACCACGTCGGCGAGCACGTCGATGGCCAGCGGGAGATCCTCGTCGAGCACCCGCGCGTAGTAGCAGGTGTACTCCTTGGCGGTGAAGGCGTTGATCTCGCCGCCGATGCCCTCGATCGCCGCGGAGATCTCCAGCGCGTCGCGGGTGGGAGTGCCCTTGAACAGCAGGTGCTCGAGGAAGTGGGTGGCCCCCGTGTGCTCGGGGGCCTCGTCACGCGAGCCGATGCCGACCCACATGCCGACCGCGACGGATCGCACGGTCGGCATGGTCTCGGTCACCACTCGGAGCCCACCTGGGAGGACGGTGCGCCGGACGACTCCGGCGCCGTCCTTGCCGGGGTGCAGAGTGGTGGTCGTCACGAGTTGCGGTCGTCCCGTCCGCCTCGGGTGCGGGAACGGCGCGGCCGGTCGCCGCCGGAGCGCTCGGAACGCTCGGAACGCTCACCGCGCTCCGGACGGTCCTCGCGCGGCTCGGCGTCGGCGTGCGGCGCGTCCTCGACGTCGTCGCCGCTCTCGGCCTTGGCCGCGGCCTCCTTCTCGATGACCTCCACCGGCACCAGGGACAGCTTGCCGCGCGAGTCGATCTCGGCGATCTCCACCTGGACCTTGTCGCCGACGTTCATGACGTCCTCGACGTTCTCGATGCGCTTGCCGCCGTGCAGCTTGCGGATCTGCGAGACGTGCAGCAGGCCGTCCTTGCCGGGCAGCAGGCTGATGAACGCGCCGAAGGCGGCGATCTTGACGACCGTGCCCAGGTAGCGCTCGCCGATCTCGGGCATGTGCGGGTTGGCGATCGAGTTGATCGTCGTCCGCGCGGCCTCGGCCGACGGCCCGTCGGTCGCCCCGATGTAGATCGTGCCGTCGTCCTCGATGGTGATCTCGGCGCCGGTGTCGTCCTGGATCTGGTTGATCATCTTGCCCTTGGGGCCGATGACCTCGCCGATCTTGTCGACCGGAACCTTGATGGTGATGATGCGCGGCGCGGTCGGGTTCATCTCCGCCGGGGAGTCGATCGCCTCCTGCATCACGTCGAGGATCGCCAGCCGCGCCGCCCTGGCCTGCTTGAGCGCGCCGGCCAGCACCGAGGCCGGGATGCCGTCGAGCTTGGTGTCGAGCTGCAGGGCGGTGATGAGCTCACGGGTGCCGGCGACCTTGAAGTCCATGTCGCCCATGGCGTCCTCGGCCCCGAGGATGTCGGTCAGGGTGACGTACTGGTCGCCCTCGCCGATGAGGCCCATGGCGATGCCCGCGACCATCTCCTTCAGCGGGACGCCCGCGTCCAACAGGGCCATGGTCGAGGCGCAGACCGAGCCCATGCTGGTCGAGCCGTTGGAGCTGAGCGCCTCCGACACCTGGCGGATGGCGTACGGGAACTCCTCGCGCGTGGGCAGCACCGGAAGCAGCGCCCGCTCGGCGAGCGCGCCGTGGCCGATCTCCCGGCGCTTGGGCGAACCCACGCGGCCGGTCTCACCGGTGGAGTACGGCGGGAAGTTGTAGTTGTGCATGTACCGCTTGGTGCGCTCGGGGTTGAGCGTGTCGATCATCTGCTCCATGCGCAGCATGTTCAGCGTGGTGATGCCCAGGATCTGGGTCTCACCGCGCTCGAACAGGGCCGAGCCGTGGACCCGCGGGACCACCTGGACCTCGGCGCTGAGCTGGCGGATGTCCTTGGTGCCGCGGCCGTCGATGCGGACGCCCTCGCTGATGACCCGCTCGCGCATGAGCTTCTTGGTCAGCGAGCGGAAGGCGGCGGAGATCTCCTTCTCGCGACCCTCGAAGTCGGAGCCGACCTTCTCCAGGGCAAGGGTCTTGACCCGGTCGAGCTCGGTCTCGCGCTCCTTCTTGCCCGCGATGGTCAGCGCGGAGGCCAGCTCGCTCTTGACGGCCCCGGCGACGGCCTCGTAGGCGTCCTCCTGGTAGTCCAGGAAGATCGGGAACTGCGCGGTCTCCTTGGCGGCGACCTGAGCGATCTTGGCCTGCGCCTCGCAAAGCACCTTGATGAAGGGCTTGGCGGCCTCCAGGCCCGCGGCGACGGTCTCCTCGTTCGGAGCGACCGCGCCGTCGGCGACCAGCTTGAGGGTGTCGCGGGTGGACTCGGCCTCGACCATCATGATCGCGACGTCGCCGTCCTCGAGCACCCGGCCGGCGACGACCATGTCGAAGGTCGCGCCCTCCAGCTCGGAGTGGGTCGGGAAGGCCACCCACTGGCCGCTGATCAGCGCGACGCGCACGCCGCCGATCGGGCCGGAGAACGGCAGTCCGGCGAGCTGGGTGGACAGGCTGGCCGCGTTGATCGCCACCACGTCGTACAGGTGGTCGGGGTTGAGGGCCATGATCGTCGCCACGACCTGCACCTCGTTGCGCAGGCCCTTGACGAAGGACGGGCGCAGCGGGCGGTCGATCAGGCGGCAGGTGAGGATGGCGTCCTCGGACGGCCGCCCCTCACGGCGGAAGAACGAGCCGGGGATGCGGCCCGCGGCGTACATCCGCTCCTCGACGTCGACGGTGAGCGGGAAGAAGTCCAGGCTCTCCTTCGGATGCTTGGACGCGGTGGTGGCGGACAGGACCATAGTGTCGTCGTCAAGGTAGACGACGGCGCTTCCCGCCGCCTGGCGCGCGAGCCGCCCGGTCTCGAACCGGATGGTACGCGTGCCGAACGAGCCGTTGTCGATCACGGCTTCCGTGCTGTGGACACCCTCCACGGGGGACCTCCTCTTCGGTCGCCCGCGTCCGTGTTGTCGCGCACTCAGGCACTCGCCGGGCCGACCGGTTTCTCGTCGCGGTCGGCGGGCTCGTGCCTGGCTCCGTTATGCCGGCTCCCCGTCATGTGCAGCGCCGGTCTTCGATCGAAGCACCCGGACTGCGCGGCGCATTCGCCGTCGGCATCCGGAAGCCACTACCGAGGACCGGCCCGCAGGCGTCACGGGACGCGCGTTGCTGTGCTGTGCGGACGCGGGGCACTTTCTCGGCTGTTCAGTTGTCTCGTCAGGCCAGTGTGCTCGGAAACGGCGCCCGTCGCACGGGACGCGCCGACCCGTTTCTCCATATCAGGCGGCCTTTGCCCTGATATGAGAGAGGGAGCGGCGCGGAGCCGCTCCCTCCCAGACTATCGGCGCAGGCCGAGCCGCTCGATCAGGGTGCGGTAGCGCGTGATGTCCTTGCTCATGAGGTACTTGAGCAGGCGCCGGCGCCGGCCGACCAGCAGCAGGAGCCCCCGGCGGCTGTGGTGGTCGTGCTTGTGGGTCTTGAGGTGCTCGGTGAGCTCGCTGATGCGCTTGCTGAGCAGCGCGATCTGCACCTCGGGGGACCCGGTGTCACCGTCTCCGGTCCCGTACTCGTCGATGATCGTCTTCTTGGCGGCGGTGTCGAGCGACACGGCTCTCCTTCAACTGTCTACGGGCACACCTCAGATTCGGAACTACGCACGACCGTGTGTGCCTACAGTCGCCGTAACAGGTCGGCGGGCAGCGCGAAGCCGCGACCGAGCCGACACGTCAGGCTACCATCGCCGCGAGACCGGCGCGTTCAATGCGCGAACAGGCCCGCGAACAGGGCGCGGCCGACCGGCCGCGGCGCCGGGCCGCGGCCGGGTCGCGGCGCCGGGCCGCGGCGCACGGGTCAGGGGCCGGTGAGCAGCCGGCGCGCCTGGTCGACGTCGTGGCGCATCTGGTCGATCAGCGCGTCGATGGAGTCGAACTTCAGCGTGTCGCGCAGCCGGGCCGTGAAGTCGACCACCACGTGCGCCCCGTACAGGTCGAGGTCGTCGCGGTCGAGGGCGTAGGCCTCGACGGTGCGCTCCACGCCCTCGAAGGTCGGGTTGGTGCCGATGGAGATGGCCGCCGGCCACCGTTCGCCCTCGTACGGGGAGGGCGACTGGGTGCACTCGAGCCACCCCGCGTAGACCCCGTCGGCCGGGATGGCGGTGAACGAGGGCGACTCGACGTTGGCCGTCGGGAAGCCGAGCAGCGCCCTGCCGCGCTGATGGCCGCGCACGACGACGCCCTCGACGCGGTGCGGCCGGCCGAGCGCCACCGCGGCGCCCTCGACGTCGCCCGAGGCGAGCAGCTCTCGGATCATGCTGGAGGAGATCGCCTCGCCGTTGCTCACCAGCGGAACCCCTTCGGCCACGAAGTCGTACTTCTCACCGAGCTGGCGGAGCGTCTCGATGTCGCCCGCGGCCTTGTGGCCGAAGCGGAAGTTCTCCCCCACGACGACCCCGGCGGCGTGCAGGCGGTCGACGAGCACCGCCTGGACGAACTCGTCCGGGCTCATCTGCGAGAACTCCAGCGTGAACGGCAGCACGCACACGGCGTCCACGCCGAGCGCGCCCAGCAGTTCGATGCGGTGCCGCGCCGTGCTCAGCCGGGGCGGGTGGGTGCCCGGCCTGACCACCTCGTCCGGATGGGGGTCGAACGTGATCGCCACGGAGGCGGCCCCCAGGTCGGCCGCCATGGCGACGGCACGTTCGACCATGCGCTGATGACCTTGGTGCACACCGTCGAACACCCCGATCGTGATGACGGACCTGCCCCAGTCTCCGGGCACGTCGTCGAGTCCGTGCCAGCCCTGCACCTCGACCTCGTTCCTTGGTGATGGTCGCGCTCATCCAAGCCTGCCATGCGCGGAGGGCATTTTCCCCGCACGGGGACGAGGGTAGCCCAGCGGCGGGCCCGCCGGGCGACGGCCCCGGCTCGCGGACACCGCGACGGCCGGGTGCGGACACCGCGACGGCCGGGTGCGGGCGCCCCGACGGCCGGGTGCAGGCGCCGGCCCAGGGTCTCCGGCGCCGCGCGGCCGGGCGTCGTGCGCGCCGAACGGGCTCAGAGGGACGCCTTGAGCCCCGAGCCGCACAGCGGCGCCACGACCTCCCCCTCGGCGTAGGGCGAGCCCTCGGCGCGCAACCGGCGCACCGCCGCGTACGCCACCGCCGCCGTGGGCTCCACCCACAGCCCCCGGGCGGCCAGGGCGGCGTGCGAGCCGGCGACCTCCTGCTCGGACACGGTGACCACGGCGCCGCCGGTGGCGCGGACGGCCGCGAGGATGCGCGCGCCGCGGGCGGGCGCCGCGATGGCGATGCCCTCGGCCACCGTCGGCCCGGAGGCCACCGGCGCCACCTCGGCGCGCCCGGCGGCGAACGCCGCGGCGAGCGGCGCGCACCGCTCGGCCTGCACGGCGACGATGCGCGGCACCCGGTCGGCGAGGCCCGCCTCGCGCAGGGCGGCGAACCCGAGGTGGGCGCCGATCACCAGTGTGCCGTTGCCCGCCGGCAGGACCACCGTGCCGGGGACCCTCCCGCCGAGCTGCTCGAACAGCTCGAAGGCGTAGGTCTTGGTGCCTTCGTAGAAGTAGGGGTTGTACACGTGGCTGGCGTAGAAGGCTCCGGTACGTTCCACGTGGCCGGCGGCGGCGCGGGCGGTGTCCTCGCGGGTCCCCTCCACCAC
This sequence comes from Sphaerisporangium sp. NPDC004334, assembly GCF_053602655.1. Taxonomy (NCBI): domain Bacteria; kingdom Bacillati; phylum Actinomycetota; class Actinomycetes; order Streptosporangiales; family Streptosporangiaceae; genus Sphaerisporangium; species Sphaerisporangium sp. NPDC004334. The sequence goes on from NZ_JBSGDZ010000006.1 coordinate 259,352, forward strand.
GGTCACCCGGGCGCCGTGCCCTCTGATCTGGTGGAGCTTCTTCTCGCTGGTGCCGGCCGGCACGAAGATCTCGGCCGGGACGCCCGCGCGGGCCGCGTACGCCGCCACGGCCGTGCCCGCGTTGCCGCTGCTGTCGGCGACCAGCCGGTCGGCGCCGAGCAGGCGGGCGAGCGCCACCAGCATGACCGCCCCGCGGTCCTTGAACGAACCGGTCGGCGAGGCGTACTCGAGCTTCAGCCGCACGCCGGGCTCGCCGTCGAGGGCGGCGTCGACCAGCGGCGTCATGCCCTCGCCCAGGCTCAGCTCCCGGCCGGGCACGGCGATGGCGTCCCGGTAACGCCACAGGGAGTGGTCGCCGGGGCGGGGGTTCCAGGCGAGCGGGACGGGCGCGAGGTCCAGCGTTCCTCCGCAGTCGCACCGCCACCGGCGGGCCGAGGGAACGCTGGAACGGCCGCAGGCGCACACGTAGTCCGGCAGATCACGCGTCAACGGGCACCTCAGGGGACGAAGACGGCGAGAGGCTTGACCGAGCGGCCGCGCTCCTCGACCAGGGCGAGAAGGGCGCCGTCCGGGCCGAAAACGCCGATCGGGCCGCTTCCCAGACCCGCCGAGGCGAGCCGGCCGCCGTGGCCGATGAGCCGGGCGTCCTCGGCCGAGACGTCCATGCGCGGGAACGCCGCCGCGACCGCCTCGGCCATCGGCAGGATCACGCAGTCCTGCGCGAGCTCGTCCAGGGTGCGCGCCACCGACAGGTCGTAGGGGCCGACGCGGGTGCGGCGCAGGCGGGTCAGGTGACCGCCGACGCCGAGCGCGGCGCCGAGGTCGCGGGCCAGCGAACGGATGTAGGTGCCGCTGGTGCACCGCACCGAGGCGTCCACCTCGACCGCGTCGCCCTCGCGCCGCACGGCGGTGATCTCGAAGGCGTGGACGGTCACCGGGCGGGCCCGCAGCTCGACCTCCTCGCCGGCCCTGGCCCGCTTGTAGGCGCGCTCGCCGTTCACCTTGATCGCGCTGACCTGCGGCGGGACCTGCTCTATCGGCCCGGTGAGCGCGGCGACGCCCGCGTGGATCGCCTCGTCGGTCACCTGGCCCGCCGCGACCTCGGCCAGGATCTCGCCCTCGGCGTCGTCGGTGTTGGTGGTGACCCCGAGCCGGATCGTGGCGTCGTAGCCCTTCTCGGTGAGCGCCAGGTGGCCGAGCAGCCGTGTGGCCTTCTCGACGCCCACCACCAGCACCCCGGTGGCCATCGGGTCCAGGGTGCCCGCGTGGCCGACGCGGCGGGTGCCGGCCAGGCGCCGCATCCGGCCCACGACGTCGTGGGAGGTCCAGCCGGCCGGCTTGTCCACGATGACCAGCCCGCTGGGCGGCGCGGGACGCTTCTCGCGCGTCCCTCTGGCTGCCGGAGCACCCGGCTCACCGGCCGTCAGGGTGATCGGCTCGCTGCCCGCCAGGGGGCTCGGCTCGCTGCCGGCCGTACTCATCGGCACATCCTCGATGTCTCGTCTGCGGGTGGAAGGGAACGGGCGGGGCGCCGCTCAGCTCTTCGGGCCGAGGAGCGCGCACAGCTTGGCGATGGTCTCCTCGGGGGTGTCGCGGGAGGTGAAGCCCGCCGCCCGGACGTGACCGCCGCCTCCCAGGGCCGTGCAGGCACGGCCGACGTCCACTCCTCCCTTGGACCGGGTGGAGACCTGCCAGGCCCCGTCGTCGTCCTCCTTGAGCACGACGGCGACGTCCGGCTCGTCGGTGCGGCGGATGACGTCGATGATGCCCTCGACCTCCTCGTAGGGCAGGCAGTAGGCGGCCCGGTCGACGCGGGACACGTAGGTCCACACCATGCCGGCGCCCGCGGCGGCGTCCTGGTCGAGCCGGACGCGGCCGAGGACCGTGCCGAGGAGCTTGAGGTAGCAGAACGGGGAGCGGTCCCACAGCTCGCGGGCGATCTCGTCGGTGCGCAGGCCCGTCGCCACCAGCCGCGCCGCCATCTCGTGCACGGCCGGCGTGGTGGAGGAGTGCTTGAAGGAGCCGGTGTCGGTGACCAGGCCTGTGTAGAGGCAGGTGGCGACGTCGCGGTCGAGCTCGTAGCCGAGCCGGGCCATCAGCTCCTCGACCAGCATGGACGTCGAGGCGGCACGGGGGTCGACGATGGGGACGCTGCCGAACCCGGTGTTGGAGGGGTGGTGGTCGATGACGATCAGTTCGGCGGCCTTGCCCGCGTGGGGGGCGAGCAGGCCGAGCCGGTCGATGGTGGGGACGTCGAAGCTGATCATCAGGTCGGGCTCGGCGGGGTAGGCCGCCGGCTCCACCAGAAGGTCCTGGCCGGGGAGGAAGCGCAGCAGGCGAGGCACGGCGAAGTGGCGGTCGCCGAAGGAGGCCACCACGTGCTTGCCCGCCCGCCGCAGCGCCATGCCGAAGCCGAGCATGGAGCCCAGGGCGTCGCCGTCAGGGGTCACGTGGCAGATCAGCGCCACCTCGCGCGCGCCTGAGATGAGGGCGACGGCCCGGCGCCAGTCCTCCTCGCGCACCGCGGGCACGGGATCGCCGGTGTGCGTGCTGGGCATCACTGCGCCGAACGCCCCGCCCGGTCGTGCGACTCTGCCTCCACCCCCACTGGCGGCTCCTGGCCGTCCGGGCTCTCTTCGTCGCCCGGCTTGCGGTAGGGGTCGGGCTCGCCGGCGTGCACGGCGCCCTGCGCGCGCTTGGCGATCTCCTCGTCCCGGGCCTTGGCCTCGGCGAGCAGCTCGTCGAGGTGGCGGGCGCTGTCGGGCAGAGGGTCGTGGCTGAAGGTCAGGGTCGGGGTGAACCGCACGCCGGTCTGGCGGCCGACCTCCGCACGGATGATCCCCTTCGCGCTTTCCAGGGCCGCGGCGGTGTCGGCGCGCTCGGCCTCGGAGCCGAACACGGTGTAGAACACCGTCGCGTCACGGAGGTCGGCGGTGATGCGGGTGTCGGTCACCGTCACGAAGCCGAGGCGGGGATCCTTGATCCGCCGCTCCAGCATCTCGGCGACGACCTGCTGAATGCGGTCCGCAAGTTTGCGGGCGCGTGCTGCGTCCACGATCGCGCTCCCCCTCTTTACTCGCTTTAATCGCTTAACGGCCCGCGGGAATGGAGACTTCCCGCGGGCCCCTAATCTTCGTCCTCGTTGAACAGCCGCCGCTTGGCGGACAGCAGCTCGATCTCCGGATGGAACGCCACCAGCCGCTCGCAGGCGTCGAGCACCTCACCGCAGTTGCCGGCCGTCGCCGACACCACGGCGACGCCGATCTCGGTGCGCCGGTGCAGGTCGAGATGGCCGGTCTCGGCCACCGCGACCGCCGGGAACCGGCGGCGCACCTCGGCGATCAAAGGACGCACCACTGAGCGCTTCTGCTTGAGCGAGTGCACGTCGCCGAGCAGGATGTCCAGGGTCAGAGCACCTATGTACATGGCTGTCGCCGCGGGTGCGGGGCGATGGAACGCCGGGGGTGTCCGCGGGCCGAGACCCACGGACACCCTCCGTCGTGTCCGTCACCGCCGTCAGGCGCGCGGCTTCTCCCGCATCTCGAACGTCTCGATGACGTCGTCGATCTTGATGTCGTTGTAGCCGAGACCGATACCACACTCGAAGCCCTCGCGGACCTCGGTCGAGTCGTCCTTGAAGCGGCGGAGCGACGAGACGGTGAGGTTGTCGGCCACGACGACGCCGTCGCGGATGATGCGCGCCTTGCTGTTGCGGGTGATCGTGCCCGAGCGGACCAGACAGCCCGCCACGTTGCCGATCTTCGGGACCTTGAAGACCTCGCGGACTTCGGCGGTGCCCGTCTGGGCCTCCTCGAACTCCGGCTTGAGCATGCCCTTCAGGGCCGCCTCGATCTCCTCGATCGCCTGGTAGATGACCGAGTAGTAGCGGATGTCGACGCCCTCGCGCTCGGCCAGGTCGCGCGCCCGGACCTCGGGTCGCACGTTGAAGCCGATGATGACGGCGTTGTCGTCCGCGATCGCCAGGTTGACGTCGTACTCGGTGATCGCGCCGACCGCACGGTGGAGCACCCGCAGGCGCACCTCGTCGCCGACATCGATCTTGAGCAGCGCGTCCTCCAGGGCCTCCACGGAACCGGAGACGTCACCCTTGATGATGAGCTTGAGCTCGTCGACCTTGCCCTTCTCCAGGTCGCTGAACAGCTCTTCGAGGGTGCGGCGACGGCTGGACCTCGCCATGTCGGCGATGCGCTGCCGGGCCGCCCGCTGCTGGGCGATCTGGCGGGCCATGCGGTCGTCGGTGACGACGATGAAGTTGTCACCGGCGCTCGGCACGGCCGTCAGGCCCAGCACCAGGACCGGACGCGACGGGTCGGCCTCGGTGACCTGCTCGCCGCTGTCGTCCAGCATCGCCCGGACGCGGCCGAAGGCCTCGCCACAGACGATGGAGTCGCCGACCCGCAGGGTGCCGCGCTGCACGAGCACGGTCGCCACGGGGCCGCGGCCCTTGTCCAGGTGGGCCTCGATCGCGATGCCCTGGGCGTCCATCGTCGGGTTGGCCCGAAGGTCGAGCTCGGCGTCGGCGGTCAGCAGGATCGCCTCGAGCAGGTCGTCGATGCCGAGGCCCTGCTTGGCGCTGATGTCGACGAACATCGTCGAGCCGCCGTACTCCTCGGCCACCAGACCGTACTCGGTGAGCTGGGCGCGGACCTTCGTCGGGTCGGCGCCCTCCTTGTCGATCTTGTTGACCGCGACCACGATCGGCACCTCCGCCGCGTGGGCGTGGTTGAGGGCCTCGATGGTCTGCGGCTTCACACCGTCGTCGGCGGCGACCACCAGCACGGCGATGTCGGTCGCCTGCGCACCACGGGCACGCATGGCGGTGAACGCCTCGTGACCCGGGGTGTCGATGAAGGTGATCTTGCGCTCCTGGCCTTCGTGCTCGGTCGCGACCTGGTAGGCGCCGATGTGCTGCGTGATGCCACCGGCCTCACGGGCCACCACGTTGGTGTTGCGGATGGCGTCCAGCAGCTTGGTCTTACCGTGGTCGACGTGACCCATGACGGTCACGACCGGCGGGCGTGCCGCGAGGTCGCTCTCGTCGCCCTCGTCCTCGCCGAACTCGATGTCGAAGGCCTCGAGAAGCTCGCGGTCCTCCTCCTCCGGGCTGACGACCTGGATGGCGTAGTTGAGCTCGGCGCCGAGAAGCTGCAGGGTCTCCTCGTTCACCGACTGGGTGGCGGTCACCATCTCGCCGAGGTGCAGCATGATCTGCACCAGCGAGGCGGGGTTCGCACCGATCTTGTCGGCGAAGTCGGACAGCGAGGCTCCGCGCGGCAGGCGCAGGGTCTGGCCGGTGCCGCGGGGGACCTGCACGCCGCCGATCGACGGGGCCTGCATGTTGTCGAACTCTTGACGCCTCTGGCGCTTGGACTTGCGTCCGCGCGTCGGACGGCCGCCGGGACGCCCGAAGGCTCCCGCCGTGCCGCCGCGGCCGCGGGCACCGCCGCCACCGGGACGACCGGCGAAACCGCCACCGCCACCGGCACCCGCGCCGGCGCCACCGCCGGGACGACCGCCGGTGCCCGTGCGGGGGCCGCTGAAGCCGCCGCCACCAGGACGACCGGCGCCACCGCCACCGCCACCGCCGGGACGGCCACCGCCGCCACCGGGACGACCGCCGCCGCCACCGGGACGGCCACCGCCACCGCCGCCACCGCCCTGGCCGGGGCCGGACGGGCGCGAAGGCATCATCATCGGGTTCGGACGCGGCCCACCGGGACGGGGACCGCCCGCACCGGGACCGGGACGCGGCCCGCCGGCGCCGGGACCCGGACGCGGACCCGCCGCTCCGGGCGGGCCGGAACGCGCGCCCGGCGGACGCGGCATCGCGCCGTCGCGGGGACCCTCGCGGCGCGGCTCGCGCGGACCGGCGCCATCTCGGCGCGGCTCGCGGGGACCGCCCTCACGGGGAGCGCCGTCGCGGCCGGGAGGGCCACCGCCCTCACGGCCCGGACGCGGCGGGCGCTGGCCCATGCCGCTCGCGGTCGAGGAGAACGGGTTGTTGCCCGGACGCGGGCCGCGCGGACCCGGCTTCGGGCCGCCCGGACGCGGAGCGCCGGAGCCGGGCGCGCCGGATCGCGGACCCGCCGGAGCGCCGGGAGCGCTCGGAGCGCTCGGAGCACCGCCACCGGACGCCGCCGGGGCGCCGGAACGCGGAGCGGCCGGGCCCGGACGGGGGCCGGGCTTCGGGCCGGGACCCGGGCGCCCACCGGGCGAGGCCGGACGGGCGTCGGAACGCGGGGCCTCGAACCGGGGGGCCTCGGTGCGGGGGGCCTCGGTGCGGGGCGCCTCGGTGCGGGGAGCCTCGGCGCGAGCGGCCTCAGGACGCGGCGCAGCCGGGCGCGGAGCCTCGGTGCGAGCGGCCTCGGGACGCGGCGCGGCCGGGCGGGGGGCCTCCTGCGGAGGCTGGTTCACGTGGGGCATCGGAACTGGCGGGCGCGGCGCGACGTTCGCCGGACCCGGACGCGGACCAGGGCCGGGACGCGGGCTGGGGCCCGGCCGCGGAACACCCTGACCCGGCGCGGGCGCGCCGTTGCCGGCCTGGCTCGGAGCCGGCCGGGGGGACGCCTTCGGCGCCCTGGACGACCTGTCGCCGCCCCTGGAATCGGAGGACCCCTTCAGGGCCTCCGTAAGCTTGCGGACCACCGGCGCTTCTATCGTTGAAGACGCCGATCGCACGAACTCGCCCATTTCTTGGAGCTTGGCCATCACGACCTTGCTCTCTACTCCGAACTCCTTGGCGAGCTCGTAGACTCGGACCTTCGCCACTGCACTCCCTAACTCGGCCCGGGAGGCTGTGCCGCCGGACCGTCGCTACCTAGACGTACTCATCGCCGCATGCTCATCAGGCGCTCATCGCTATCTGACCCGCCCATCGACTCGGCGTCCTACATGACAGTTGGTAACCATTCACCCGGTCCTACTCGGCGTCAAGCCCTGCCAGGTGAGCGCGCAGACACGCCGCGTCAAGCGACTCCGCGACTCGGAACGAACGCGGAAACGCCCGGCGACGTTCGGCGAGCTCCAGGCAGCTCAGCGCCCGGTGCAGATATGCACCTCGGCCCTGAAGCCGTCCTCGCTGGTCGGGAATGATCTCACTCCCGACCACCACCAGGCGGAGCAGCTCGGACTTTACCGTGCGAACCCGGCAGCCCACACACGTTCTTAGGGGGGCCGCCCGGCCACCGTACTCAAGCTTACCTTGTGGAGGCATCGGCGGGGCCGACGGCATCCCCTGCGGCGGGCGCCTGGGTATCGGGCCGGATGTCGATGCGCCACCCGGTGAGGCGAGCGGCCAGCCGGGCGTTCTGCCCCTCTTTGCCGATCGCGAGCGAGAGCTGGTAGTCGGGCACGGTCACCCGGGCGACGCGACCATCGAGATCGATCACCTCGACATGTGAAACCCGCGCCGGCGACAGGGCATTCCCGACGAAGTCGGCAGGATCGTCCGACCAGTCGATGATGTCGATCTTCTCGCCGTGCAGCTCGGTCATGACGTTGCGCACCCGTGACCCCATCGGGCCGATGCAGGCGCCCTTGGCGTTGACCCCGCCCCGGCGCGAGCGGACCGCGATCTTGGTGCGGTGGCCGGCCTCGCGGGCGATGGCGGCGATCTCCACGGTGCCGTCGGCGATCTCGGGCACCTCCAGCGCGAAGAGCTTCTTCACCAGGTTCGGGTGCGTGCGCGACAGCGTGACCGAGGGGCCCTTGTGGCCCTTCTTCACCTGCACCACATAGCAGCGCAGGCGCTCGCCGTGCACGTAGTCCTCGCCGGGGACCTGCTCGTTGTGCGGCAGGATCGCCTCGATCTTGCCCAGGTCGACCAGCACCACCCGGGGGTCCTTACCCTGCTGGATGACCCCGGCGACCAGCTCGCCCTCGCGGCTGGCGAACTCGCCGAAGTTGATCTCGTCCTCGGCGTCCCTGAGCTGCTGCAGGATGACCTGCTTGGCCGTGGTCGCGGCGATGCGGCTGAAGTTGCCGGGGGTGTCGTCGTACTCCCTGGCGATCTGGCCCTCGTCGTCGAGCTCGGCCGCCAAGATGGTCACGTGCCCGGAGGTGCGGTCGAGCTCGGCGCGAGCCTTGGCCGCCGCTCCCTCGGTGCGGAAGTACGCGATCAGAAGCGCGTCCTCGATGGCCTTGACGACCAGGTCGAAGGAAATGTCCTTCTCCCGCTCCAGGCTGCGCAGGACGCTCATGTCAATGTCCACAAGGCTCCCCCCTAGCCCTCATCGCCGTCGTCGTCGCCGGCGTCGTCTTCATCATCCGTCTCGTCGTCGAGCCGGCGGAACTCAACCTGCACCCGCCCCTTGGCCAGCTCTTCCCACGCCAGCGGGCGTGAGGCCTCCCCCACCGACAGCTCGACGCCGGTGTCGCCGACGGCCAGGACGCGGCCCTCCAGCGAGGTGCCGTCACGCAGGTCGGCCTTCACCAGCCTGCCCTTGGCGCGGCGCCAGTGGCGCGGCTCGGTGAGCGGGCGGTCGACCCCGGGCGAGGAGACCTCCAGCACGTACGGGCTGCCGCCCATCACGTCGCTGTCGTCGAGTGCCTGCGACACCATCTGGCTGATGTCGGCGACCTTGTCGAGGCTGACGCCGTCGTCGCCGTCCACGATGACGCGCAGGAGGCGCCGCTTGCCCGCCGGGGTGACGATGACATCTTCAAGATCGAGGCCCTCGGAGGCCGCGACGGGTTCAAGAAGCTTGATCAGGCGGTCACGTCGAGCGTCTGCGCCCATGCTGACCTCCCAGTTGTTTCAACGGCCGTCTCAAGGGACGGCCGAATGCGTACCTCGCCCAACGGTTCACCAGCCTATCGACACCGGGGCACGGAAAGAGCGTCACTCGGTTACCCACCGGGCGACGCGCCGTACGATGCTATGTGCCAAGCCAGGAAAAGCCGTCATTCACAAGGAGGCCGCACCGTGCGTCAGCGTGCCCTGACCCGGCGCGTGGTGCTGCGCGGCACCGCGGCCGCGGCGGTCGCCGCCTCCGTGGCCGGATGCTCCGGCGGCGGGCCGGCGCCGGGCGCCGCGCCCACGCCGCGGCCGCCCGATGCCGAGACGGTGCTGCTCACCGGCGTCATCGCCGACAAGGAGCAGATGGTCGCCCTCTACCGGCAGGCGGCCCGCGCGAACGCCAAGACCGCCGCGAGGCTCCAGCCGTTCCAGCAGCGCCATGAGGCCCACCTGGCCGAGCTGCGGCGCCGCCTGCCCGCCCCGGCATCGCCTCCGGCGGGCACGCCCACGCCGTCGGCCTCGGCGGGCGGCTCTCCTTCGGCGGCGGCGGTCTCCATCGGCACGCTGAGGCAGATGGAGGGCAAGGCGGCGGCCGCCCGCCTCCGGCAGGTCCGCACGGTCTCCGCCCCGCTGGCCCAGTTGCTCGCCTCCATCGGCGCGTGCGAGGCCGCGCACGCGGCGGCCCTGGCGAGGCCGAGGTGACCGACGCCCTCAGCGAGCTGAACAAGGTGCTGGCCGCCGAGCACGCGGCCGTCTACGCCTACGGCGTCGTCGGCGCGCGCTCCTCCGGCGACCAGCGCACCACGGCGACGGCGGGCTTCAACGCCCACCGGGCCAGGCGCGACCAGATCCGCGGCCTGATCGCGGCCAGGGGCGGCACGCCCTCGGAGGCCGGCCCCGCCTATGAGCTGCCGTTCCCGGTGACCGCCCCGCGCGAGGCCGCCCGGCTGGCCGCGCTGGTCGAAGACCGCGTGACGGCGGCCTATCTGGAGCTGGTCGCGGTCGGCGATCTGTCGCTGCGGCGGCTGGCCGCGCAGGCCATGCAAGAGTGCGCCGTACGGGGCTACGGCTGGCAGCCGGTGATCGCCGCGTTGCCGGGGCACCCGGCGCCCGCGCCGGCCCCTTCTCCGGCGGGACGGGCGACCGGCTCGCCGCCCGTTTCCCTCGACCAGTAAGGCACTTTCTCCCATACCTCCACGTTTGCGATCGGTGCGCGGGGTAGTTGCTGATCCATCGCAACGCACGGAGGGACACATGGGCTGGAGTTACCGTAAGTCGATCAAGATGGGGCCGTTCAGGCTCAACCTGTCGCGCAGCGGTGTCGGACACAGCTATGGCGGACGAGGCTTCCGTGTCACCAAGACCGCCGACGGGCGGCGCACCATCACCGTGAACCTGCCGGGCGGCTTCCACTGGCGCAAGACGCTCGGCGGCAGCCGTAGTTAGACCGGTCGCCGGGCCGGTGGCCCGGCGTCCACGAGCCGCGCGCCGTGCAGTTCGACTCTGACGCGGTGCGTGTAGGGGCTCGCCGCCTCGGGCCGAGAGGCGGCGGGCCCTTTTCCATGCCGGCTTTCCATGCCGGCCGGATCTCCATGCCGGCCGCCCGGAGCGCGCGGGCGCCGCGCGAGGCGGCGCGGGCGGCCCGGGCCGCGGGTCAGGCGCCCTGGGCGGGCTCCGGCTCGGCGGCCGCGGCCAGCACCCGGCCGACGGCCTCGGGCAGGGGGATCTCCTGCTTGGTCCCCGAGGCGCGGTCGCGCAGCTCCACGACCCCCTGGGCCAGCCCGCGGCCGATGATCAGGATGGTGGGGACGCCCAGCAGCTCGGCGTCCTTGAACTTCACGCCCGGGGAGACCGAGGGGCGGTCGTCGACCAGGACGCGCAGCCCCTTGCCCTCCAGCTCCTCGGCGAGCGCGAGCGCCACCTCGACCTGGTTGTCCTTGCCGGTGCCGACGATGTGGACGTCGGCGGGCGCGATCTCGCGCGGCCAGACCAGGCCGAGCTCGTCGTGCTTCTGCTCGGCGAGCACCGCGACGGCACGCGAGACGCCCACTCCGTAGGAGCCCATGGTGATGCGGATGGGCTTGCCGTCGGGGCCGAGGGCGTCCAGGCCGGCGGCGTCGGCGTACTTGCGGCCGAGCTGGAAGATGTGGCCGATCTCGATGCCGCGGTCGATGGACAGCGGGTGGGCGCAGCGGGGGCAGGAGTCGCCTGCGCGCACCTCGGCGGCCTCGATGATGCCGTCGGGCTCGAAGTCGCGGCCCGCGACGACGTGGGCGGCGTGCCGGCCCTGCTCGTTGGCGCCGGTGACCCAGGACGAGCCCGCCACGACCCGGGGGTCGACCAGGTAGCGGATGCCGAGCCCCTTGAGGACCTGCGGGCCGATGTAGCCGCGCACGAGGCCGGGGTGCTTGGCGAAGTCGGCGGCCTCGAAGATCTCGGGGACGCCGGGCGACAGCGAGGCCTCCAGCCGCTTGAAGTCGACCTCGCGGTCGCCGGGCACGCCGATGACCAGCGTCTCGGCTTCGCCGGACCCGGGGGTGCGCACCTTGACCACGACGTTCTTCAGGGTGTCGGCGGCGCCGACACCGAGGCCGTAGCGCTCGTTGACGAAGGAGACCAGCGAGTCGATGGTCGGGGTGTCGGGGGTGTCCAGCACCTCCATGGCGGGGTGCTCGGCGGTCACGGCCGGGGGCGCGGGGGTGGTGAAGGCCTCGGCGTTGGCGGCGTACCCGCAGTTGTGGCAGGCCACGAAGGTGTCTTCGCCGGTGGGGGTGGGCGCGAGGAACTCCTCGGAGGCCGAGCCGCCCATCGCGCCGGACATCGCGAAGCAGATCTTGTAGTGGATGCCGAGCCGGTCGAACATCTTGATGTAGGCCTCGCGGTGCAGCTCGTAGGAGCGCTTGAGGCCGTCGTCGGCGAGGTCGAAGGAGTAGGAGTCCTTCATGACGAACTCGCGCCCGCGCAGGATGCCGGCCCGGGGCCGGGCCTCGTCGCGGTACTTGGTCTGAACTTGGTAGAGGATGACCGGATAGTCCTTATAGGAGGAGTACTCCCCCTTGACCATGTCGGTGAACATCTCTTCGTGGGTGGGGCCGAGCAGGTAGTCGGCGCCCTTGCGGTCCTTCAGCCGGAACAGCGTGTCGCCGTACTCGGTCCAGCGGCCGGTCGCCTCGTAGTACTCACGGGGCAGCAGCGCGGGGAACAGGACCTCCTGGCCGCCGATGGCGTTCATCTCCTCGCGCACGACGCGGGCGACGTTCTCCATGACGATCTTGCCGAGGGGCAGCCACGAGTAGATGCCCGGGGCGACGCGGCGGACGTAGCCGGCGCGGACGAGCAGCTTGTGGCTCGGCACTTCCGCGTCCGCCGGATCCTCACGCAGGGTGCGCAGGAACAGGGTGGACATACGCAGCAGCACGGCTACTCCTCGGTCGCGGTGGTTGACAGGTATACAGGCTATCGAGTCCCGCGGGACCGCCGGCCGATTTACGCCGCTCGCCCGGTGGCCCCCGCCGCCGTCGCCGGGTGGCCCGACCGGATTATTGCGACCGCCCTCGGCGTGCGAGTCTGGTCGGGAGGACCCGCCTGGGCGAGAATCGGCGCAAGACGTCGCGGGGCCGGCAGGGTCCCGCTAAGGAGGCCGCATGTCGCTGCGCGTGGCGATCGTCGGATCGGGTCCCGCCGGTATCTACACGGCCGAGGCCCTGACCAAGCAGGCGGGCGAGCCCGTCGAGATCGACGTCCTGGACCGCCTGCCCACCCCGTACGGGCTGGTGAGGTACGGCGTCGCCCCCGACCACACCTCGATCAAGTCGATCGCCGGCTACCTGCGCAAAGTGCTGGAGCTGCCGTCGGTGCGCTTCTTCGGCGGTGTGGAGCTGGGCTCCGACGTCACGGTCGACGATCTCGCCGCCTGCTATGACGCGGTGGTCTACTGCACGGGCGCGATGGTCGACCGGCACCTCGGCATCGCCGGCGAGGACCTCCCCGGCAGCGTGGCCGCCACCGACTTCGTCAACTGGTACTGCGGTCACCCCGACGTGCCGCCCGACGCCTTCTCCCTCGACAGCGCCGAGGTGGCGGTCATCGGGGTCGGCAACGTGGCGGTCGACGTGGTGCGCATCCTGGCCAAGACGGCCGACGAACTGCGCTCCACCGACGTGCCGCAGGAGGTCCTCGACCGGCTGGCCAAGAGCCAGGTGACGACCATCCACATGATCGGCAGACGGGGTCCCGAGCACGCCAAGTTCACCCTCAAGGAGCTTCGCGAGCTCGGCGAGCTGGCCAACTGCGACGTGCTCGTCCGTCCGGACGAGGCCGGGTCGGGCGAACTGGGCGAGCTTTCGCGGCAGATCCGGGGCAACGTGGAGGTCCTGAGGTCCTGGTCGTCGCGGACCCCGTCCGGCCGGCCCCGCCGGCTGGACGTGCGGTTCTGGCTGCGCCCGGTGGAGATCCTCGGCGCCGGCAGGGTCGAGGCGCTGCGGCTGGAGCGCACGCGCCTTTCGGAGGGCCGGGTCGTGGGCACCGGCGAGTACGAGACCATCCCGGCCGGCATGGTGCTGCGCTCGGTGGGCTACCAGAGCGTCCCGCTGCCGGGGGTGCCGTTCGACACCGCGACGATGACCGTGCCCAACACGGCCGGGCGGGTCGGCGAGGGGCAGTACGTCGCGGGCTGGCTCAAGCGCGGGCCGACCGGCGTCATCGGCACCAACAAGTCCGACGCCGCCGAGACCGTGCGCACCTTGCTGGCCGACCTCGCCGCGCGCCCTGAGCGGCCCGAGCCGGGCTCCCGGCTGGAGGACATGCTGGCCGCGCGCGGGGTGCGTCCGGTGACCTACGCGAACTGGCTGGCCATCGAGGCCGCCGAGGCGGCCCTGGCCCTGTCCCTGGGCCGCGGCGAACACGTCAAGCTAGTAGGCCGCCCCGCCATGCTCGCCGCCTTCACCCCCTCCACCCCCGAACCCTGATCCGCCTTCCGCGACGGGGGCCCCAAGGGCGTGGCCGGCGCGGCGGAGGGCGGCGGCCAGGGTCCTGACGGTCGCGGGTTCGTCCATCACGCCGCCGCCGGCGTCGCGCCGCTCCTCCCAGGCGCGGACGCGCCCGGCGTAGGCGTCGCGGGTCGCCAGGTGGAAGGCGTACACGGTGGCGTACCGGCTGACCAGGTGCGAGGGGTGCATGTCCCAGCCCTGGTAGAACCCGTGGCGCAGCGAGTGGCGCACCATGCCGGCGTGCGCCCGCCACAGCGCGTGCACATCCCGCGTCGAGCCGGAGGCGGGTGAGGCGGCCAGCGAGCCGTCCGACAGCTCAACCCCGGTGCCGGCGAGCGCGACGCGCATCACCTCTCGGGCGTGGTCGCAGACCGGATGGTCAAGGCGCTGCTCGGCGGGCGGGAGCCCGCAGGCGGCGGTGTAGTCGAACACCCCGAAGTGCGCCGCGGCCAGGCGCCCGCCCAAAGACGGCACCAGGTCGGGCGAGCGGGCGAGGAAGAGCACGGTCTGCGGCGCCTCCACCTGCATCTCGAAGCGCAGCGTGCCGGACGCGAGCCCCAGTCCCTCCTCCAGAGAGGCCAGGCATCCGGCGAACCGCCCGAGGTAGGCCTCCATGAGGACCTTGGGGAAGGTGATGGTGAAACCGGGCGGCAGCCCGCCGGCCCGGGCGGCGACCTCGGTGAGGAAGCCGTCGAGGGTGCGCAGGCTGCGGGCCGGGTCCCCGTCGGCGAACGACTTGACCCGCAGCCCCCAGCGGCGCGGCAGCGTACCGGCGGCGTGCATGGCGGCGACCGCCTCGGCGGCCCGGACGGCGTGCTCGTCCTCCTCGGCCGCCGGGCGCGTCCCGTACCCGTCCTCGAAGTCGATCCGCAGGTCCTCGACGGGCTCGCGGGCGAGCTTGCGGGCCACCCGGCCGCGGACGTCATCGGCCGTCTCCGCCGCGACGGGCCCGAAGAGCGCCGGCAGGGCCGCGCCGCCGGGCAGGTGGCGCTCCAGCAGGCTCAGGGCCTCCTCGCCCCACGCCTGCACGGTCCCCGCGCCGAAGCGGTCGGCGGGCACGTACACGGTGTGCACCGGCTGCCAGGCGCCGCCGGTCGCGGGGTAGCGCCGCGACTGCTCGGCCAGGGCGGCGTCCGCGCCCGGCACGTCGTGGCCGCCCAGGGTCAGGCGCACCTCAGATCGTGTCCACCAGGTCGCGCCAGCGCCGGACGCGCTCGGCGTCGACCGGGTCGGACCAGGACGAGCGCGCGGCGCTGCCGATGTGGAAGGCGCGCACGCCGTAGTCGAGAAGCGGAGGGACCAGGTGGGGCCGGAGCCCGCCGCCGGCCAGGATGATCGGCGCGTCGCCCGCCTCGGCGCGCGACCGCAGCACCGGCAGCCCCGCGGCGATGCCCGAGGGGTCGCCGGAGGTGAGCACGGTGGCGAGGTTGGGCAGCAGCCGCACGGCGCGCCAGCCCGCCTGCACGTCGGCCGCGTTGTCCACGGCCCGGTGGAAGGTCCAGGGCAGCGGCGTGACGGCCTGGATCAGCGCCTCGGTGGCCGCGAGGTCCACCTTCCCCTCCTCGTCGAGGAAGCCGAAGACGAACCCCGCCGCTCCGGCGTCGGCCAGGACGCGCGCGTCGCGCTCCAGGCCCTCCAGCTCCTCGGGGGTGGCGCCGTAGCCGGCGTTGGAGCGGAGCATCACCATCTGCGGCAGCGCGGACTTCTTGGCGATCGCCGCCACGGTCTCCGGGGCGGGGGTGAGCCCGCCGACGGACATGTCGGCCACGATCTCCAGGCGGTCCGCGCCGCCGTCCTCTGCGGCCACGGCGTCGCGCACGTTCAGCGCGATCACCTCGAGCAGCGATCCGGTCATGGGTCCTGAGGTTATCGGACCCTCTTGTCCATAGATGGACCGCTACCACCCGCAAGCCGGCCAATGATCCGGGGTAGGCCGGCTACATCATGATCTGTTCCGGGGGCACCATGATCCGGTCCACCGCCGGAAAGTGCCGCCGGGCAGGCGGTTCAGTGGGTCGCCACATGCGCGGACCTGCGGCGCCGCGCGTGCGGCAGCGCCGGGGACGCCAGGTCGGCGGCCCGCTGGAACAGCGCACCCGAGGCGCGGTGCGGGAGGTCCACCGTGCGGACGTGCCGGAACCCGAGCTTGCGGTAGTACCCCTGAAGGCCCGGGTTGTTCTTGGAGCAGTCGAGCCGCAGCCATCGCCGGCCGGTCGCCGCCACGCGCAGAGCCGCCCAGTCGAGCAGCGTCCCGCCGAGGCCGGACCCGGCGAAGGCCCGCTTGACGGCCAGCTTGTGGACGTACAGGCCCGATTCGGGGTGGTCGGCGCGCCGCCAGAACTCCGGGTCGGCGTGGTCGTCCAGGGCCATCGTGGCGGCGGGGACGCGGATCTCTCCCTCCTGGCGGGCGTCCTCGTCGTCCAGCACGTACATGGTCCCCTCGGCGATCAGCGGCTCGATGCGCGCGGCCGGGAAGCCGTCGGCCGGCCACTGGCGGATGCCCCGGGTGTGCAGCCAGCCCGCCGTCTCCGCCAGTAGCGCGAGGACGCCGGGCAGGTCTTCGGGGGTGGCATTACGCAGCGTGAGGGAACCGGCCTGCTGGAGGGTGTGGGAGTACATGACTCGTCCTTTCGTCGCCGTGTGTAGCGCCTCGAACACCGAACGTGCTCGACCGGGGGCGCGGCCCTATCAGTCAAGGCCGGAGTGAACGGCGTCAGCCGCCGGGCCTGTGGGCGTCAAGGGCCGCGATGGCGGCCCCGGCCCGCGCCGGCGGCAGGACGGCGCGGCCGCGTCGCGAAGCGAGACGGCGCGCGCGAGGTCAGCTCAGTGCGAGCTCGTACCTGATCAGATGCTTGTCGGCGGGCAGTACCGACAAGGCGACCCGGACCGGGGTGCCCTCACGGTCGTAGCCAACTCGGACATATACGACAACAGGGGTACCAGGTTCGAGTTGCAGGCGGGCGGATTCCTCAGGAGTCGGCATACGAGCCGAGATGTCGTCCACGACGCGGACCTGGCGGTGACCCAGTTCCTCCAGCACGCGGTTGGCCCCACGCGTGATGTCCGCCGGACGGGCGATCTCGGAATCGCGCACCAGCGTGTGCGGGAAGTAGGAGTCGTTGGTGTTGTAGGGCTGGTCGTCGACATAGCGCAGCCGCCGCCGCACCACCGCGAGCGCGTGCTCCTCCAGCTCCAGCCTCGCGGCGATCTCCTCGGGCGGCTCCACGATCGAGACCTCGATCTCCTGGCCGGGCTTGCGGCCCTCCTTGGTGACCGCCTCGGCGAACGCCTCCCGGCGCAGCACGCCCGGCGGGGTGTTGAGCTCGGCCTGGGGACGCATGAGAAGCGCGCGGCGGTCGCGAACGAAGCTGCCGCGCCGGCGCATCCGGGTGATCAGACCCTCGTTCTCCAGCTCGGCCAGGGCGAGCCGTACCGTGTTGCGACTGACCTCATGGCTGTCCATGAGGTCCATCTCCGTCGGCAGCTGGGCGCCCGGCCCGAGCTCGCCGGAGTAAATCGCCCTGCGTAGCTCGCCGGCCACCTGCTGGTACAGCGTCGACCGTGCCAAATCTCACCTACGGTTGCGTCCTTTTGTACCTACGAATTTAGACGATCTCGATCTGACGGCAAACAACCCCTTGACCCAAGCGTCTCCACACCGCATTATCCAAACGTTGGTACAAATCCATCAAAGAGGCGGCGAGGGGTGAGGGCCTGTGCTGGCAGTCCGGGCGGGCACGCCATATCTGCCCTGGCACGATCCCCGCGAGGCGACGCGTCTACTGCGCTACGCGCTGCACCGGGAGGGGTTCACCCACACCTACCAGAGCAGCGCGAACGGGATGTCGGTGCTGTCGGTGACCACCGGTTTGACCGTGTGGTGCCGCAGCGGGTCGTTCGTGTGGAACGAGGACGGCCTCACGGTCACCCATCCGTCCGATGACCCCGTCGGAGCCGCGCAGCTCGTCAAGCGCCATCTCCGCCGGCCGGTCGAGGAGGAGCCCGAGGATTCCCGGGCCCACGACTCCGGCGACCGGCCGCCCACAGACTCCGTGCGGTAAACGACGGCCAGGACCCCAACCCTCGCCGGGGTCCTGGAAGTCGCGCCGGGGCGGAACGTGTCCTGGCGGGTCCCCCACGCCCGCCAGGACACGCCTTCCGCTATCACCGTCGGCCACGGCCCTCCCCCCGTCAAGGCCGTTCCCCGCCCCTTCACGGCGCTCCCCGCCCCCCCGTCACGGCGGCTCTCCGTCCCGCGCCCGGCCCTCCCCGGTTCCTCGTGACGCGGACGTGGCCGCCGTCACACGTCGCGGTCTTGACCTGAACCACGGTTGAGGTTGCATGCTGAATCGCGGCACCCTCGCCGGGCGGACCGACCCGCCCGGCCGCGCGGGGCAGCCTTCCAGGAGGGACCGGGCGTTGATCGACAGGCAGAGCGCTCCGCCTCCCCTTCCCCCTCTCCCTCACGTGCGGGCCGCCGACTCGCCCGGGCCGGACGTCTCCGGCCGGAGCGGGCCGCCCGCTCCGGCCGCCGGGCGCCACTCCGCCGGGGCCGACGGGCACGCCTCGGGGGCGGGCGACCGACGCTCTCAGACCCCTGATAACGGACACGGTGCGCCCCCCGATAACGGACACCGACCGCACCCCGATAACGGACACGCGCCGGCGCCCGGCACGTCGTCCCCGGGAGGCGACGCGTCCGACCCCCGGCACTTCAGGAACGTGCTCGGCAGGTTCGCCACCGGCGTGGTGGCGGTGACGGCGATCGACCCGGCCGACGGCGCACCCCGCGGCCTGGCGGTGAACTCCTTCACCTCGGTGTCGCTGGATCCGCCGCTCGTGTCCTTCTGCGTCTCGACCGCCAGCACGACCTGGCCGCGCATGAAGGCCGCGCCCACCCTCTGCGTGAACGTCCTGTCCGAGCGGCAGGAGCACGTGAGCAGGCGGCTCGCCGCCAGGGTCTCCGACAAGTTCACCGGCCTGTCGTGGAGGCCGTCGCCGGGAGGCGGCCCGCTGTTCGAGGGCGCGCTGGCCTGGCTCGACTGCGCGATCGAGTCCGAGCACCCGGCGGGCGACCACATCATCGTCGTGGCCCGCGTGCTGGCGCTGGACGCGCACGCCGACCATGGCCCCCTGCTGTTCTTCCGCGGCGACTACGGCCGCTTCAACGCCTGACCGAGCCGCTGTACGGCATCATCGGGGGGCATGACTCTGTTCTCGGTGGACGGCAAGACCGTCGTGGTCACGGGCGGCTCGCGGGGCATCGGCAAGATGATCGCCGCCGGTTTCGCGGCGGCCGGCGCCACCGTCTACCTCTCCTCACGCAAGGCCGCCGAGCTGCACGAGACGGCCGCCGAACTCGGCTGCGCCGCCGTCCCCGCCGACCTGTCGACGCCGCAGGGCATCGAGACGCTCGTCTCGGCCGTGTCCGAGCGCGAGAGCCGGCTGGACGTGCTGGTGAACAACGCCGGCGCCACCTGGGGCGCTCCGCTGGAGGAGTATCCCGAGCACGCCTTCGACAAGCTCTGGGGCATCAACGTCAAGGGCGTGTTCTACCTGACCCAGCGCTTCCTGCCCTTGCTGCGCGCCTCCGCGACCGCCGACGACCCGGCCCGCGTGATCAACATCGGGTCCGTGGACGGCCTTCGCGCGCCGGGCGTCGAGAACTACGCCTACTCGGCGGCCAAGGCGGGCGTCCACATGCTGACCCGCCACCTGGCGCACCGGCTCGCCGGCGAGTCGATCACCGTCAACGCCATCGCACCCGGGCCGTTCGAGTCCAAGATGATGGCCTTCGCGCTGGACGATCCGGGGATGCGCGCCGCCGTCGAGTCCCAGGTGCCGCTCGGGCGCATCGGACGCCCGGACGACATGGCCGGAGCGGCGATCTTCCTGGCCTCCCGCGCGGGCGCCTACCTGACCGGCGCCGTGATCCCCGTAGACGGCGGCATCTCCACCGTCTGACCCGCGCGTGGTGTCCTCCCACCCGGACCTCGGCCATCTCGAGTCGGCGTCGGGCATCGTCCGCGGGCTCAAGGCACTGCCGGCGCCGTGGCATGGCCGAGCATGGCATGCTGCGCGAGCAGTCCGGCCCGGGTCCTGTTGGGGCAGTCCAGCTTGACCAGGATGCGCGACACGTGCCCCTTGACCGTGGCCTCGGACAGGTGCAGCCGGCGGGCGATCTCGGCATTGGACAGACCCTCGCCGAGGCGGTCGAAGACCTCCCGCTCCCTCCCGGTCAGGGCCCCGATCAGTGTGAGCCTGCCGTCCTGGCTCGCCTGGCGGCCGGCCGCGGCGTTCAGCAGCCTCCGCGTCGTGGCGTCGGACAGCACGGTGTGGCCGCCGGCCGCCACCCGGACCAGCCCGATGAGGTCCTGAGGCGGGGTGGACTTGAGCAGGAAGCCGGCCGCCCCCGCCTGCAGGGCTCGAAGAACGTGGTGGTCGGTGTCGAAGGTGGTGAGCGCGACCACGATCGGCGGCTCACGCAGCGCGGCGATGTGACGGATGGCGGTGATGCCGTCGACGCCCGGCATCCGCAGGTCCATCAGGACGACATCGGGACGGTACCTGGTGACGGCGTCCAGCGCCTCGGCGCCGTCGTACGCCTCGCCGACGATCTCCACCTCGCCGGAGGTGTCGAGGATCGTCCGCAGGTGCGCGCAGACCAGCGGGTCGTCGTCGACCAGAAGGAGGCGGATCACGGGCCCTCCCCCGCCGCCGGGAGGACCGAGGGCAGGTCCGCCTCGACCCGATAGCCGCCGTCGGCGCACGCTTCGGCGCGCAGCGTACCGTTGATCAGTTCGATGCGCCGTCGCAGGCCGAGCAGCCCGGCACCGGCACCGGCCGACGCCAGCACCGCATCGCCCGCTCTGGTCGGTGCGGTGCTGCGGACGCTCACCCGGACGCCGGCGGGGAGATGCCGGACCTGCAGCCGCACCCGCGCTCCCGGTGCGTGCTTGTACACGTTCGTCAAGGCCTCCTGAACGACTCGATACGCGGTACGGCCGACCACGGGCGGCAGCAGGCACGGGCCTTCCGCGCCGTCCACCTCGACGACCGTCCCGATCGACCGCGCCGACTCGACCAGCCCGGACAGGTCGGGCATCGGTTCGAGCGGCCCCGTGCTCGCCGCGTCCGAGGGGCCGGCGGCGTTGAGCAGCCCGACCAGGTCACGCAGTTCGCCGAGGGTCTGGCACCCGGTCGTGCGAAGTTGTCCCGCCGCCTGCCTGGACGCCTCGTCGGACGCGGTCAGCTGCAACGCTCCGGCCTGCAGCACCATGACACTCACCCGATGACTGACGACGTCGTGTATCTCCGCCGCCAGCCGCAGCCGCTCCTGCCTGCGGGCCTGCTCGGCACGCAGGTGGTGGCCGCGCCTGGCGCGTTCGGCTCGCGCCACGACGTATCTGCCCAGGACGACGGGCGCGCCGACCAGGATCAGGACCATGCCGGCGACGGCGACCGCGCGGGACGAGGGCGGCGCGCCCACAAACGCGATGGCGGCCACCAGGACCAGCGGCGGCCAGGCCAGGCGAGGGTTGCGGGCGAAGACCGCCGCGGCGTACGCGGCGAAGGGGACGGCCGCCGGAATCAGTGTGATCTCCGGTTCCAGGCGGGTTCCCGGCGTGAGCCCCGGCCACACCCGCACCGCCGCCACCAGGATGACCGCGAGCAGCGCCATGAGCCAGGCGACCGCCACCGGTGCCCGGCGGCGGAACCAGAGCGATAGCGCGCTCGCCACCAGCAGGCAGAAGACGCACAGGTCATACGGCTCGCGGAGAACCGGGACCTGGGTCACCGTTCCCGACAGCGAGACGACGCCGGCCACGACCACCACGACGATGTCCGCAACCCGCTCACGCCCCATGGCGAGACCCTAGCCAACGCCGTTCAGCCGACGACCGAGACCGAGCAAAAACCATACTTAAGTCGCATACAGCACCCCCTTCGGGACGTTCCAGCGGTCGCGAATCCCTTCTTCACGCGCTGTCGCCGGCGGTCCGCGCCGCGCTGGAATCGGCTCATGCTCGACAGACGGAAACTGCTGCTGGGATCCGCCGCGGCCACTGGAGCGATATTGCTCGGCGCGTGCGGGCGAAGCACGACGAGACCTCGGCCGAAGGCCCGCACGGGGTACCTGAAAGTACCGGGAGCACGGCTGTACTACGAGACGCGAGGCTCCGGGCCACCCCTGCTGATGATCCATGGCGGCGGGACCGACGCCGGCTCCTTCGCCGCCATAGCCCCCGAACTGGCCGAACACTACACGGTCATCACCTACGACCGGCGCGGGAACTCCAGGAGCCACCTGGACGGGCCGCCGGCCGACCTGCGACTCGACCAGCAGGCCGACGACGCCGCCCTGCTGCTCAAGACGCTGATCGACACGCCGCCGCACGTGTTCGGCAGCAGCGGAGGCGCCATCGTCGCGCTCGAACTCGCCACCCGCTACAGAAACCGCCTCGGCACGGTGGTCGCGCACGAGCCGCCGGTGCCGGCCGTGCTCGCCGACGCCGCGGCGCAGCAGGCCAAGTACGAGGCCGTCTACCAGACGTACCGCTCAAGGGGAGCACAAGAGGCATTTCGCCAGTTCATCGCCATAGATCCAGGAAAGGAGGATCCGGCGGCGGACGGCGACTATCCCGCCGACCCGGATTTCGGCGCCCGGATCCAGGGCAACCTGGAATTCCTGCTGGCCCACGAGATGCTCCCGTTCATCCGGTACCGGCCCGGCCTCGCCGCCCTCCGCCTGAAGCTCCCCGGCCTGGTGCTAGGAGTGGGCCGGTACCAGGCCGAGATCGCGACCCGGATCGTCCTGACCCTCGCCGATCGACTCGGCGCCGAGGCGACGCCATTTCCCGGCGACCACACCGGCTACATCTGGCGCCCCCGGGAGTTCGCCGGGAAACTTCACGCGGTCCTGACCTGAGCACGCCCGCCGGCGGAGAGCCCTGCGACATATCCGGACGGTAATCGGCAATCGGCTCAGACGTAACGTAAACCTTAAAAATCACTCTTGTCATGGATATATGTCGATGACACGGTGATCACATGCTCACGCGTCTCAAGGTGGTCGCGCCGGTCGCAGTGACCGTCGCGCTCGTCCTCCCCGCCGGGGCCGCGCTCGCGGATCCCACCCCTACGCAGGCGTCCAGCACGTGCGATCCCACCCAGACCGCACCTGTCTACTCGAACAAGGTCCCCACCCCCAAGAGCGTGCTCGGCTTCGACCTCGGCGAGCGCGAGGTCACCTCCGCCGAGTCCGACACGCTCCTTGAGGCGATCGCGCGGGCCAGCGACCGCGTCGTCTCCGGCACCCTGGCCACCACCGCCCAAGGCCGGCCGCTGAAGTACGCGATCGTCGGCAAGCCCGCGAACGTCACCAAGGCCGGGCTCACCGCGACCGAACTGGCCATCAAGGCGCTGCGCGATCCGCTCACGCCTTCCGCTCTGGCCAAGCTGCTCGCCAAGCGCGCCACCGCCGTCCTGTGGGTCACCGGCAACGTCCACGGCGACGAGGAGAGCGGCGCCGACGCGGCGCTGAAGACGCTGTACGACCTGTCCGACCGCGACGACTGCGCGGCCAGGCACATCCTGGACAACGCCACCGTCGTCATCCTGCCCATCCAGAACCCCGACGGGCGCGAGGCCCGCAAGCGGCGCAACGCCTACGGCTTCGACATGAACCGCGACTGGTTCGCCCGCACCCAGCCGGAGACCGACGGCAAGCTGGAACTGCTGCGCAGGTACCCGCCGCAGCTCTACATCGACGCCCACGAGCAGGACGGCACGGCGTACTTCTTCCCGCCGAACGCCGACCCGATCTACCACGAAATCGCCGAGCCGGCCTACGACTGGATCAGCAACCTGTACGGCCAGGCGATGATCGACGAGTTCACCCGGCGCGGCCTGCCCTTCACCAACCGGGACGTCTACGACCTGTTCTACATGGGTTACGGCGACACCGTCCCGACCACCGGCTTCAACGCGGCCGGCATGACCTACGAGAAGGGCGGCGACTCCCCCATCGCCACCCGCGCCTTCGAGCAGTACCTCACCCAGTGGGTGTCGCTGTCGGCCGCGGCCTCGCACAAGGAGAGCATCCTCACCACCTGGCACGGCATGTACACCGACGCGCTCAAGGAGGGCCTGGCCGGAAGGCTGGAGCCCAATCAGGTGTACAACCCCGGCCACGAGGTGATCAGCCAGGTGCCCGACCGGCCGGTCCGCCACTACTTCCTGCGCGCCGGCGACCCCGCCAAGAAGGCCGCGGTCGAGTCGGTCGTGCGCCGGCTGCAGCGCATGGACGTCAAGGTCTACAAGCTCGCCAAGCAGATCACCGTCTCCGACTACAAGGAGTACGGCCGCCCGCCGGCCCGCGCCACCCTGCCCAAGGGCACGTACTGGATCCCCATGGCCCAGGGCCAGAAGCACTGGATCCAGGCGATGCTCGGCGAGGACGGCTACACCCCGTTCCCCTACTTCTACGACGTGACCGCCTGGAGCCTGCCGCTGCTGGCGAACGTCTCCGGCGGCTCCTCCGGCAGCGTCCTGTCGCCGCCCGCCTCCCCGGCCGAGCGCGTCCCCGACGTGGTCTCGCCCCCGGCTCCCGTCAAGCGGCCCAAGGTCGGCGTGCTGGAGCTGTCCGCCACCTCGGGCACCACGGTGGAGTCCCTCGGCTGGCTGCGCCACCGGCTGGACCGCGAGTGGAAGCTCCCCTACACCAAGCTGACGCCGGCGGACGTCGCGTCCGGCAAGCTGGCCGGCCTGGACGTGCTGCTCGTCCCGGCCGGCCCCGCGGCCACCGCGAACACCGCCCTCGGCGAGCCTGGGCGTGCGGCGCTCAAGACGTGGGTGAGCGGCGGCGGCCGGTACATCGGCTGGAGTGGCGGCGCGCAGCTCGCGTCCCTCGCGGGGGTGAGCACGGCGACCTTCACCGAGCCGACCTCCGACGTCCCCGGCTCGCTGTTCCGCGTCCAGGTCGCCAAGGGCCCGCTGGCCGCCGGCATCGGCTCCACGGCCTGGCAGTTCTACTCCTACGACCCGCTGATGCGGGCCTCGGACCCGGCCCAGGTAGTGGCCTCCTACCCGGCGGCGGACTCGGCGGACTGGTTCGTGTCCGGCTTCCAGCTCGGCGCCGAGGAACTCGGCGGGACCGCCGCCGCGCTGGACGAGCCCGTCGGCCGCGGCCACGCGATCCTGGTCGCCGCCGAGCCCAACTTCCGCGCCTTCACCGACGGCACCGCGCACCTCATCACCAACGCCCTGACCGCGGACCTCCCCCGGCCCCGCACCTCCGGCCTGGACAACAGGCCCGCCACCCCCGAGAACACGACCACCACCCCGCAGAACCGCACCGCCACCCCGCAAGACGGGACCGCCACCCCGCAGAACCGCACCACTGCCCCGCAGGACGGGACCGCCGCCCCGCAGAATCGGACCTCCGCCGCCGGAGACCCGACCGTGACGGCCGCGGCCGCTCCGGACCGCGAGTCGGCCATTCGCGTCACCGTGAACGCCGCCGACAAGGCCAAGGTCGCCGCCGCCCTGACCGGCTTCGGCGCCACCTGGACCGAGCGCCCCGGACCCGGCGGCTCGCTCCGCTTCGTCGTGCCCAACCCCGAAGGCCTCGGCCTCGACGAGCATCCCTGGGCCGCCAAGCTCCCGGCCGCGCTCCGCGCCGCCGGAGTGACCCCCCTCGCGGTGGTCCTCCCCTGACCCCGCCCACCGCCCGACGACCGCGGCTCGCGCCTCCCGCGAAACAGCACAAGGCGCGAGCCGCACTCATGCCGGGCACCGGGAAGCCCCCGTCACCCCTCAGCGCCCACCTCTGACGCCCCGGCGTCCCGAAACCTCACCGCGAACCAGACGACCCTCCCCCCGCCGTCCCGGTACATCCCCCACCGATCCGAGATGGCGTCCACCAGAAAGAGCCCTCGCCCGCCTTCCTCCTCAAGGCCACCCCGAACCCGCGGCTCCCGCTCCGATCCCCTGTCGACCACCTCGACATGGACGGCGCCGTCACACTCGCTGATGGCGAGCGTCACCGGTCCGCCGCCGCGCGAGTCCGAGTGCGTGACGCTGTTGGTGACCAGCTCGGAGACAAGCAAGACGACCTCGTCCAGGACCGGATGAGCGCGCCCGAGCGCCTCCCTGACGAAGGCCCGAGCCTGGCCGGCCGACTCCGGAACGCCGACCAGGTCGATCACGCCCTGGAGGGTCTCCACCGAGCCGTCCGCCCGCGAAGACGCGACCTGGTCGGGACCACTCATCGATTTGCGAGGTTGTTGCGGGGTCGACATGCCTTCCCACCTCACCGTTTCTACGGATAGTAAAGAGACGGCTTCATACAGTGGCCGACGAAGGAGTGCCCGCGACAGCGGATTCACCTCTCAATGACGCCTCACTTGCGGGGTGGCGAAGGCGAGGTGCGGAGGCGGGCCATGCATGCAACGGAGGGTAAAAAGGTGACGAAACCCGTCGAGGTCAACCCAGAAGAGTCCCCCCGGGCGCTGTTCGCCTATGAACTACGGCGATACCGCCTAGAGGCAGGGCTGACACAGGCGGAACTGGCGCACAGGATCGGCTATACGACGAGCGTCGTCGGCATGGTCGAAACCGCCCGGCGTCCACCGGGAAAGCGTCTCGCCAATCTCTGCGACGAGACCCTCGGTCTCGACGGCGTCCTCACCCGCCTCTGCGCCATAGCCAGGTGGGAAACCGTCCCCGAGCACTTCCGGAATTGGATGGACGTGGAACAGCAGGCCACGGCTCTCCGAAGCTGGGATCCCCTTCTGATCCCCGGACTGTTCCAGGTAGAGGAGTACGCGCGCAAGGTGATCGAAGGCGAGCCCGGGCTCACCCCGGACCAACGTGATCAGCACGTCGGAAGCCGACTACGCAGGAAGGCGATCTTCGAGAAGGAACATCCCCCGACGGTCTGGAGCATCATGGACGAGAGCGTCCTGCACCGGCCGCTCGGTGGATCGACGGTGATGCGCACACAGTTGGAATACCTCCTGGAAATCGCCCAGCACCCCAAAGTCATCATTCAGGTCGTCCCTTACAGCGCAGAATCGACAGCGGGAATGCTGAGCGCGTTCACGATCGCGGAGCTGCAAGGCGCGTCCCATATCGTGTATGTGGAGTCATCTGCGCGAGGTCAGGTGATCGACGATCGCACAACGATTCTCGGGGTCGCCGCCCGCTACGATGCCATACGAGCAGAGGCTCACGCCCAGTACCTTTCACTGCAGCTCATCAAGGACGTGATCCAGCGATGGACCTGAATGAAGCGAAGTGGCGAAAGTCAAGACGATCAGGCCCCGACGGGGGCCAGTGTGTCGAGGTGGCCACCAATCTCCCCGGGGTCGTCGCGGTTCGCGACTCCAAGGACTCCGGTGGCGGCACCCTCGCGTGCACCGACACGGAATGGCACGCCTTCGTCACCTCCCTGAAGACGACTCCCTGATCCCCCTTCGCTCATCTGCCCACCCCCGCCTCGACCGGCACAGCGCCCGTCTGAGGAACCCGCCTCCCGGTCGGGGGGCGAGGGGGGCGGCAGCCCCCTGGGAAGAACAGCCCGAGCCGAAGGCGAGGCCCATCTGCCGGACGGCTCGGGTCCTTGCTCGAAGTAGAACACGGCCTTCGCGCCGTTCGAGTCGCGTGTTGGGATGGGTCAGAGGCGGGTCAGGAGGGCTGTGGTGAGGCGGTCGGCGGCGCCGGGGGTGGTGCTGAGGTACAGGTAGGGCTCGGTGAGCTCGAGTTCGATCAGCGCCGGGGCGCCGCCGGGGAGGCGGACCAGGTCGACGCGCGCGTACAGCAGGTCCTCGCCCACTTCGGCGAGGACCCGCTCGGCCAGGGCGAACTGGTCCGGGCCGGGGTCGCGGACGGGGACGGCCCGGTGGTCGGCGGGCACGACGTCCGCGAGCATCGCGTTACGGCGCCGGGCGTGGCTGAACCGGCCGCCGATGTAGATCATGGAGGTCTCGCCCTCGGTCTCCACCATGTCCAGGTACGGCTGGACCATCGCGACGCGACCGGCCGCGACGAGCGCCCGGGCGTGGGCCTCGGCCGTGGCGCGGTCGGCGGTGCGCATCGTGTCGCGGGCTCCGGCGGAGATGGCCGGCTTGACCACATACTCCGCGTTTTCCGCGTTTTCCGCGTACTCGGCGTACTCGGCCTGACGGGGCAGCGTCACCTGCTCGCCCGGGTGGATCCAGTGCGTCGGCACGGTGGGCACGTCGAGATCGCGCAGGTAGGTCTTGTCGGTGTTCCGCTCGATCACCGAGGCCGGGTTGAACAGCCGGGTGCCGCTCTCCACCTTGTGGGCCCACTCGACGAACTGGTCCCGGCGCAGGATGTAGTCCCAGGGGGAGCGCACGACGGCGGCGTCGAAGGAGTCCCAGTCGGCGGCCGGGTCGTCCCATCGGACCGCGGCCCCCTCCGCGCCGGCCCGCCGCCAGGCGGCCAGCAGGACCTCCCGGTCGTCATCCGGCCCGTCATACGTGACATAAGCGAATCTCACGACACTCCATCCCATACTTCACGAATCCCGGGCTTGAGCATCGTACGGACATGCCGACTATTTGCGACCGAGGAGGTGTGCGGTGAGCCGGGCTTTGTCAACGGCCGACGAGGATGTTCGTGGAGGCTCGTGTGTCGTTCGCGTACACCAGGCGGGAGGACGAGCGGCTGCTCACCGGACAGGGCCGCTTCGTCGCCGACATCGACGTGCCCGGCTGCCTGTCGGCGGTCTTCGTCAGGAGCCCCGTCGCGCACGGCAGGCTGCGCTCGGTGGACTGTTCCCCGGCCGCGTCGGTGCCGGGCGTCGTCGGCGCCTGGTCGGCGGTCCACCTCACCGGCCTGCCCGCGTGCGCGCAGACCGCCGCCGACCTGCCGGACCTGCCGCCCATCCCGCCCGTGCTGCTGGCCAGCCTGTCCACCCGTGAGGCCGTCGCCGGACGCGAATGGCCGACGCTGGCCACCGACCGGGTTCGCTACCCCGGCGAGGCGATCGCCGTGGTCGTCGCCGAGGACCGCTACCAGGCCGAGGACGGCGCCGCGGCGGTCGGCGTCGTGATCGACCCGCTCCCGGCCGCCGTCACCACGGCCGCCGCCCTGGACGGGACGGTCACCCTGTTCGAGGGCATGAGCAACGTCGCCTTCGAGTTCGAGGCCGGCCATCCCATCGACGAGGAGGTGTGGCGGAGCGCGGCCGTGGTCGTCGAGGCCCGCTACCGCCAGCAGGTGCTGCTGCCCTCGCCGATGGAGTGCAGGGCCTTCCTCGCCGTGCCCCGAGGGGACGCGCTGACCGTGTGGTGCTCGCACCAGATGCCGCACCGGCTGCGCCGGGAGCTGGCGGAGGTCCTCGGGTGGCCCCCCGGCCGCATCCGCGTCATCGTCCCCGACAGCGGCGGCGCGTTCGGCTCCAAGAGCGCCATCTTCCCCGAGTACGTCGTGACCGCCACGCTCGCCGTGGCGCTCGGCCGGCCCGTCCGGTGGATCGAGGACCGCATGGAGTCGCTGCTGGCCGCCACCCGGGGCCGCGGGCAGGACCAGCGGGTGCGGCTGGCCGCCGGCGCCGACGGGCGCCTGCTGGCCTACGAGCTGGCGATCGACGCCGACGTCGGGGCCTACCCGCACCTCGGCGCGGCGCTGCCGACGCAGACGGCACGGATGGCGACGGGCCCCTACCTGACGCCCCGGGTGCACGCCACCGTCCGCTCGGTGCTCACCAACACGATGATGACCTACCCCTACCGCGGCGCCGGGCGCCCGGAGGCGGCCTCCGCGCTGGAGCGGACCATGGACGAGCTGGCCCGCCGCCTCGGCCTGGACCCCGCCGAGCTGCGGCGGCGCAACTTCATCCCGCCCGAGCGCTTCCCGTACGACACCCCGACCGGCCGGCGCTACGACAGCGGGAACTACGCCGCCGCCCTGGACCTCGCGCTGGAGACCCTCGGCTACGAGCGGTGGCTGCGGGAGCGTGACCGGCGCAGGGCCGACCCGGCCGCCCTCCCGCTGGGCATCGGGCTCGCCTGCTACGTCGAGCGCTCCGGCGGCGAACCCGGCGGCCTGCACGAGTTCGGCGGCGTCGAGGCGTGCCCGGACGGCACGGTGGTCGCCCGATGCGGCAGCGCCGCCGGCGGGCAGAGCCACGAGACCACGTTCAGCTCCCTGGTCGCCGACACCCTAGGCCTCGACCCGGCGCGCGTCCGGCTCATCGAGGGGGACACCGGCGAGGTGCCCGAGGGCGTCGGCTCGTTCGCCAGCCGGTCGGCCCAGATCGCCGGCGCGGCGCTCCAGCGGGCCGCCAGGACCCTCATCGACCAGGCCAGGCAGCGGGCGGCGGCCCTGTGGGAGCTGCCGGTGCACAAGGTGAGCTGGTCCCGGGGCACCCTGCGGGCCGAGAGCGATCCGCCGGCCGTCGCCGATCTGGGCGAGCTGGTGAAGGAGACCGGGCCGCTCCGCGTGGACGACCGGTTCGAAGGGGCCATGGCCTTCCCGTTCGGCACCCACGCGGCGGTGGTCGAGGTCGACGTGGACCTGGGCACCGTGCGCGTGCTGCGGCTCGTCGCGGTGGACGACTGCGGGGTGGCGATCAACCCGGTCGCGGTCCACGGGCAGGCGCTCGGATCGGCCGTGCAGGGCATCGGACAGGCCCTGTACGAGGGGGTGCCCTTCGACGACGCCGGCGTGCCCGTCCTGCCGAACGGGCTGCTGGACTACCTGCTGCCGACCTTCGCCGAGGTGCCTCCCGTCGACATCGCGGCCACCACCACCCCGACCCCGGTCACGCCGCTCGGCGCCAAGGGGGCGGGCGAGTCAGGGTGCATCGGGACGCCGCCCGCGATCGTCAACGCCGTCGCCGACGCCCTGCGCCTCGCCGACCCCGGCCTGCTCCAGATGCCGCTCACGCCCGACGTCGTCTGGCGCGCCGCGCGCGCCTCGGAGAACGCCCGGCGCCCGGCGGCGGCCCGGGAACCCGGCGGGGCCGACTACGCCGCACAGGGATCGGGCCACGGCACACACGGCACGAGCGGCGGCGCGGACCGGTCGAGGCACGGCGCGGACCGGACGGGGCGGGGGCGATGAAACCCCCCTCCTTCGACTACCTGGCGCCCGGCACGGTCGCCGAGGCCGTGAACGCGCTCGCCGTCCCCGGCAGGCGCGCCGAGGTGCTGGCGGGCGGTCAGAGCCTGATCCTGGACATGCGCCTGCGCCGGACCAGCCCTGACGTGGTGGTCGACATCAACGGCATCGACGAGCTCGCCGACGTGCGGGTGGAGCGCGGCGCGCTGCTGGCCGGGGCTCTGGCCCGGCACCGCGACTTCGAGTCCCCGCTGGTCGCGCCCGGCCCGCTCGGACGCCTGCTCTCGCGCGCCGTCGTCAACGTCGCCCACCCGCCCATCCGCGCCCGCGGCACCATGGCCGGCAGCCTGGCCTGGGCGCATCCGGCCTCCGAGTGGTGCGCCGTCGCCCTCGCGCTGGACGCCGGCATCGAGCTGCGCGGCCCGTCCGGGGCGCGGGTGGTCGCGGCCCGGGACTACTTCCGCGGGCCGCACGCGACCGCCCGCGCCCCGGACGAGCTGATCACCTCCGTGCGGCTCCCGCTGCTCCCCGGCGGCACGGGGGTCGCCTTCGCCGAGCATCGGCGCACGCAGTTCTGCTTCGCCCAGGTCGCGGTGGCGGTGGCGCTCACCGTGCGCGACGGCGTGATCGCCGAGGCGAGGATCGCCCTGGCCAACTGCGCGGACCGGCCGCTGCGCGCGTACGCCGCCGAACGCTCCCTGATCGGCGCCGAGGCCCTCCCGCCCGGCCACGGCCGGCCGCGGCCCACGCGGACCGAGGCCCTCCCGGACCAGCCGCCATCCACGCGGACCGAAGCCGTCGCGGACCCGCGGCCGCCCGCGTACGGTCCGTTCGCCCGGGCGGCCCGCATCGCGGCCCAGGACGACGCCGACCCCGTCCCCGAGCCGTACGCCGATGTCGAGTACCGCCGGCACGCCATCGCCGTCCTGGTGGCCCGCGCCCTGTACGAGGCGTCGGCGGACGGATGGGCGCACGCCGCCGACGACCTGCCCGGAGGTGACCCGCGATGAGGATCACGCTGGTGGTGAACGGGCGGGACTACCCGCTGGACGTCGAACCCCGGCGCGTCCTCGCCGACGTCCTGCGGGATGACTGCCACCTGACCGGGACACACCTGGGCTGTGAGCTGGGTGTCTGCGGGGCGTGCACGGTGCTGCTGGACGGCGAGGCCGTCCGGTCGTGCCTGCTGCTGGCCGTGCAGTGCGACCGGCGGCCGATCCGCACCGTCGAAGGGCTCGCGTCTCCGGACGGCCGTCCGCACCCGCTCCAGGAGGCGTTCTCCGCCGAACACGCCCTTCAGTGCGGTTTCTGCACGCCCGGGTGGCTGATGCTGGCCGCCGGGGCGCTGGAGTCCGACCCGGCCCTCGCCGACGATCCGGAGCGGCTGGCGGCCCTGCTCGGCTCCAACCTCTGCCGGTGCACCGGCTACACCCCTATCCACCGCGCCGTCCTGCGGGCGGCCGGCCGGCCGCCCGCCACACCACCGGCCTGACCCCCGTCAAGGCCGGTGGACGACGTGACCGTCAGGGCCGGAAGACGGTGTCGAACTGCTCGCCCGCGTTGAGGCGGTCGATCAGGGACAGGACGGCGCGGGAGCCGCCGTTCGCGGTGACCCACCGGCTCACGCGGCACGCCGCCTCGGCGTACAGGTGCCCGTCACCGCCGGCCGCCTCCCGCCAGCGCCCCAGCTCCGCGGGGAGGGCCTTGTCCGAGGCCACCAGGCAACGGTCGGGCGACCCGGCCGGCGCCAGGTAGCGGGCGTCCCCGGAGACCAGGACGGCGAGCCCCTCGTTGAACCACTGCGGCACGTCGCCTCCGTCCAGCCGGGCGCGCAGCTCGACGTGCGACAGCTCGTGGGAGGCGATGACCACGTCCAGGCCGCGAGGAGAGAGCATGACCGCCCGGTTCAGCACCGCGACCCCGCGCTCCCCTCCCCCGCCGATGCGGCGGTAGCACCCGTCGGTCACGCACGCCAGCACGCGGGGACTGCTCTTGCGGCCCCCGTAGAAGTTCGCGACCCTCCGCTCGGCCTCCCGGACGACTCCGAGCAGTCGCTCCCCGCGAACCGCGGGCGTCGCCGGCTCGGCGTACACGCCGTCCCCGAGGTCCTCCAGCCCGTAGCAGCCCGGGCAGGCGACCGCCGCCACCGAGGGGAACGCCACCGCCACCCCCAGAACACCTGCGACGACCAGCGCGACCACCCCGCCCAGAGCCCATCTCCGCCGCCGACGCACCGCACCCCTCCACCGCCGAAGCCCGCCGTCCACCACCACGCCGCCCAGCCTTCCCCATCTCCACCCTTACGGCATCAGCCCACGGACCGTATTCACCCCCACCCCAGGGATGACCTCCGCCCGTCAAGGCGGCGGTTGACGCGAGGAGCACCCGGCCGGCGGGCGGGGGCGTGTCCCGGCGGGTGGGCCATAACGCTTGTCTGTGAATCGGGAGGTGTGATTCGTCGCTTTTGGGGTGGTCGTGGAACGCTCTGGAGGAGACGGAACGGTGAGGATCGGGTGATCAGGTGTCAGCGGGTGGCGGAGGATCGACAGGGCGGCGATCAGGCCGGGTGATCGTCGCGGCCGCGGGGGTCGTGGCGGCGCTGGTCATGGCGGGGTGCTCCTCCGGCGCGGACGCCGGCCGGGCGGCCCCTGTGGAGCGCCGGTCCGCCGTCGGGTCGCCGGGGACCGCGGCCCCGTCGTCCGAGGCGGGCGGGGCGTCGATCCGCAAGCCGCCGCCGGTGGACCCCGCCTGGCCCCGCTGGGGGTTCACCCACACAGGGGTGAGTGCCAACAACGTCACCGAGCGGTTCGAGCAGGACGTGAGCGGCACGCTCGCGCGGACGCCGATGGCGCAGAACCAGCACATCATGGGCTTCGGGGCGCTCAACCCCGAGCCGCGGCCGGAGGAGTTCTTCTGGGAGGACCTCGACAGCCGGACCGACTTCATGCTGCGCTCCGGCGGCGCGCCGATCATCACGCTGTGCTGCGCCCCCGACTGGATGAAGGGCGGCCCCGAGGGCCCGACCGAGGAGTCGGCCTGGGCCGAGCACCTGGAGGACGCCCCCTACCCCGAGCACTTCGACGACTTCGCCAAGCTGTCGGCGGCCGTCGCCAAGAGGTACACCGACGTCAAGTACTTCATGGTGTGGAACGAGCTCAAGGGCTTCTGGCCGGACCACTCCAAGCCGGCCGACATCAAGGGCTACACCGAGCTCTACAACAAGGTCTACGACGCGGTGAAGGCGGTGCGTCCCGACGCCCGGATCGGCGGCCCGTACATCGGCTTCGACAGCAACAGGACAGGGAAGTCCGCGCTGCGGGGCTCGTGGGGCGTCGTCAACCAGAACGTGCTGGACGCCTTCGACTACTGGTTCGAGCACAAGAAGGGCGCCGACTTCGTCGTGGTCGACGGGGCTTCGCTGACCGACGCCCACGAACTGCTGCCCGACGCGTTCGGGGCGCTGGACAAGTTCGGCGCGGTGACCGCCTGGCTGCGCGACAGGACCGGCGACCTGCCCGTCTGGTGGTCGGAGTGGTACTTCGTCCCCGAGGACGGCACCACGTGGGCCGAGCCGATGCGGCTCGCCGTGCAGGCCGTGTCGATGATGGAGTTCGCCGAGAGCGGGGCCGCCACCGCGCTGTACTGGAACCCGCAGGCCAAGTCGGGGGCCTGCCGGGGCTGCATGTGGGACCCGGGCACGGGCGCCCTGGAGCCGACCGGCAAGCTGATCGGCGACTTCGCCACCTCCTTCCCCGCCGGGGCCGATCTGGAGCGGGTGACCTCCTCCGACCCCCGGGTGCGTGTGCTGGCGCAGCCGCGGCGGCTGGTGATGGTCAACACCACCGACCGGCGGCTGAGCGCGACCGTGGACGGCGAGCGGGTCGACCTGCGGCCCTACGAGATCAAGTGGAGCGATCGCTAGCCCGCCCGGGACCTTCCCCGCTTCGCCCGGCGGGAACGCCCCGGCCCGGGTTCGCGCAGGCCGATCGGCGGGAGGGTTCTTCGGAAGGGGGCACTGCGGGTAAGTAACTCATGACGGGGGGGAGTCATGAGACGAATCACCACGGCCGTCGTGCTCGCCACGACGACGATGTTCGGCACCGTCGCGGCCGGGGGGCCGCCTGACCAGGATGGCAGGCAGTCGGTAAGTGCGGACCAATATCGGATTCTGACCCGTCAATGCCGGTACGCCAACACGGCGCAGGCCCAGAGCGACTGCCGTGCGGAGGTCCGGCGCAAGTACCGCGTCGGCGAGCGGGCCACCGGCCTCGACTGCCGCACCTACTCCGGCGTCACCGTGTGCGGCACGCTCAAGCTCGGCCCGCGCGAACAGCGGTGCGTGCAGGACTCCGTGAGCAAGGGCCTCACCTACCGCCGGGCCGAGGTGGAGTGCTACGCCTTCTTGTGACGGGGCCCGTCATCGGGCGCCGTCATCGGGCGCCGTCACGGCGGCGGCGCCCGGCCGGAGCTCCCGGACGTCTGCGGCGCCCGGCCGGAGCCCCCGGACGTCTGCGGCGCGGGGCCGGAGCCCCCGGACGTCTGCGGCGCCCTGCTGGCATGCCCGGATGCCGCGGCTCACGGCCGATGTCCGAACGCCCGCACGCCGGCGGAGCCGGGCTCCGGTCGTCAGCGGGGGGAGATGCCGTACACCGGGTCGGGGATGGGGGCGTCGGCCAGCAGCTTGGCGACGGCGTCGCCGATCTCCCCCACGTTCCACCGCTCGCCCTTGTCGACGCCGGGCCCGTGGTGCCAGCCGGTGGCGATGGAGATCATGCCGCCCTCGATCTCGAACACCCGCCCGGTGACCCCCGACGCCTCCGCCGAGCCCAGCCACACCACCAGGGGAGCCACGTTGGCGGGGTCCATGATGTCGAACCCGACCTCCGGCGGCGCCATCATCGCGGAGAAGACCTGCTCGGTCATGCGGGTGCGCGCGGACGGCGCGACGGCGTTGACCGTGACGCCGTAGCGCGCGAGCTCGGCGGCGGCGGTGTGGGTGAGGGCCACGATGCCGGCCTTGGCGGCGGCGTAGTTGGCCTGGCCGACGCTGCCGAGCAGACCGGCCCCCGATGAGGTGTTGATGACGCGAGCGTCCACGGGCCGACCGGCCTTGGCCTGCTCCCTCCAGTACGCGGCCGCGTGCCGCAGCGGCAGGAAGTGGCCCTTGAGGTGGACCCGGACGACGTCGTCCCACTCCTGCTCGGTCATGGACACGATCATCCGGTCGCGCAGGAAGCCCGCGTTGTTGACCAGCACGTCGAGCCCGCCGAAGGCGCTGACGGCCGTCTTGACCAGCCTGCCCGCACCGTCCCAGTCGGCGATGTCGTCGTAGTTGGCGACGGCCTCGCCGCCGAGACCGGTGATCTCCTCCACGACGGCACGCGCCGGGTCTCCCGAGCGCCCCGCCCCCTGCGGGCCGGTGCCGAGGTCGTTGACCACGACCTTGGCGCCCTGGCGCGCGAACTCCATGGCATGGGCGCGACCGATGCCCCGGCCGGCACCTGTCACCACGACGACCCGTCCCTCGCAGAGACCGCTCACTTCACCGTTCCCTTTTCTGTTAGACCACCGCTCTTTTCCCCATCTCTTCGGATTTATGTGTATTTGAGGCGATCGTCACAGTGGGGCGCCACTGATCGTCGGGGCGGGCCACCCCAGGTGGAAGGCGCCTCCGGCCGTGCGGCGAGGCCGGTTCCGCGACGGTGGTGAAGATCGTCCGACCGGATGTATAGCAAGCGCTTGGTCAGTCCGGGAACGTAAGGTGAGCAGGTGACTCGTGCCGGTCGTCAGGTGAACAAGCGATTGCATGGAGGCCCATAATGGAGGACGTGAACACGCGCAAGAACTCCGGCGGCGCGCCGGCGGCGACGGGTGCGACCAGCGAAATCGCTCCGCGCGGCGACGCCACGGCGCCCAGGCGCCAGGGCTCCCCCCGGCGCGCGGCCACCTCCGGCTCCGCCTCCGAGCGCCGCGAGCACCTCGTCAAGCTCGCCGCCGAGCTCTTCGCCCGC
Organism: Sphaerisporangium sp. NPDC004334; assembly: GCF_053602655.1. Classification (NCBI taxonomy): domain Bacteria; kingdom Bacillati; phylum Actinomycetota; class Actinomycetes; order Streptosporangiales; family Streptosporangiaceae; genus Sphaerisporangium; species Sphaerisporangium sp. NPDC004334. Next base: position 296,203 of record NZ_JBSGDZ010000006.1, read on the forward strand.
AAGGGATTCCAGGCGACCACCGTGCGGCAGATCGCCGACGAGGCGGGCATCCTCTCCGGCAGCCTCTACCACCACTTCGACTCCAAGGAGTCGATCGTCGACGAGGTCCTGTCGACGTTCCTGAAGGACCTTATCGGGCGCTACCGCGAGATCCTCGCCGGGGACGGCGACCCCCGCACCATGCTGTCGGAGATGGTGCGCATCGGCTTCGGCACCCTCGAGCCGCACCGGGCCGCCATCACCGTGATGCAGAACGACTGGAACTACCTGCGCTCGCTGCCCGGCGACCGCTTCGACTACCTCATCAGGGCCGAGGACGAGGTCGAGCGCATGTGGATCGGGCAGATCAAGCGCGGCCAGTCGGCGGGCCAGCTGCGGTCCGACGTCGATCCCAAGATCACCTACCGGATGATCCGCGACAGCATCTGGGTGGCCGTGCGCTGGTTCCGCCCGGGCGGACGGCTCAACACCACCCACCTCGCCGAGCACTACATCACCGTCCTGTTCGACGGTCTGGCCACGGGCGAGCGCACGAGCCAGAAAGCATGACGCCTCTGCACAAGGCCGTGCGCACGGCGCTGACCGACGTCGCCGACCCGGCCAAGGCTCCCGCCATGCAGGCGTACATGAAGTCGGTCATGCCCTTCCTCGGCGTCCAGGCGGCGCCACGGCGGGCGGCGCTGCGCAGGGTGCTGGCCGAGCACCGCATCGACGCCGCGCCCGAGTGGCGCAAGACCGTGCTGGCCATGTGGCGCGACGCCGAGTACCGCGAAGAGCGGTACGCCGCCATCGAGCTGTGCGCCTTCCGCTACTACAAGCCCTTCCAGACGCTCTACACCGTGCCGATGTACGAGGAGATGATCGTCACCGGAGCCTGGTGGGACTACGTCGACGACCTGGCGATCCACCGGGTGGGCGCGCTTCTGCGGGCCTTCCCCGACACGATGCGCCCGCTCATGCTCGAATGGGCCCGGGACGGCGACCTGTGGCGGCGCCGCACGGCCATCCTGTGCCAGAACGGCTTCAAGGACCGCACCGACGCCGGGCTGCTGTACGCCTGCATCGAGCCGAGTCTGGCCGACACCGACTTCTTCGCCCGGAAGGCGATCGGCTGGGCCCTGCGCGAGTACGCCAAGACCGATCCAGAGGAGGTCGTCCGCTATGTCCGCCACAAGGGTCTCACCGGCCTCAGCCGCCGCGAGGCGCTGAAAAACCTCCCGGCCACCTGACCTCGCAGGTCACTCACGATCTTGTGACGACACGTCCGCAATTCAGGCGAAAAATGGTTACATGATCAATATCGTCGGCGGCTTCGTCTATATTCGAGCCGAGGGCGATGTTCATGGTGACCTGTCACCGGAACGGGCGAGGCGAGGGGGCGTGGGTGAGCGAGCACGAGAAGGCTCCGGCCGGGATCGATCCCACGACACCCAGCGTGGCGCGGATGTACGACTACTACCTCGGCGGCAAGGACAACTTCGCCGCCGACCGTGCGGCGGCCGAGCAGATCATCAAGCTGCTGCCGAACGCCCGGCACGTCGCCCGCGAGAACCGCGCCTTCCTCGGCAGGGCCGTGCGCCACCTCGCCGGCCTCGGCATCGACCAGTTCATCGACATCGGCGCCGGCCTGCCCACCCGCGAGAACGTCCACCAGGTGGCCCAGGCCCGGGCCCCGCGCTCGCGCGTCGTATACGTCGACAACGACCCCATCGTGCTGGTCCACGCCCGCGCGCTGCTCGCCGACAACCCGCAGACCACCGTCGTCGAGGGCGACCTGCGCGACCCGAAGGCGATCACCGAGCACCCCGCCGTCCTGGCCGCCATCGACTTCGACCGGCCCTTCGCCGTGATCCTCTGCGCGATCATGCACTTCGTCGAGGACGACGAGGAGGCCGCGAGCATCGTGGCGCACCTGCGGAGCACGCTGCCGCCCGGCGGCGCGCTGGTGCTCTCGCACGGGTTCCGGGGCCACCAGGCCGGCCCGAACATCGCCAGGGCCGAGGCGGTCTACGCGCGGACCTCGCGGCCGCTGAAGATCCGCGACCGCGAGACGATCGAGCGGTACTTCTCCGGGCTGGACCTGGTGGAGCCCGGTCTGGTGCACGTGGGGTCATGGCGTCCCGAGCACGACCTGCTGGAGGACGAGTCCGCGGCCGGCGGTCTCGGCGGCGTGGGGCTGGTCCCCCGCCACCGCACCCTCAGATAGTCGGACTATCCAGCATGGGTACGATGCCCGCATGCGGATCTCCCAGCTCAGCGCCGCCTCGGGGGTGCCGATCCCCACGATCAAGTACTACCTGCGCGAGGGCCTGCTCCCGCAGGGCGAGCAGACCGGCGCGACCAGGGCCGAATACGGACAGGCTCATCTGCGCAGGCTGCGGCTGATCCGCGCCCTGCTGGAGGTCGGCCGGCTGCCGGTCGCCTCGATCGCCAAGATCGTGGCGGCGGTGGAGGACGAGAGCACCCCGATCCACCGGATGCTCGGCACGGCGCACTACGCCCTGGCCTCCCCGGCCGCGTCCGACCCCGGCGACCAGGAGCAGCGCGCCGCCCGCGAGCGGGTCGACCGGCTGATCGACGACCTCGGCTGGCGGATCACCCCCGACGCGCCCACCCGGGACGAGCTGGCGCAGGTGCTCGTGCGGCTCGCCCAGTTCGGCAGGCCCGCCGGCGAGGACGACCTGCGCCACTACGCCGATGTGATCATGCGCCTGGTCGCCGAGCGCGAGATCGGCAAGGTCCCCATGGACGGTCCCCGCGAGACGGCCGTCGAATCCCTGGTGATCGGCACCGTGCTGTACGGCAAGGTCTTCGACGTGCTCAGGAGGCTGGCCCACGAGTCGGAGTCCGCCCGCCTCCTCGAAGTCCGGCCCGCGCCGCCCGTCCGGCGCACCTCCAGGCCGAAACGAGCGGGATAGGACGGACAGGGCCCCCGTGCGGCCTCAGTCGCCGAGCAGCCAGCGGGCGGCGCGCAGGAGGAGGGCGCGGTGGGACGGGCTCTCGTATGACCGCACGTCATGGCCGAGCGCGTCGTACACCAGCCGCCCCCCGCGCACCTCACGGGCCCACACCAGCGGCTGCCCGAGCGACGAGGCCAGCGGCCGGACGCCGGGCGACACCTCAAGGTCGCTGTAGATCTCGTCGACCAGCTCGAAGTCCGCAAGCCCCTCGACGATCGGGTGGCCGCCGTGGACCTTCACCTCCGCGGGGCCGAGGGGCGGGTGATGGGAGGCGCCCCAGACCCAGGCCGCCCCGACCAGCCCGCGCCAGGCGGGCCAGTCGTCGAAGCAGATCGAGGCCGCGTGTACGGCGAGGACTCCCCCGCCCCGGTCGAGATGGGCGAGCACCGCCGCGCGGGCGGCGCGGGGCAGCCGGAACGGAGCGACCCCGAGGCTCCGCGACCAGCCGTCGTCCTCCAGGCGGCGCAGCGCGTTCACGGTGACCAGGTCGGGGCGGGGGCCCGCCGCGAGCGTCCCGGCGATGTCGTCGGTGACCAGCGACCGCACCCCGGCCTCGGCCAGGACCTCCGCCAGCGCCGCGGACGTCGCCGGGAAGTCGTGCGCCGGCCCGCCGGAGAGGATCACGTTCGTCGCCACGGACCCAACCCCATCACGGACGCCGCCACCACGCCACCGGCCCGATCGGGATCGCACGGGTCAGGGGGACGGGCAGGAGAGCGGACGGCGCGGGGACGGCGGGTACGGCGGGGATCGGGCGCCAGTAAGTTGGGGGGATGCCGACCGAGCGTCGTTCTGGGTGAGACGTCGCCGGGCGCGGCGACCGAGCGAGCCACCGCCATCGGAGGTCTGTGATGGGTGCCCAGGGCCACTGCGATCCACGGTTCGCCCGTGTCCGGGAGGTCTTCGAGAACCACTTCGCGAAGGGCGAGGAGCTCGGCGCCGCGTTCGCCGTCCACCTCGACGGCGAGCCGGTGGTGGACCTGTGGGACGGCGTGGCCGACCGGCACACCGGGCGTCCCTGGGAGCGGGACACCCCTGCCCTCACCTACTCGTGCACCAAGGCCGTCACCGCCGCCGTGGCGCTGATGCTCGCCGAGCGGGGCGAGGTGGACCTGAGCGCACCGGTCGCGGAGGTGTGGCCGGAGTTCGCGGCCGGCGGCAAGGAACGGGTGACGGTCGAGCACCTGCTCACCCACCAGTCCGGGCTCCCGGTGATCGAGGAGGACGTCCCGGCGGAGGAGTTCGGGGACCAGCCGGCGATCGCCGCGCGGCTCGCCGCGCAGCGGCCGATGTGGGAGCCGGGCACCGCCCACGGCTACCACGCCCTCACCTACGGGTTCCTGGTCGGCGAGGTGGTCCGCCGGGTCACCGGCAAGAGCGTGGGAGAGTTCGTCGCCGCGGAGATCGCCGGCCCGCGCGGGCTGGACCTGTGGCTGGGCGCTCCCCCCGACGTGATCACCCGCGCCGCCCGCCTCTCGGCCGGCGAGCGCAGGACCCCCGGCGGCGCGACGGGGTCCGACGGGACCGAGGCGGTGCGCGCCGCGGCCGAGCTGCCGGGACGGGGGCCCGGTGACCCCATGTGGGAGATGGCGCGGGCCGCGCTGGACAAGGGCAGCGTGATGAACCGGGCGATGGGCAACCCCAGCCCCGGCAAGGTGAAGGGCGGGGCCAACAACCCGGCGATCATGCGGGCCGGGTGGCCGGCCATGGGACTGATCACCACGGCGCGCGGCCTCGCCGGGTTCTACCGCGACCTGCTCGCGGGCGAGATCGTCCGGCCGGACACCCTCCAGGACGCACTGCGGCCGAGGGTCAGCGGCCCTGACCGGGTGATGTTCCTGGACAGCGCGTTCGGCCTGGGCTTCATGCGCCCCGCGACGATGTTCTTCACCCCGGGCAAGGGCGCCGCGACGGCGTTCGGCCACCCGGGCCTCGGCGGCTTCGTCGGCCTGGGGGACCACCGATACGGGCTGGCCGTGGCGTACACGATGAACCGGATGGCGAACGCGGTGGCGGGGAGCATGCGCGGCTACCGCCTGCTCGAGGCCGTGTACGACTCCCTTCCCTGACCCCCGAGCCCTGAGCCGCGAGCCCTGAGCCCTGAGCCCTGAGTCCTGCGCCCTGCCCCTCGGAGGGCTTTGCCCGGTCGAGCACGCAGGAGGTGGGTTTCCTGGAAAAGGGGCGCTGAGCTTGACATATGCTTAACGGGCATACCTTCCGTAATTGAATCGTCACCGTGGTGATCTACCAAATCCGTGACAACCGGCGTATCGGATGAGACCTTCGTCTGGGGAGTCAGGAGCATCACCACTCCGAGGGGACAAGATGGACGCCTGGTCCGTTCCGGGATACCGCGAAGAACGCGTGCTCGGCTCCGGTGGCAGCGGCCGGGTGGTCCTGGCCGTCTACAACGGCACCGGCGCCTACGTGGCGATCAAGTACCTCAGTGACGAGCTGAGATCCGACCCGCGCTTCCTGGCCGCGTTCCGCGAAGAGGCGCGCACGATGGTCGAGATCGGCGACCCGAACATCGTGCGGTTCTACGAGTACGTCGAGAGCCCGCTGGGCGCCGCCATCGTCATGGAGCTGGTGAACGGCGTCCCGCTGCGCAAGATCCTCCACGAGCACGGGACCACCAGCCCGGAGGCCGCGCTGGTCGTCCTGAAGGGCTCACTCCTCGGCCTGTCGGCGGCCCACGCCGCGGGCATCGTGCACCGCGACTACAAGCCCGAGAACGTCCTGGTCCAGGCCGACGGGTTCAGCAAGCTGGCCGACTTCGGCATCGCGACCCCGGCCGGGCGGCCGGGCCTGCCCTCCGGCACCCCGCCCTACATGGCCCCCGAGCAGTGGAACGGCTCCCCCGCCGGCCCCGCGACCGACGTCTACGCCGCCACCTGCGTGTTCTTCGAGTGCCTGACCGGCCAGAGGCCGTACCGCGCCGACCACCCTGCCGCTCTGATGCGTCAGCACCAGTCGGCCGCGATCCCCGCCGAGGCGGTGCCCGGCTCGGTGCGCGGGCTGGTGACCCGGGGTCTGGCCAAGAACCCCGCCGACCGTCCCTCGACCGCGCGGGCGTTCGTCGGCGAGCTGGAGTCGGCGGCGGTCGCGGCCTACGGCCCCGAGTGGGAGGAGCGCGGGCGCCGCCACCTGGCCGAGCTTGTCGCACTGCTGGCCTTCGGCTTCCCGTTGTCCGAGCCCGGTCCGCAGGCGAGCACCAGCCTGGCCTCCACCGTGCTGCGCGGGCCGCTGCGCCCTCTGAGCCGGGTGCGTCATCCGGGGCGCGTGCTGGTCGGCGCCGGCGTCGTGGCGGTGGGCGTCGTGATCGCGGTGCTGGCCGCCAACCGCGGTGGCACGCCGGTGCGGGACGTGGCGCTGACCACCTCCCCGACCGCGCGGGCCGTCGCGCAGGTCCCGGCGGGCGAGCCGTCGAAGGCGCTGGCGAAGGCGCCGGTGACCTCGAGCCCGGACGACCCGACCGACCCTCCGGAGTCCTCGCCGTCCCCGTCGCACGCGACCCACACCTCTCCGGCTCCGGCGCAGGTCGACCCGCCCGCCACGCCACGGGGCACTCCCGGGACGACCCACAGGCCGACCCACAGGCCGACTCCGACGCACACTCGCACTCCCACCCGGACGCCGACCCCGACTCCGTCCCCGACTCCGTCCCCCACCCCCACCTCCACGCCCACACCCACGCCCACCCCGACACCGAGCCCCACCCCCACACCGACGCCCACGCCCATGCGGTTGTCGGTGCGGGAGCTGGCGGTGGCGGCGTTCGACGGGCGTACCGCGACCGTGCGGGTGCGCACTTCCACGGCGCAGACCGTCACGCTGAGCGTCCGCTTCACCGAGCGCTCCTCCGGCGGCGCCCTGGCCGCCCCGGCCGCCCCGGTCACGCAGACGTTCACGCTCACCGGCTCCACGTTCTACACCCGCCAGGCCACGGCCGGGTTCGCCGCGCCGGCCTGCGGCAAGACGGTCTACCGGCAGGTCACCGTCTCCACCACGCCGGGCGCCGCGGGCGGCTCTCGCAGCCGCACGGTCCCGGTCAAGGGCGACCCGTGCCCGCCGCCCACGGTCGACGACGTCTCGGTCCGCTGGAACGGCAAGACGGCCCGCGTGGGCGTGCGCACGGGAGGGACGGGCGAGGTGCGCCTGGCCGCCGCGTTCACCCGCAGGCAGGGCGAAGGCGCGGCCAAGGTCGTCGACCAGGCGAGCCGCACCCTGTCCGGCGACACCTCCTACGCGCTCTCGCTCTCCGGCGACCTGGGCGAGGTGGCCTGCGGCGAGACGGCGTACTTCGGCGTCCGGGTCACCACCACGCCCGCCGCGGCGAACGGCGCCCAGTTCAAGGAGGTGGGCGTCGACGGGCCCAAGTGCGCGCCGCCGACGGTCTCGATCACCTCCTGGGACGGCGGCACGCTCAGGGTGCGGGTGAGGAGCTCGACCCCCGACCCGGTGCGGCTGTCGGCGAGCTTCCAGCAGACCGTCACGGCCGGGGAGCGCACGGTCACCCGCACCGCCGCCCGCCGGGCGACCCTGTCGGGCGACTCGGTGTACGACCGGGTGTTCACGGTGCGGTTCGCCGACCCCAGGTGCGGCTACGTGGACGTCAGGAAGGTCACCGTGACCGTCGCCTCCGCGCTCGGGACGGCGAGCGACTCGGCCGCGCGCACGCGCAGGGGCCGGCCGTGCGCCGAGCCCACGCCGGAGCCCACCAAGTCCGACCCGCCGACCGAGGAGCCTCCGGACAAGGACCCGCCGAAGGATCCGCCGCCCTCGCCCGAACCGCGGGACGAGCCGTCCGGCGACTCCGGCGACGGTCCCGTCCTGACCTGAGCGACCCTCCCGCGGGCCGCCCGCCGCGAGCGCGCCTGACCGGACGCGCACGCACAGGCGCGCCTGACCGGGCGCGCATGACCGGGCGCGCATGACCGGGTCCGCTCACGACCAGGTCCGCACGCCATGTGCGCACGGGGCGTGCGCACGGGGCGGAGTGCGCACGGGGCCGGGTGCGCGGCGGGCCGCCCGTCGGGCAGACTCTCGTCCGAGACGACCTACCCGGTGGAGGCACTGTGAGCGCGCGCGTGCAGAAGCTCGGCAACGTCCTGATCCCGGTGGACGACCTGGACAAGGCTCTGACCTTCTACGGCGAGGTGCTCGGGCTGACGGTCAGGTTCAGGGACGGCGACCGTTTCGCCGCGCTGGACGCGGGGGGCGTCACCATCGCGCTGGCCGCCCCGGCCGAGCAGGTGGCCGGCGCCGCCACCGCGCCGTCCTACAAGGTCGGCGACCTCGCCGGAACGGTGGCCGAGCTGACGGCCGCGGGCGCCGAGCTGGTCAGCGGCCCGGAGGCCGGCCCGCACGAGAGCAGGGCCGTGCTGCGCGACCCGTCCGGCAACGTCCTGGTGCTCTACTCCCCTCTGTGACCCTCCGCGCGGACGCGGGTGCGGGTGAACCAGATGGTCTTGCCGGGACCGGCCGGCAGCGGTACCACGCCCCACGCGTCGGTGAGCGCGGCGACGATGCGCAGCCCCCGGCCGTGCTCGGACTCGGCGCCGGCCTGGCGCAGGCGCGGCCATCCGGCCCCTCCGTCGGCGACCGAGCCCGTCACGGTGTCCGGGGCCGTTCCCAGCGCGAGCCGCACGGGAGCGGCGCCGTGCACGAGGGCGTTGGCGACCAGTTCGGTGACGACGATCGCCACGTCGTCGATCAGGTCGTGCAGGTCCCACTCGGCGAGCCTCTCGCGGACGACCGCACGGCACTCGGCCGTGACGCCCGGCTCGGCGCGCAGCTCCCAGCGGATTTCGCGGGGACAGGACGGAATGCCGATCATCTCTGATCCCTGGCCTTTCGCTCGGGGTGCATCGGCCGCGTGACGGCCCCCGCACGGATCCCCCGATCCGGGTAACGGGGCGGACCTTTACCTTCCGGTGGACGGCATGGCCGCCAACAGGCGTCGTGGCGGGGTGTGTCTGTAGGCGGGAGCCCCTGATTCGGCGCGCGTGCGGCCGGTCGTCGCAGAAACCGGCGGCCTGGTCGCCGATTACCGGCGACCGTGCGTAGTCACCAGACGGCTTTGGCTACTGTCGGTGTCGGCGATACGCATCCACGGGGGTCGGAGGGTACGCGATGCCACGTAAGCCACGCAGCCTCAAAGAGGAGATGGACCGCCTCAGCGCCGAGCTTCGCGAGCGGGGGTCCACCTGGACCGAGATCGCGCGGGAGTTCCAGCGCCGCTACCGGCTCAACTCCCGCCAGGCGTTCCGCGAGGCGCACCGCTACACGCAGGAGCGCGTGGTCGAGGAGTGGAAGGCGCTGTGGCCGTCGGAGCCGTTCAGCGTGCGCAAGCTCGGCTCGTGGGAGGCGTGGCCGAGCGCCAGCGGCAACGAGCCCCCGGTGGCGGGGCTGAACCGGCTGGCGCGGGTCTACGGGTGCCGGGCGTGCGACCTGATCGACGGGGAGGACCACACGGCGTCCGACCAGAACGCGCAGGTCGCCCGCGTGCGGCACTTCCCGTCTCCGCCGAGCCCGGCCGGCCTGGCCTTCGCCGACATCCAGGGCCTGCTCGCGCCCCTGTCTCCACGCGGGCCGGCGTCTCAAGAAGACCTGCGTGAACGGGAGTACGAGCGGCTCGTCCACGCCTTCACCGATTGGGCAACACAGATGAACCGACGTGACGCTCTCGCGCTGATCGGCGCGGCCGCGACCTCGGCGTACGCCTCGCCGCACCTCGAACGGCCCGACGAGGACGAATCCCGGCGCCTCGCCATGGCGGGAGCCGACCCGAGCCGCGTGGACGAGGTGACGCTCGGCCACATCCAGGCGGTGCTGCGCCATTCCATGCGCCAGGAGGACACGCTCGGCCCGCACGCCGCGCTGGCCACGGTGCTCGCCCAGCAGCAACTGGTCGTCTCGCTGCTGTCGGCGGGGGTGCCGGAGCACATGCGCGCCAAGACGTTGTCCCTGCTCGCCGACATCCGCCGCTGCACCGCGTGGATGCTGTTCAACCTCAACGACTTCCGCGGGGCCGACCGCCACTACGCGCGGGCCCGCGACGCCGCCCACCAGGCCGACGACGACGCCATGTGCAGCATGGTGCTGGCCAACTGGAGCCAGCTCGCCACCTGGCGCGGCGACCCGCGCCTGGGCGTCGAACACGCGCTCGGGGCCTTCGCGTGGGGGCAGCGGGCGGGCAGCCGGCTGCTGACCGCCTATGCCTGCGACGTCGGCGCCCGCGCCCACGCCGCCGTGGTGCGCCGCTCGGCCCGGGGCGAGCGGCGCAAGGACCACACGCGCTGCCTGCGGTCGCTGGACCAGGCTCAGCGCGAGCTGCACGGCGCCGCGGCCGACGACCCGGGCGCGCGGCTGGTCACCTTCTTCGGCCAGGGCCAGTACCTGTCCACCAAGGCGGGCTGCCTGCTCGACACCGGCGACCCGTCGCAGGCGCTCCAGGTGGCCGCCACCGCCGCCTCCGGCATCGACCCGGCGTTCGTCCGCAACGCCGCCTACCTTCGGCTGAAGACCGCGCAGGCGCACATGGACCTGCGGGACATCGACGTGGCGTGCGAGCACCTGGCCGAGGCGGCCCGCCTGGCGGGGCGCAACACCTCTCCCCGCCTGGTGCGCTCGGTCGTCGAGACGCGCGAGAAGCTCAGCCCCTGGCACCGCACCCGCAGCGTGGCCGCTCTGGACGAGCGGCTGCACGCCGTCCGGCTCATCGCCTGACCGGTCCGCCGGCCCCGGCCCACACCCCGGGGCGCGCCCGGCCCGCCAGGGCCAGCGCGAGGACGCAGATGATGATCAGGTCCGCGGCCAGCGGGGCGACCCACGGCCGGTAGGTCTCGGCGACCCACTGGGTGAACGGCGTGGGGGTCATGATCCTCGCGGCGCCGGGCAGGTAGATCAGGCTGGTCAGGACGCTTCGGGTCACCAGCAGGCCGTCCAGGCGGCCGGCCGGCATCAGGGCGAGCAGCGGGAACAGCAGCGCGTCGTACCACGGATGCTGCACCGGCGAGGTGAGCAGCCAGCACAGGCACCACGCCAGCGCGGGACGCGCGGCGTCCAGCCCGGGCGGTCCGGCGGGAAGCCCCCAGCACAGCAGCACCCCGATGAGGAGCGCGGCGCCGAGGGCGAGCTGCCCCTCCAGCAGGGACGCCTGCATGCCCAGGCCCAGCGCGTCGGTGACCACCCGCCACGGGTCGGCCAGCGAGTGCGCCCCGATCTTGCCCATCAGGTTGCCCAGCGCCTCGGGTCCCTGGGTCGCGTAGGCGGCGACCAGGGCCGCGCCGGCGCCCATCGCCAGGCACCCGAGGGTGGCGAGCGACCTGCGGGACGCCCAGGCGAGGCCGGCGCCGGCCAGGACGAACGGGGCTTTGACGGCGGCGGCGGCGCCGAGCAGCGCGCCCGCCACCAGGCCGGCGGCCGCGCCGGCCCGCCGCACGGCCAGCAGGGCCCCCAGCAGGAACACCACGCCGAGGCCGTCCACGTGCCCGCCGAGCACGACATGCCAGAGCATCAGCGGGTTGAGGCTCCACAGCAGGTGGACGCGGATCCGCCGCTCGCGGTCGCGCCCGGCCAGCCGGTCCAGCGCGAGCGCCGACAGCAGGAACGCCAGGGCGGTGCCCACCTTGAGCGCCAGCACCGTGCCCGCCATCGTGCCGCCGCCGGCGACGGACGCGGCCGTCTGCGCCCAGGTGGCCAGCGGCCCGTACACCGAGGGGGCGTGCCGCCAGGCGAGCGGGGCGTACCGGCCGACCGGGTCGGCGATCTCGTACAGCCACGCGGGTGTCGTCACGTACGGGTCGTGGCCGAGTTCGGCGATGCGCCCGTAGACCGCGTAGTTCAGCACGTCCGTGGAGCCGGCGGGCGGCAGGACGGCCAGGACGGCGACGGCCGTGACCGTGCCGAGGGGCAGCACTCCGCGCGGGGGGCGCCATCCACGGCGCAGGGCCCCGAGCGCGACGGCCAGGCCCAGGCCGCCCGCGATGAGGGCCGTCCAGCACAGCCAGAGCACCAGGGCGTCGGAGGGGGCGGCCCGCAGGGACCACGGCGGGCCGTCGCCGCCGACGTCGGGCACCGCCGCGGACGGGCCGAGCAGGGCGATGGCCGCCATGGCGGCGATGGCGAGGCCGAGCAGGACGAGCCCCGCGCCTCCGGCCAGGCGGGCGCGCCGTGGGGGCGCGGCGCCGGGCTCCCGGCCCGTCATCGATGGTCGCGCAACAGCGGGAACCGTCGTCGGCACCGGCCGGCCCTCCCAGGGTAGCTACCACGGTGGTCGCGCCGCCGCGGCGTCCGGGCCGCGTACCGGCGCCGGCGCCTCTCCTGCCCCATGATCGCTCCCCCCGCGACACTCCGGCATCGCCGGCGTCACGGAAGCAGCCGGATCACCGGCGGCTTGGCGCGCTATTTCGCAAGATGCCTACCTTAAGGGTAGATCGCCCCACCCAACGCCGCGCGGCGCCAGGACGACCCGTCCGCCGCCCTGGTGGCCATCCCTAAGGGGACATGGCGTCACATATCCCCTATCAACCATGCTTTCCGATAGGGCGCAGATAGCCGGATATATCGGCTCGGCGCCGCTTATCCGTGGACGTACACCATCACGCTTCCGCGACAGCTAACGGCGGTCGATCCGGCATAACGGGAAATGACCGTCGAGCCCAAGTGAAAGCCATGGGAATCACCGCTCGCGCGATTCACGCGCGCCATCGCGAGGTCAGGAGAACGACACCGGCGCGCCGTCCATCCGACGACATCTGACGCGCACCGGATGGTTTCGGCATGACACGCCGGCGCGGTTTCTCCGCGACCACCGAAATCCTCCGAAATGGTGGACTTACTACGGGGAGACCGGCAACGGCCCTTCCGAGGGGGTGGAGCCCGACGGGGAGGAGCCAGGGCCCGGGCGGCGACGGCCGCGGAAGGGGAGGGACAGGCGGCCCACGGTCAGGAATGCCTCGGCCTGCAGCGCGGACAGGCCGATGCGGGGCAGGTCGCGCGCCGTCGGGTACACCAGGAACCGCGGCTCCCAGAAGGGCCGGAACTTGGCGTTGAACCTGTACAGCGACTCGATCTGGAACCAGCGCGACAGGAAGACCAGGACTCCGCGCCAGGCCCGCATCACCGGCCCCGCGCCGAGCCGCTCGCCCCTGGCCAGCGCCGAGCGGAACATGGCGAAGTTGAGCGAGACCCGGGTCACGCCGAGGGACGGCGCGGCCTGCAGGGTCTTGACGATCAGCAGCTCGTTGAGGCCGGGGTCGGCGTCGCGGTCGCGTCGCATCAGGTCCAGGGAGATGCCGGCCCGGCCCCAGGGGACGAAGTGCAGCACGGCGCGGATGTCGCCGCCGGGCGAGACCTTGCCGTCCTCGCCGGGCTTGTGCGCGGTGACCACGACGCACGCGTCGTCGGCCGGGTCGCCGAACCGGCCGAGGGCCATGGAGAACCCGCGCTCGCTCTCGGTGCCCCGCCAGGACCCGGCCGCGGCGCGGATCTGCTCCCGTTCCTGCTCGCTGAGGTCGCCCACCCGCCTGACCACGCAGGTGTACCCGGCCCGCTCGGTGCGGTTGACCATCTGGCGGACGTTGCGCATCGCGCGCCCTTCCAGGCTGAACCCGGCCACGTCCACGATCGCCTCGTCGCCGATCTCCAGGGCGCACAGCCCGGCCTCCCTGGTCCAGATCTCGCCGCCCGTCTCGCTGCACCCGATGACGGCGGGGACCCAGGCGTGCCGCCGGACCTCCTCCATGAACCGCCGGATCGCCCCGGGCCACGCCTCGGGGTCGCCGATGGGGTCGCCGCTGGCCAGCATGACCCCGGAGACCACGCGGTAGGCGATCACCGCCTTGCCGGACGGCGAGAACACCACGCTCTTGTCGCGCCGCAGCGCGAAGTAGCCGAGGGAGTCGTGGCGGCCGTGCCGGTCGAGCAGCGCGCGGACCCGCCGCTCGTCCTCGCCGCTCAGCGCCGCCACCGGCCGTTCGGGACGCAGGGCGAGGTAGAGGGTGGTGATCGCGGTGAGCGCGCCGAGGCCGGCCAGTGAGTGGTACACCAGGTCGGCGGTACCGTCGAGGGAGTACTCGACCGGCCCCTGCATGCCCACCAGGCCGAGCAGGACGTGCTGGACGCGCTCGCCGGCGGAGGGGTCGCCGACGATGGTGGCCGGGTGAACGCTCACGACCACCCAGCCGATGCCGAGGTCGAGGACGCCGAGGGCCAGGAAGTTCCACAGCGCGCGCCAGCGTGAGCGCGGATCGGGCAAGGCATGGAACTCACCGCGATTGAGCAGGAGCACGACGAACAGCCCGAGGCTGATGGCGGCGGTGGTGGAGTGCCGCCAGCGCAGCGCCTCGACCACGGCGCCGAGAGGGAGGAGCAGGATCACCGCGCGCCAGGCCCGCACCTTCCGGCGGCGCAGCGCGTGGGCGAGCATGACCAGCAGCACGCCCACCAGGAGCGAGGCCGCCGCCGCCAGAGTGGTGGCCGTTCCGGGGAACACGTCGGCGATGAGGATCACGCGACTGCGGCGGAAATGGGGGATGACGCCGCGGACGATATCGAGTATTCCGATGAAAAGTGCGGCATATCCCGCCGCGGCCGGAACCCACGACCGCGAGAAGAGCATTCGCGAAAGGCGTGTCCGTTCGTTCACATCACGACACACTAGAGGGTGGGGTCCGTGCTTCGAGTGTCTGAGAGGTGATACATGCTTACCTTGGCCTTATTTCGGTTGGGTGACTTTCACTTGGGCACCACCATAAAAGACGTGGGCGGCGGGACCAGGACCGGGGGAGATAAAGATTGGGACTCACAGCGCTGAAGCTGGAGCTTCTGATGTGCCTGCTCGCCGTCGCGGGTCTGGTCACGTCGGTCTGGTGGGTATGGCCGCGCCTGAGCGTCCGCACCTGGCCGGCCGTCATCGGGCGCGTCGCGGTGCTCCTGGGGAACCAGGTCCTCATCCTCGTCGCCCTCGCGCTCGCCCTGAACAACTACTTCGGCTTCTACGGCAGTTGGAGCGACCTGCTCGGCGCCGACGACGGCGTCGCCGCGCCCATCGTCAGCGACGCGGGCGATCCTGGGCAGGCCGGGCGCCAGATCGGCGGCGTGCAGGTCGTGCGCACCGCGCGGGTGCCGCCCATCGAAGGGCACAAGGGCCACCCCGGCGGGCGGCTGGAGCAGGTCGTGATCTCCGGCGGCGCCTCCGGCCTGAGCGCCCCCGCGTACGTCTACCTTCCGCCGCAGTACTTCGAGAAGAAGCACGTCCACACCCGCTTCCCGGTGATCGTGGCTCTGACCGGCTACCCGGGGGACGCACGCAACCTGCTCACCCGCATGAACATGCCCGCCGTCGCGGCCATGGCCATCGAGCGGCACGAGATGGCGCCCACCGTGCTGGTGCTCATGCGGCCGACGGTCGCGCCGCCGCGCGACACCGAGTGCATGGACGTGCCCGGCGGGCCGAAGGTCGAGACGTACTTCGCCCAGGACGTGCGCGAGTCCATGGCCGGCGCGTTCCGCGTGGGCACCGACGCCGCGAGCTGGGGCATCATGGGCACCTCCACCGGCGGATTCTGCGCGCTGAAGATCAGCATGCGCCATCCCGAGGCGTACTCCGCCGTGGCGTCCCTGTCGGGCTATTTCCGGGCGCCGACCGACGCCACGACGGGCGACCTGTTCGGCGGCGACCGCAGGCTGCAGAACGAGAACGACCTGATGTGGCGCCTGGCCAACCTGCCGCCTCCGCCGATCACGGCGCTGGTGACCACCAGCGAGCTGGGCGAGTCGAACTACCGGCCGACGCTGGACTTCCTTGCGGCCGTCCGCCCGCCGATGCGGGCCTCCTCGCTGATCCTGCCGAGCGGCGGGCACAACTTCAACACCTGGAACCGCGAGCTGCCGCAGGCGCTCCCCTGGCTGGCCCAGCAGCTGCACATTCCGGCCGAAGGCCACGGCGGCGCCACCCCGACACCCCGCTCCTGATCGGGCCGCCGGTCAGGAGCGGGTCTCGACGCCCACCCACTGGGAGGGCGTGATGAACAGGCCGGTGGCCTCCACCAGCGCCGTGCCGTCCGGCAGGGCGATCAGGCCCTCGGCCCAGGTCTTGCGGCCCTCGCCGCGCGAGACGGCCGCGGTGGCGACCAGCGGCGCGTCGTAGGGCACCGGGCGTCGGTACCTCAGGCTGAGGGTGCCGGTCATGGCCGCCTTCCCGGCGGCGGCGACGGCCGATCCGAGCAGGTGGTCCAGCACCATGGCGCTCACGCCGCCGTGCACGAAGCCGGGCGGGCCCTCATGGGAGGGACGGAAGGCGAGGTCGGCCCGGACGCCCCCGCCCGCGTCCGGCTCGACGACCAGCGGGAGCGCGTGCGGGTTGCAGTCGCCGACGACGGCGTTGCCGAGGTGGCGGTACCGGCCGCCGGGCCCGAACTCGGGCGGCAGCGGGGTCTCACGCCGCGCCGCGCCGAGCCGTTCGGTCAGCGCCACCAGCTCGGCGGTCACGGCGGTCAGCTCGGCCTGCGGCACCTCGGTCAGCGTTACGGCGTCGGCGAGGTCGCGGACCTGCTGGGCGAGCACGGCGAGAGCCGCGAGGCGGGCCTCGCCGTCGGACTCCTGGGACGTGGCGAGCTCGGGCATCATGGGCCGATTGTAAGCCGGGGACCAAAACGGCGTTCGGTTCTGACCGTTTTAGTCAAGTTTAGGGAAAGAAATCCCGTTCGAGGAATGATCCGCCGCGAACCCGTCCGCGGTCGCGAAGCCCGGCGGGCACGGGGTTTCCGGTGCGCCGACCGCCTCGCGCGCCGCCACCACGGCCGCTGTTGACCCTCTTTTGACCTGCGCTTTTCCTGGCTAACGTCCTGCCACACGGACATGACCGGCGCCCCCGCGCCGGCCCCGCACTCGACCGACACCGGCGTCCCCAGCGCCGGTCCACCACCTGTTCGACACCGGCGTCCCCAGCGCCGGTCGCACCAAAGCGGAAGGGCTCCCACTTCCTATGTCGCCTGAACTGCAGAAGCTCATCGACCTGCTCCGGACCCAGCTCGGCTACAGCGAACAAGCGGGCGGGTACACCAAGTACGGAGACTGGTACGGCAAGAACATCGAGTTCGACTCCGACTACTCGGCGCAGCCCTGGTGCGACATGTTCCTGTCGTGGGCGGCGCACCGGCTCGGCTACGAGAAGTGGTTCGGCCAGTTCGCCTACACCCCCGCCCACGCCGAATGGTTCGCCGACCAGGGGGCGTGGGGCACCACACCCAAGCCCGGCGCGGTCGTGTTCTTCGACTGGGGCGGTTCGCACGTCATCGACAACATCGACCACGTCGGCATCGTCACCTCGGTGGACGGCGACACCATCCACACCATCGAGGGCAACATCGACGGGCAGTACGCCAAGGCCAAGGTCAGGGACCAGACCTACGTCGCCGGCTACGGCTACCCCGACAAGGTCAAGGCCCAGCAGGACGCGCGGGTGCTGGCCGGCAAGCCCTCCCCGGTCGCCACCCCCGCCCTGAAGAACACCGCGGCGGAGTTCCCGATGCCGGCCGCCATGGTGGGTGTGCCCGGCGCGGCGGGCGGCGCCGCCGGGCAGCCCGCCGCCGGCGCCGGCGCCCTGGTGCTCCCCGTGCTCATCGCCGTCCTGGCCCTGATCGTGTGCCTGAAGACACGGCGGGCGGCCGTCCGCCTCGCCGCCTCCGCGCGCCGGCCCGCCTCCCCCCGCGCCCTCCGCCCCCGGCCCCGGAAGTAGCAGGTGCCATCTTCTTTGATGGTCTTTAGCGCCGGTTGACCACGCTCCGCGGCCAACCGCGCGCACCCGTGTTACCGTGCGCGTGAGCCTTGATCGTGAAGCGGCGGGCTCGCCACTCCTCCCGGCCGACCGCCCCGGTTTCGCGTTGGGAGATCCTGTTGCGCAGAACACCGTTCGTCCCCGCGCCCGGCGCCGTCGCCCGGCCGGCGGCCTGACGGCGGACCACCCGAACCGTGCCGCGCCGTCTCCTCATCCTGGGATCGCTGGTGGTCGGGGTGCTCACCCTGACCACCCTGCCGCCGTCCACCGCCTGGTCGGCCGCCCCCCTGCCGTCCCCCGCCGCTGTCCGCCGCGACCCCGCCCACCCGGGCTCCGGGCGCATACGGATCCGCCGGGAGGACGGGCCGCCCGCCGCCCACCGGCCGGTCGGGCGGGGTGACCCGCCGCCCTCGGACTTCACCATCGACACCATCACCGCGCAGCGGTCGATCACCGGCGAGCCCGCGCTGTACGCCCAGGTGCACAACACCGGCGGCCGGGCGCTGGACCTCAGCGGCACGCTCAAGCTCACCAGCGTGGCGAGCGCCATGACGGCCGGCCCGTTCCCCGTCAAGGGCGGCACCATCCTGGCGCCCGGGGATTCCCGCGCGATCACGGTGACGCTGAACAGACGGGTACCCGACGGCCCCTGGGTGGCCCGCGTCACCCTGCGCAGCGGCCCGACCGAGCGGACGGCCCGGGCCACCGTCACCTTCCCCCTGCCGGGCGGCACCGCCGCGCCCGTCATGGCCGAGACGAACTCACGCGTCCCGGCCTTGCTCGTCGCCGCCGTGGCCTTCGCGGCACTGGCGGCCCTCGGCGTCGCCCTCCTGCTCTGGCAACGCCGCTCTCACCACCGCGCTCCCTGATCCAGGGCTGATCCGGGCCGCCCAGCGGTCGTGTCGCGGGGCGAAGTTCGGGCACCCAGTGCCCCGACCTCATTACCATCGGTGACGATCACCGTTTGCGGCCGCCTGACCAGCGGTGACGTCCGTCCGCGAGGGCGCACGCCGCCGGTCCACCCGCAGAGGCCCTGTTCGCAGGATTGAAGGAGAAGCATGTTCCCCAAGATCATCACTGCCGCCGCCTTGTCCGCTGCCCTCTCCACCGGCACCGCACTGGCGACCGGCGCGGGCGCGTACGCCGAACAGGCGCCGCCCGGCGGGCCCGCCGCCGTGGCGAAGCAGACGCCGGCCGAGGAGACGCCGGTCGCCGAGAAGTCCGGGGTGCGCATTGGGGCGGGCCGGACCGTCCCGGGGCAGGGCTGGGTGCCCTACGGCCCCAACGGCCTGTACCTGAACGTCGACACCACCTCAGGCCACTTCGTCGGCACGCCGGTCTACACCTTCTCGATGGGCGGCTTTGAGGACCATTGGGCGCTGACCGGCGTCAACGCCGTCTACATGCCGACGGCGCTCGGGTTTCGCGTCTACGTCCGCTGGTGGGACAGCCACCCGATGACGGCCGCCGACGCCAAGGGCAAGGGCTGGTACGTCAACTGGATCGGCGTCGAGACGAACGAGTGACCGGCCACCCCGTGCGGGCGATGGCCGGCCCGCACGGCTCCCGCGTCGGGAGCCAGGTCAGGAGATCCGGCCGACGTGGGCGAGGGCCTGTTTGAGCAGCACACCCTGGCCTCCGGGCATCTCCTGCTGCACCATCGGCGAGGCGGCCTCCTCGGGGGTGAACCAGACCAGGTTCAGGGCATCTTGACGGGGCCGGCAGTCACCGGCCACCGGGACGATGTAGGCCAGCGACACCGCGTGCTGCCGAGGGTCGTGGTAGGGCGTGACGCCGGGCGTCGGGAAGTACTCGGCGATGGTGAACGGTTGCGGCGAGGAGGGGATGCGCGGCAGCGCCACCGGCCCGAGGTCCTTCTCCAGGTGGCGCAGCAGGGCGTCGCGGACCCGCTCGTGGTGCAGCACCCGCCCGGAGACCAGGGCCCGGCTGACCGTCCCGTCCGCGGAGATGCGCAGCAGCAGGCCGACGTGGGTGACCACGCCGGTGTCGTCGACCCGCACGGGCACCGCGTCGACGTAGAGGATCGGCATCCGCCCCCGCACCGACTCCAGCTCCTCCGGAGCAAGCCACCCAGGTGCGGTTTCGGTCTTCTCGGTCATCTCTTGATCGTACTTCCCCGCCCAGCCGCACCGGATCCCGCCATTCGGATGACCGGCCCCCACAATCCTGAAATGTGCCGCAAGAGACCAAGAAGAGCAGCAGTTAACACTTCTCCGTATGGCAATACGCTTGCCGCACCCTGCCGTACGGGCTACGCTGCCGGAAGCCGACGATCTGCGGAGAACCGCCGGGCCAGGGAGCATCTCACCCGACCAGGGCTGGAAAAAGCCGTGCCCCGGGCGGCATGCGATGCAGAGGCGGACCCGGGGCTTACGACGCCAGTGTACCCATGCTCGCCGCCGCGTAACAGTCGATACTCACGAGAGAGTTAGATGCAGCATGGCTTCGGAACCGCCTCAGTGGTTCAGCGGGACGTTCTCCCTGCCGCGGCTCAAGCCCTATCTGGACGTTACGCAGGGCGACTCCGTCACGGCCTCGCGCCTGTATCGCTGGAACATCGAGGTGTCAGAAGCCTTCTATGGCCCCTTGCACTGCCTGGAGATCGGCTTGCGCAACGCCGAGCATGACCGACTCAGCGCGAGGTATGGCCGGGGAGACTGGTGGCGAGTCGCGCCGCTGCGCGCGGATCACGCCAAGAGGGTTGAAAAAGCCTACGAAGACGCACGTAATGGCGCACGCTTCCCCACCGCCGACGACATGGTGGCGGAGTTGTCGTTCGGGTTCTGGGTGTCGCTCCTCACCCGTGCCTACGACCGCCACTTCTGGGTGCCGACGCTGCATCGGGCTTTCCCGTACTACTCGGGTAGCCGGGAGCCACTGCGCGACAACCTGCAGTCCATGGTGCTCTTCCGAAACAGGATCATGCACCATGAACCTATCCACCATCGCCATCTGGCAGCCGATCATGCAAAAATCTATCGTCTGCTGGGCTATCTGCACCCGGGCATCGTGAGATGGCTGCGGGACTTCGATCGGGTTCCGGAGATACTCGCCCGACGCCCGAAGCCGGAGACCGGCGATGGACATCCCTGACGGCCACGTATCACGGTCGGACATCGCACGACTGGCCGGCGTGCGGCGACCGGCCGTGAGCAACTGGGAACGCCGCCACGAGGACTTCCCCCGGCCGATCGCCCTGGGAAAGAACGAGTACTTCGCGACGGACGCGGTCGCTGCCTGGCTAGCCCGTCGCACCATCCCGGCCAACGTCCTCCAGGAGGATGAGACGGCGGGCACCACCTACGGTGAACGTTTCGACAAGAACGCGAAAGGTGTGGCGGGACACGCAACGCCTTCGCAGGATGCCGCCTCAGCCGTCGCGGCACAGGACGTTGCGCCGCACATGGACAAACTGATCGCACTCACCGGCTCAAAGGGATCTGTACGCGACCTCATCCTGGTATTCGCGCTGATATGCATTCGTGCCCGTCGCGACGCAGGATGGTCCGCCGCGCTCCGCGGCGACCTGAAGGACACACAGAAGGCACTATGGGCGTTGGACCGGCCTGGCTTGTTGCTACCTGACCTTGGCACCCGCAGGGCATCCTCGCGTGACCTCGCCAAGATGGCCGGAGTCATCGAAGAAGCGGCCGGCCGACTCGGCGACTCGGCGACCTTCCGCCAGGTCCAGGAGCGGTTCGCCGAAAGGGAGGGCAAGCGGGGCGAGCAGTTCTACACCCCTGCCTCGGTCGTACGCATCCTGGTCGGCCTCACCGCGCCCAACTCGCCCTCGGAGATCTACGACCCCGCGTGCGGATCCGGCGATCTGCTGGTCGCCGCGGCGGCGCGTGTCCATGAGGTGACCGGTGTGTGGCCGACCGCGGTCCGCGGTGACGCACTGGACCCGCTCTCGAGTGCGCTGTCCACCATGAACGCGCTCGTACACGGCGTGGAGGCCGACGTCGCGACCCAACCCCGCCAAGCCTTGTTCGACAGACCTCACGCCCACGGCCGCGCCGGATACGTCATCACCAACCCCCCGTTCAACATCGGTGATTGGGGCGCTGAGGAGTCCGCGCGGCGCTTCATGTTCGGGCCGCCTCCGGCGCACAACGCGAACTACGCCTGGCTCCAGCACGCGGTCGAAATGCTCGCGCCCGGAGGCCGCGCGACCGTCGTCATGCCGAACAACGCATCGTTCTCCGAGAATCCGAGCGAGCGCAGGATCCGCGCCAAGCTGGTCGAAGCCGGCTGCGTCGAAGGTCTGGTCGCTCTGCCGCCGCTTCTCTTCCCCCATACAGGGGTCGCGGTCACCGTGTGGCTGCTGACCCATCCGGGTGAGTCGCCGAAGGACATCCTCCTCATCGACGCGTACGACTCCGGGCGGATGACCCACCGCACTCGTCGCGAACTCACCGAAGAAGACTTCGAGACGCTGGTCCACGTCGTCGAAGGGCATCGGGCTGGACGCCCACCGCTCGACCACCCCGGTATCGGTGTGACCGTGATGTCGCGCCAGGAGATCGACCGGCAGGACCACAACCTCAACCCTCGCAGATATGCGGCGCGGACATGGGCTTCGTCCCGCGAGAGCATCACGAGAGTCGGCGAGCTGCGACGGGAGCTGCACGAACTTCAGCGGAACGCAGCAGAGCTGGACGCGAAGGCCGAGCAGGAGTTGAGGAGGCTCGGATGGTGATGGGTCTGATCGGTGAGTTGCCCGACGGCTGGGCGGAGATGTCGCTGGCGGATGTCTGCGTATTGAGGGCGGGGCCGAGCACTCCTCCCGACGCTCAGGATGGTTCTGTGGCCGTCGTGAAGCCGAGGAACTTGGCGGACGGCCGCATCACAGGGACGGTCGATCGTATGAGCGAACAGGCCGTTGCCAGACTCTCCGCTTACCGGCTGACCGCCGGTGACGTCATCTGCGTCCGCACGGGCGCCCTCGGTCGCAACGCTCTTGTGACCGATGAGCACGAGGGGTGGGTGTTCGGTTCCGGCATCATCAGGCTCCGGCCGGACGATCGTCTGCACCCCAGCTACCTCAACCACTATCTCAGCCACCCGGCCGTACGAGGTTGGCTCGCACGCAACGCCTCCGGCACCGCTGTTCCCAGCATCAGCACTAGGTCGATGGGCATGCTTCCCGTCGCGATCGCCCCACTTGAGACGCAAAAGCGCATCGGTGATGTGCTCGGTGCGCTCGATGAGAAGATCGCGGTACATGAGCGCATTCGCCAGGTGACCGCGGAACTGCGCGATACATTGCTGCCGCTCCTGATCTCTGGAGTGGGGGAGATCGGCGCGGCGCTGCATCGTTCTGGAGAGGGCTGAGCCGTTCAGGTGTCCAGGCCGAGCAGGCGGGCGGCGTTCAGTTTGAGGATCTTGGGACGGACCTCGACCTTGATCGGCAGCTTGTCGAAGTCGGCCAGCCACCGGTCCGGGGAGATGAGCGGAAAGTCCGAGCCGAACAGCACCTTGTCCTTCAGCAGCGTGTTGGCGTACTGCACGAGCTGCGGCGGGAAGTACTTGGGCGACCAGCCGGACAGGTCGATGTACACCTGCGGCTTGTGCGTGGCCACGGCCAGGGCCTCGTCCTGCCAGGGGAAGGACGGATGGGCCAGGATGATCGGCAGGTCGGGGAAGTCGACGGCGACGTCGTCCACGAACATCGGGTCGGAGTACTTCAGCCGCACTCCCCCGCCGCCGCGCACCCCGGCGCCGATGCCGGTCTGGCCGGTGTGGAACAGCGCGGGCACCCGCAGTTCCTCCAGCACCTCGTACAGGCCGTAGGCCATCCGGTCGTTGGGGAAGAACGCCTGAAGGTTCGGGTGGAACTTGAATCCGCGCACGCCGTACTCCTCGACCAGCCGCCGGGCCTGGCGGACCGCGGCCCTGCCCTTCCACGGGTCGAGACCGGCGAACGGGATCAGCACGTCGGCGTTGTCGGCGCACGCCTGGGCGATCTCCTCGTTGGGCACCGGAGGGTGCCCGGTCGCGGTCTCGGCGTCCACGGTGAACACCACGGCCGCCATGTCGCGCTCCCGGTAGTAGGCGGCCATCTCGCGCACGGTCGGCCGGTGCTGCCCGGCCAGCTTGAAGTAGTCGTCCGCGCCGGCCTTCAGCTCTCCCGAGAGCGACTCGGCGCCGTGCTCGGAGACCTCGGCATGGGTGTGCACGTCGATCGCGACGAGGCTGTCGATGTTCATTCAGGCGTCTCCCCCGTGGTCGGTCAGGGCTGGTCGCGCGTGATCGGTCCGGGAACCTCGCGCTCGGCTCGCTCGGGCGCGGTCCGCGCGGGTCATCCGGACGCGGTCCGCGGGGCTCATTCGGGCGCCTCTCGCGCGAGGCCGCCGGCCGACCCGTACAGCGCGCGGAGCCGGGCCTTGAGCACCTTGCCGGCGCCGTTGCGCGGCAGGACGGGCAGCAGCTCCACGTGTTTGGGGATCTTGTAGGACGCGAGCCGCCCGGACAGGTGGGCCAGCAGGTCGGCGGGCGCGGCCACGGCGCCGGGCCGCAGGACGACCAGGGCCTTGCCCACCTCGCCCCACCGGTCGTCGGGCACCCCGATGACCGCGCACTCGGCGACGGCGGGGTGCCCGTACAGGACGCTCTCGACCTCGGCGGGGTAGATGTTCTCACCGCCGGAGATGATCATGTCCTTGACCCGGTCGACGATGCGGACGTAGCCGTCCTCGTCGGCGACGGCGATGTCGCCCGAATGGAACCACCCTTCCGGGGACACCACCGCGGCGGTGTCCTCCGGACGCCCCCAGTATCCCGTCATGACGTTCGGCCCCCGCACGACCACCTCGCCCGGCTCGCCGGGCGCCGCCCGCTCGCCGTCGGCGCGCACCAGGCGGACGTCGGAGAAGAAGCACGGCACGCCGGCCGTGCCCGCCTTGCGCACCGACTGCTCCGCCGCCAGGAACAGCGCGCCCGGCGAGGTCTCGGTCATCCCGTACCCCTGCAGGAAGGTCAGCCCGCGCTCCTGGTAGGTGCGGATGAGCGGCTCGGGCACCGGCGCGCCGCCGCACAGCAGGTTGCGCAGGCTGGACAGGTCGGCGCCCTGCCACCTGGGCGACTGGGCGAGGAAGGCGAACATGGCCGGGACGCCGAACATGAGCGTGATCCGCTCGCGCTCGACCAGGTCGAAGGTCTGGTCGACGTCGAACGACGGGACCAGGACGGCCGTGCCGCCCTTGAGCACGGTGGGCACGAGCGTCTGGGCGAGCGCGGCGATGTGGAACAGCGGCGCGCTGATCAGCGTCACCTCGTCATGGGTCAGCTCGACGTCCACGAGCAGGTTGAAGGTGTTCCAGACGAGGTTCCCGTGGCTCAGCGTCGCGCCCTTGGGCCGCCCGGTCGTGCCGGAGGTGTACATGATCAGGCAGGGCTCGTCCAGGCCCACCGGCTCGTCGGCCGGCGCGGGGCCGGCGGCGGCCAGCAGCTCCTCGTACTCCCCCGCCACCGCCACCCGGCGGGCCACCGGCAGCGCGGCGCCGGCCTCTTCCTGACCGGGGCCGCACACCAGCACGGCCACCCCGGCGTCGGCCACGATGTAGGACAGCTCCGGCGCGGTCAGCCGCGTGTTCAGCGGGACGAACACCGCACCGGCGGCGCCGGCCGCGAAGAAGGTCTCGACGAAGGCGGGATGGTTGGGCCCGAGGTAGGCGACCCGGTCGCCGTGCCGCACGCCCAGCGACCGCAGGGCGCCGGCCAGCCGGTCGACGCGCTCGCGCAGTTCGCCGTAGGTCCACGACCGCCCGTCGTGGCGCAGCGCGACCTTCGCCGGAGTCATGCGCGCCCGCCGCGCCGGCCACGACCCCAACCCCTCGTTCCGCATGGCGCCGCTCCCTGACGGTCGGGTGTGATCTCCGCTCGAATTTACAACAAACAGGACAATCCGATCTTGGACAGAACGCGGTTCGCCGAGCACATCAGGCCGCGGGCGGCTCATACGCACAGCGACGCCCCCCGCCTGCCGGCGGGGTGGCGTCCCTGTTCCTCACGTCCCTTCCTTCTTACGTCGTCTCCTTCTCGCGTCCCTCCCGATGGGGAGGGCTCATCGCGCCGTGAACGTTCAGGACGCGCTGCAGGTCAGTGCGGGGGTGGCGGCCGTGCCGTTGGCGGTGAAGCCGAAGTCGGTGGTGGCTCCGGCGGCGAGCTTGCCGTTCCAGCTCTCGTTGCCCACCGAGACGTCGGCGCCGGAACCGGAGCGCAGGCCTCCCCACAACTGACTGATCGACTGGGATCCCGGCCAGCTCCAGCTCACCGTCCACCCATTGATCGCGCCGTCGCCGGCCCGCACCGTGACCGCCGACTGGAAGCCGCCGCCCCAGGAGTTCACCGTCGTGATCGTCGCCGTGCAACCGCCCGGCACCGGCGTCGGCGTCGGGGTCGGCGTAGGCGTGGGAGTCGGCGTCGGGGTCGGCGTGGGAGTCGGGGTCGGCGTCGGCGTCGGCGTCGGGGTCGGCGTGGGAGTCGGGGTCGGCGTGGGAGTCGGGGTCGGCGTGGGGGTCGGAGTCGGGGTCGGCGTGGGGGTCGGAGTCGGGGTCGGGGTCGGAGTCGGCGTCGGGCCGGGGCCGCCGATCACGACGGTGGTGAGTGCGCGGGGCCTGAGGGTGACGGTTCCGCCCGCCGTCGAGGT
Source organism: Sphaerisporangium sp. NPDC004334 (assembly GCF_053602655.1). Lineage (NCBI taxonomy): Bacteria > Bacillati > Actinomycetota > Actinomycetes > Streptosporangiales > Streptosporangiaceae > Sphaerisporangium > Sphaerisporangium sp. NPDC004334. Next base: position 322,619 of record NZ_JBSGDZ010000006.1, read on the forward strand.
GGGGGTGAGAGAGTTGGCGTTGTCGGTGACGTAGGCGGTGGCGTTCCCCTCCACGCCCTGCCAGGTCACGGCCGTGGTGCCGGTGTTGAGAACCTCGACGACCTTCGTGCCGTCGGAGTTGCGATAGGCCGACACCTTCAGGCCGGAATTGGTGGTCGACGCGTCGAGCCGGACGGCGCCCGGCCGGATGAACCGGCTGTAGGCGGCCATCGCCCAATATCGCTTGGACACGCGATAGGTCTTCGCGGCCGTGTCTATCTGGAACAGCGCCGCGGTGTTCCCCTTCGATCCCCCCAGCCAGAAGAGGTAACCGCTCGCGTTGCCGCTGGTGAGCGACTGGTGGATGTGCTGGGCGACGGTGAAACCGTCGACGCCGCCGTTGTCCCAGCTCTCGTTCCAGCTGGTCGCCGAAGGAGCCCATTCCGACATCCAGACGGGCTTGCTCGCGGGTTGCGCGCTGGTGGGCGAGCTGGCGTAGGAGTGAGCCGAGTACGTCGAGATCCAGCGCCGGGCCTCGGAGTCGGCCTCGATGGCGCTGGTGTAGGACTTGCCCTGGTCCCACCCGTAGGAGTCGCAGCAGACGAGTTTCACGTCCCCGGCGATCGGGCCGAGGACCTTGACGACCGCGGCCGCCTGGGCGGGGGTGAAGCGCATCGACTCATAGCTCGCCGTGAAGTCGGGTTCGTTGGTGAACCCCAGATCCGTGATCTTGATGCCTTCTTGCGCGTAGAACTTCGTGTACTGCATCAGATAACGGGCGTAGGCCGCTCGCCACTCCGACTTGAGGGTGCCGCCGTTGTCCTGGCTCCCGTTGTCCTTCATGTACCCGGGCGCGCTCCAGGCGTCGGCGTAGAACCGCTTCACACCGTACGACTGGGCGGCCTTGGCCACCCAGACCTGGGCGCCGTCGTCACCGTCCCACACGTACTTCGGCGGCGCGTCCGGACCACCCGGATTCTGGGGTTGGATGGAGATCATCTTGTCGTACGGGCTTCCCAGCGGTGACGCGCCGATGCCCAGACGCAGGATGCTGAGCCCCGCCCCGGTGGTGCGGTCGAACCACAGGCGGAAGATGTCGTTCTGCTGCGCCGGCGTGAGGTCGCGGAGCAGTTCCCCCCGCCGGAACGCCGTCGAGACGCCGAAACCGTCGATCTGCTGGCGCTGGACGCCATCCGACACGGTGATGACACCGGCGGCGGCGGCGGGAGCCGCGGCCTGTACGGCCACCAGTGACGTACCTAATAGAGCGGTCGCTACGACGATCCGTATCACGGACTCTCCAATCATTCATCTCAGACGGGTTCCAGGGCCTGGGCGGTCGCCCCGACCTCCGCCGCAGGGCGCTGCCGTGGTGGTCGTGACGGTCACCGGGCCTGCCATCCGCCAGGGATGAAGGTCAGGGGACGACACGTTCACGGCGCGCGGCGAAGAGAATCCGCTCCGCTCAAGCGAGGAGCCGGCGCGGCGGGCTAGGTCGGACGGTCCATGCGGATGAGGCAAGGCACGGCAACCCGGAATGTTAGCGCTAACATCGAGCAGGAGGCAGGTTCCCCTTCCACCGAGGGCGGCAGCTCACCGTGGCCGGAGCCAATCCGACGGAGCGCGGCCGTGTCAACCGCCCGGACACCGGCGCGCTCACCTCGTCCGACACCTCACCGCTCCCAACTGGGCGGTGCGGCTCACGCGCACCGGACGCCGTCCGGCGGCCGGTGAAACGTTCAGCTGATCGACCCGGACGTCACCCGCTCCCCCGTCACCCCGGCGGCGGCGGACCGGTCACCGGCCAGGATGTTTCCGTCCGGCTCGATAGTTTCGGCGCCTACCATGGCGATGTGAGCAGGGCGGCACCGGACGGGCACCGGCACGGCTCCGGAAACGTCCGAGTGCGCTCTGACGCGTTTCGTACGGCTTTCCCAAGCCGGCCCGGCAGGGCCGGCCATTCGCATGGCCAGACCGCCGCGTCCTCGCCCCTTCACCGCCGAGAACGGCCTGAACCTCCCCTTCCCTGCCCCCGTCGCCGCGTCTTCTCAGGCCGGCGTGTCATGGATGCCACGGCCGCGCCCGCCGGGCGCCTGCGGCGGACTCCGCCTCGACAAGGGGTTTTCAGGATGTGGGGCTTTGTATTGACAGCCGAAAAACGCCATGCCTAAATTCTTGCGATCGGGGGTTTGATCTCTTCGTTCCTCCTGTGCGCCGGGCCGTGCCGGTGCGCGGTGGAGGCACGCGCGAGAGCCTGTTGCCGCGACATGACCTCCAGGAGGCGCACGTGCGCAAGCTCGTTCCGACGATCACCTTCCTCATGCTGGCCGCGTCCGCGTGCGGCGGCTCGGGCGGCGGGTCCGGCGGCGGATCCTCCGGCGGGGCCGCGGAGCCCATCCGCGTCGGCCTCATCGTCTCTCTGACCGGCAACTACACCCCCCTCGGCAGCGAGGACAAGAAGGCGGTCGAACTCGCCGTCGAGCAGGTCAACGCCCAGGGCGGCCTGCTCGGGCGCAAGGTCGAGTTGGTCGAGCGGGACGACAAGACCGCACCCGACCAGGGCATCGTCGCGTTCAACCAGATCAAGGGGCAGATCGACGCGCTGATCGGCCCGGTCTTCTCCAACTCCGCGCTCGCCGTCGAGCCGCTGACCGAGCGCGCGAAGATCCCCCAGCTGTCGCTGGCCCCCGCCCAGGAGCAGGTCGAGCCGATCAAGTCCTACGTCTTCGTCACCCCCGCATTGTCGAACATGTACGCCGAGCGGTACCTGCAGTACATCCAGTCGGAGAAGATCACCAAGATCGCGGTGGCGCACGACACCAAGAGCGCCTACTCCGTCGCCGGCCACAAGGCGATGGTGGCGCTGGCGCCCAAGTACGGGGTGAGCGTCGTCGCCGACGAGCCGTACGAGACCACCACCTCCGACTTCAGCGCGATCTTCACGCACGTCCGCGACTCCGGGGCACAGGCCCTGGTGTTCTGGGGGTCGGGCGCCCCGGGGGTCACCGTCGGCAAACAGTACGCCGCCTCGGGGCTGAAGGTGCCGCTGTTCCTCACCGCCGCGCAGGCCAGCAAGCTGTGGCTGGAGCCGATGGGCTCGGCCGCCGAGGGCATGACCGTGCAGAGCGCCATCGGCGTCATCGGCGACCACCTGCCCGACAGCAAGCAGAAGCAGGTCATCGACCAGATGGCCACCCCGTTCAAGCAGAAGTACGGCTACCCGCCGCCGCAGTTCGCCCAGGACGGCTACAGCGCGAGCCTGCTGCTGTTCGAGGCGATCAGGAAGGCGGGCACCACCGACAAGGAGAAGGTGCGCCAGGCACTGGAGAACATGGACCTGGTCACCCCCAACGGGCGGTTCCGCTACTCCGCGACCGACCACTCAGGGCTGAAACCCGACTACATCTCCGTCAACACGGTGAAGAACGGGCAGTTCGTGCCGACCAAGTGGGCGGCCGAGCAGCTCGCCACGACCGTCACCGCCGAGTAGGGGCGACGTGCCGGGCATGCTCACCGTCGACGGCGTCTCGCGTTCCTTCGGGGGCGTCTACGCCGTCCGCGACGTCAGCCTCGACATCGCCGAGGGCGAGGTGCGCGGCATCATCGGCCCGAACGGCGCCGGCAAGTCGACGCTGTTCAACCTGATCACCGGCCACCTGCCCGCCGACCACGGCGCCATCGCGCTGCGTTCGGCCCCGCTGGACCGGCTGCCGCCGCACCGGCGCGCCGGGCTCGGGATGTCCATCGTCTTCCAGGGCGCTCGCGTGTTCCGCGGCATGACGGTGCGCGAGAACGTCATGGTGGGCGCGCACACCCGCGGGCGCACCGGTTTCGCCGCCGCCGCGCTGCGCCTGCCACGCCACCGCCGCGACGAGCGTGAGATCGCGCGGCGCGCCGACGAGGCCCTCGACCGGGTCGGCCTGGGCGCGTGGGCCGAGAGTCAGGCGGGCCTGCTGCCCCTCGGGCAGCAGCGGTCCATGCAGGTCGCCCGCGCCCTGTGCGCGCGGCCGAGCCTGCTGCTGCTGGACGAGCCGGCCTCGGGGCTGCGGGCCGCCGAACGCGAGGCGCTGGCCGTGCTGATCGAGGAGTTGCGGGCCGGCGGGCTGACGATCATGCTGATCGAGCACGACGTCGCGTTCGTCACCCGGCTCGCCGACCGGATCACCGTGCTCGACCTGGGCCGGGTGATCGCCGAAGGCACGCCCGGCGAGGTGCGCGCGGACCCGCACGTGGTCTCGGCCTACCTGGGAGACGCCTCATGACCCCGAGCGAACGTTCTCCGGGGCCCCCGCGCGGCCCACGCCCCGCCGGTTCGCGGGGAAGACGCCTCGCGGGGCGTCCCGAGGCGGCGGCATGATCGAGGTCAGGGACCTGGTCGTCACGTACGGTGCGGCGACCGCGCTCGACCACGTCCGGCTCTCGGTGCGGCGCGGCGAAATGGTCGCTTTGCTCGGCCCGAACGGCGCCGGCAAGTCCACCTTGGCCGACACGCTGTCGGGCATCCTCACCCCCGCCGCGGGGACGGTCGAGGTCACCGGCCGGCTCGCGCACATCCCCGAGGGCCGCCAGCTGTTCCCCGACCTCACGGTGGAGGACAACCTGGTGCTGGGCGGCTGGCGCGCGGGAACGCGCGACCCCTCCCCGGTCTTCGAGATACTGCCCGCGCTGGCCGGGCTGCGCCGGCGCCGCGCGGGCGTGCTGTCCGGCGGCGAGCAGCAGATGGTGGCCTTCGGCAGGGCCCTGATGTCCCTGCCGGAGGTCCTGGTGGTGGACGAGCTGTCGCTCGGGCTCGCCCCCATCGCCACCCGCGACCTGGCCGCCCACCTGGTGGAGCTCAACCGGGAGCGGGGGCTCACCGTGCTGCTCATCGAGCAGAACGCCCGGCTGGCCTTCGGCGTCTGCGAGCGGGCCTACGTGCTGGAGGCGGGCCGCGTCGTGGCCGAGGGGTCGTGCGCCGAGCTGGCCGAGGATCCCCGCGTCGCCCGCGCCTATCTCGGCGGCTCCGTCGAGGAGCCCCGGTCGTGACCGCCACCGCCCCGGCGACCGGGCCGGCGCCGCCCATGGAGCCCCGAGGGGTCCCGGGAGCGGTGGGCAGTGTGAGCGGCGTACCCCGGCCGGGAGGGCCATGACGTGAGAGAGTTCCTGACCTACCTGGTCAACGGCCTGGCCGTCGGCTGCGGGTTCGCCCTGGTCGCCAGCGGCCTGGTCGCCGTCCACCGGGTGACCGGCGTGGTGAACTTCGCCCAAGGCATGTTCGCCGTGGTCGCGGGGCTGAGCGGCTCGTGGCTGCTCGGCGCCGGCGTGCCGCACGGGCTCGGCGAGGCCGGCGCCGTCCTGATCGCCACCCTGGCCGGGCTGCTGACCGGCGTGCTCGCGATCGGCAGGCGCGGCACCACGCCCCAGTCATCGCTGATCATCACGCTCGGCGCCGGGGTGCTGGCCTACGCCGTCGAGATCGTCGTGTGGGGCGACCAGCCGCGCTCGTTCCCCGGCCTGCCGGGCTCGCTCACGATCGCCGGGGTCGGCGTCCAGAGGCAGCACCTGCTCGTCATCGCCGCCACCGCCGTGACCATCGCCGCGCTGGCCGGTTTCTTCGGCCGCACCTATCTGGGCAAGGCGCTGAGCGCGTGCGCCTCCAACCCCTACGCCGCCCGGGTGATCGGCATCGATGTCCGGAAGATGGGGCTGCTGGCCTTCGCCCTCGGCGGGCTGCTCGGCGGGGTGGCCGGGGTGCTGGTGACCCCGCTGCGGCCCATCTCGTTCGACACCGACGTCGCGCTCATCGTGAACGGCTTCGCCGCCGCCGTGTTCGGCGCCCTGACCCGTCCGGGGCTCGCTCTGGTGGGCGCGCTGCTGCTGGGCGTCGCGGAGTCACTGGCCGCCGGGTACGGCTACGGCGCCTACCAGACGGAGATCGCCCTCGGCCTGATGCTCGTGATCATGGTGCTGCAGTCGGCGCGGCGCCCCACCGTCCTCGGGGAGACCGTATGACCCGCCAGGTGCCCGGTCTGGCCGTCGCCGCCCTCACGCTGGCGCTGCCGGCGGTCCTGGACGACAGCGCCCTGACGGTGTACATCTTCCTCGGCCTGGCCGCGATGGTCACGGTCGGCGTCTCGCTGCTGATGGGCTACGCCGGCCAGGTGTCGCTCGGGCAGGGCGCGTTCTACGCGGTGGGCGGCTACACGGCCGGCATCCTGGCCGTGCGCGGCGGCCCGCCGCTGGTGGGACTGCTGGCCGCCCCGCTGGTCGCGGCGGCGTTCGCGGTCGTGGTGGGGCTGCCGCTGCTGCGGCTGCGCGGGCACCATCTGGCGTTCGCCACCCTGGCCATGCAGCTGATCCTGCTGTCGCTGGCGGGCCGGCTGTCGTTCACCGGCGGCGACATCGGGCTGCAGGGCATCCCTCAACTCGGCGCCGGCCCGTTCGAGCTGGGCGGCGCCGTCGGCTACGCCTACCTCACCTGGGCCGGCGTCGCGCTGGTGATGCTGGTGACCCGCAACGTCATCGCCTCGCGGCCGGGCCGCGCCCTGCGCGCCCTGGCCACGAGCGAGACCGCGGCGGCGTCCTCGGGCGTGCCGGTCGGCCGCTACAAGCTGGTGGTCTTCGCCCTGTCGGCCGCGTTCGCCGGGCTGGCCGGCGGCATCTACGCCTTCTACGCCGGGTACGTCGCGCCCTCCTCGTTCCCGGTGCTGCTGTCGATCGAGTACATCGTCATGGCCGTGGTCGGCGGGCTCGGCACCGTCTGGGGCGCGGTGGTGGGCGCGACCGCGATCACCCTGCTCGTGCAGGCGCTCAACGTGGTCGGGACGGCGCCCGGGATGCCGAGCTACGCCCCCGGCGTGCTGTCCTACGCGGTCTACGCGCTGGTGCTCATCGTGGTCGTGCTGTTCCTGCCGCAAGGGCTGGTGCCGGCCCTCACCTCCCGGCTCCGGCGAGGGCCTTCTCAGAGTGGGCGGTGACCTGAGGCTCCTCGTCGTCGTCCTCGCCGTGGCCGGCGACCGACAGGTCGGGAAGGATCCGGTCCAGCCAGGCCGGGCACCACCAGTTGAGCCGGCCCAGCAGCACCATGGTGGCCGGCACGAGCAGCCCGCGGATGACCGTGGCGTCCACGGCGATGGCCACCGCGAGACCCACGCCGAACACCTTCACCAGCGGGTCGGGGTAGGCGATGAAGGCGACGAACACCACCACCATGATCAGCGCGGCCGAGGTGATGACGCGGCCGGTCGCCCCGAGCCCCTCGGCGACCGCGCGCCGGTTGTCGCCGTGGCGCTGGTAGGCCTGGCGCACCGAGGTCAGCAGGAAGACCTCGTAGTCCATGGACAGCCCGAACAGCACCGCGAACAGCATCAGCGGCACGTAGGAGTCGATGGGCACGGTGAAGAACAGCGTCGACAGGTAGGAGCCCTCGGCCGAGACCGGCGGGTCCAGGCCGACCAGGCCGCTGCCGAGCCCGTAGGAGAACACGATGGCCAGCGCGCCGAACGCCGCGCCGAGCGAGATGAGGTTCATCAGCGCCGCCTTGATGGCCACCAGCGGCGCCCGGAAGGCGAGCAGCAGGAGCAGGGCGCTGAGCAGCACGACGACGCCGATGACCGAGGGGGTGCGCTCGGCGATGCGGTCACTGGCGTCCGCCATGCCGGCGACCTCGCCGCCGACGTGCAGCCGCGCCCCGGGGATGCCGAGGGCGCGCATGTCCCGTACGACGTCGCCGGCGCGCGGGTCGCTGGGCGCGTACCGGGTGACCACCTGGAACAGCACCGACCGGCCCGACACGTTGACCTTCGCGGGCGAGACGTAGGTGACGCCCGGGACGTCGGCCAGGCGGTCGCCGACGCGCTTGACGGCCGGGGCGGGCGGGTCGCCGGCGGCGACCGCGGCGTCCAGCTCGCCGACCACGATCAGCGGGCCGTTGCTCCCCGGCCCGAACCCGGTCTCCATCAGCTCGTAGGCCCGGCGGGCGTCCTGCCCCCGGTCGGCGTAGCCGTCGTCGAGCGGGCCGAGCTTCAGCGCCAGGGCGGGGGCGGCCAGGGCGCCGAGCACGGCGATCGCCACCACGAGCACCCGCCACGGGCGTCCGGCGACCCAGGTGCCAAGGCCCGCCCAGCCGCTCGCCGCCGAGTGCGCCGCGTCCCGCCGCGGGCCGACGAACGGGACGCGCAGCGCGTTGATCCGGTGACCGAGCAGGCCGAGCAGCGCGGGCACCAGGGTGAGGGAGGTGAGCACGGCGCAGACGACGGAGATGCCGGTGATCCAGCCGAGCGTGCGCAGCAGCGGGAAGCCGCCGAGCATGAGCGCGGTGAGCGCGATGACGACCGTGCCGCCGGCGAAGAAGACCGCCCCGCCCGCGCCCTGGGCCGTCCGGCGGACCGACTCCTGCACCGGCACCCCGTCGGCCAGCAGCTTGCGGTGCCGCGACAGCAGGAACAGGGCGTAGTCGATGCCCACGCCGAGCCCGATCATGGACGCCATGACCGACGCCTGCTTGGGCACGTCCACCAGGTGGCCGAGCAGGCCGATGACGCCGAGCCCGACGCCCAGGCTGATGAGGGCGGTGAAGACGGGCACGAGCGCGGCGACCAGCGTGCCGAACGCCAGCAGCAGCACCAGCAGGGCGCAGGCCACCCCGATGATCTCGCTGCTCCCGGTCTTGATCTCCTTGTCGGCGGGGGTGCCGTTGTCGGCCAGGACGGCCTCCACGCCCGCCGCGCGCACCGGCTCGACGGCCGCCGAGATGCTCCGCGAGGTCGCTGCCAGGTCGCCGGGGTCGTTGCCGGAGAGCCGGACGGTGATGACGCCGATGACCAGGTTGCGGGACAGGCCGCCGACCCGGTACGGCGTGTCCACCTGGACCACGTGCGGCACGTCGCGCACCAGCGCCATGGCGCGCTCGACGGCGCGCTTGCGTCCGGCGTCGATGAGAGGCTTGTCCTTGGAGTACAGGACGACCTGGAAGGTGCCGCCGGGGTCGTACCCGGGGCCGAAGCCCTGGCGCATCAGGTCGTGCGCCTGCTGGGCGTCGGTGCCGGGGATGGAGACGTTGTTGCTGACCGGTCGTCCGAACACCAGCGTGCCCGCGGTCAGCGCCGCGGCGAGCAGGATCCAGGCGGCCAGCACGAGGCGGCCGTGTCTCGCGCACCAACCGCCCAATCGGCCGAGCATGCTAGCCATCGGTGACCGTCCCAGACAGTATTGGTGGATTCGGAAACACGCCGGAAACATCCTTCTGTACGGCCGTGCAGGACGTACGTCAAAGAGCTTAGGCGGGAATATCGTTGGACGCCCGACCGAGCTGAGAAGTGAGACGATGACCACAATCGACCGCGGTGGTGAAACGCGCACCCGCATCCTCGCCGCCGCACGCCAGCTGTTCGCCGAGCGCGGCTACGCCGCCACCTCGCTGTCCGACATCGCCGCTCGCGTCGGCCTGACCAAGACGGCCGTGGCCTACCATTTCCACCCCAAGGACCGCCTGGCCGCCGAACTCATCGCCCCCGCGGCCGACGACCTCGTCGCGCTGCTCGACGGCGACCACGGCGGCGATCCCCGCGCCTTCATCGAGCCGCTCACCGCGTTCGTCGTGCGGTACCGCGCCGTCATCGGCCTGCTCATGGAGGACATCGGCGGAGCCGACCAGGCCACCCCCGGCTCGCCCCGCGAGGCCATCCGGGCCTTCCGCGACGAGATCCACGCCCGGCTCGCCGGGCCCTCCCCCGATGACGCCGCCCGGGTGCGGGCGTGGGCGGTCATGGGCTCGCTGCAACTGGCGGTGGTCAAGACGATGGACCTGCCCGAGAAGACCGTGCGCGACCTGGTCCTCACCGCCGCGCTCGCCGTCCACGACGCGTCCCTGCCGCCGGGAGCCGTCGAGTCGCCCGGGTCCGCCACATCGCACGACCAGGCCGGGTGACGGTGACAGGCCACCACGAGGACACCCCTCCGCCCGCCGGCCCGGAGGCACCGCTCAGGTGGCCCGACGCCGGAGCCGACCCTCCCGCCGATCGCCCCGCCATCCTGCGGGGACTGGAGACGGCGCTGCTGCGCCCGCCGCTGACCGTGCTGATCCAGGGCGAGGCGGGCATCGGCAAGTCCCACCTGCTGGCCGAGACCGAGGCCCTGGCCACGACCATGGGCTACCGCGTCCTGCACGGCCAGGCCCGCGACTTCGGCAGCGGCCTGGCCTACGCCTCCCTCGCCGACGCCCTCGGGCCGTTGCACGCCGAACCGGCCGCGCGCGAACCGCTCAAGGAACTGCTGGACGCCATCGACCAGGCCGCGCTCGGCGTCACCGGCGCCGCCCCGGCCGTGCGCACCGCCAACCTGCTGGAGTCGCTGCCCGGCCGCACCTTCCTCGCCATCGACGACCTGCACCTGGCCGACGCCGACACCGTGGGCGCGCTGTCCTACCTGCCCCGCCGCGTGCGCGGCCTGGCCGTCGCCGGCACCGCCCGCCGGCTGCCCGCCATGGACGCCGACCTGGTGGTCAGGCTCAGCCCGCTGTCGCTGGAGGAGGTCGCCGCGCTGGTGAGCGGCCTGCTCGGCCGGGTGCCGAGCGAGGCGACCGTGCGCCGCGTGCACGCCGAGAGCCGCGGCAACCCGTGGTTCGCCCGCGAGGCGGTGCTCACCCTGGTGCAGGGCGGCGCCGTTCAGTCCGCCTTCCCCGGGGACCGCCGCGGCGCCATCCTCAGCCGGCTGTTCCAGCGCGACCAGGGAGGCCGCGGCCTGGCCCGGGTGCTGGCCGCGCTGCGCCGCACCCGGCCCGCCTCCACGACCGACCTGCCCGCGCTGGCCGAGGTCGCCGGCCTGGACGCGGCCGACGCCGAGCGCGCCTTCGACGGCTTGGTGCGGGACGGCCTGGTCGAGCCCACCCGCGAGGGCGCCTACGAGTTCACCCACCCGCTGGTCGCCGAGGCCCTGTACGCCGACCTCGGGCCGGCCGAGCGGCGGCGCGTCCACGCCCGCATCGCCGAACTGCTCCACCGGCAGGGTCTGAGCGGCACCCGGCGGGTGCTCGAGTGGGCCACCCACGTCGCCGAGGGCGGCAGCAGCGCCGAGGCGCTCACCGCCATGCTGCGCGCCGCCGAACTGACCCGCTGGACGGCGCCGCTGTCGGCCGCCCACTGGTACGGCAGGGCCGCCGAACTGGCCCCCGCCGAGGAGCGCGGCGTGCTGCTGTCCCGGCAGGCCCTGTCGTACTGGAAGGGCTCACGGCCGGCCGACGCCCTGGGCGCCGGCCAGGCCGCCCTGGCCGTGCTCGCCCCCGGGCGCCGGCACACCCGCACCGCGCAGACGATGGTCAACGCCGCGCACGCCATGGGCCGGTACGAGGTCGCGGTGTCCATCGCCGCCGAGCGGCTTCCCCACGCCGACGACCCGACCGCCCTGCTGGCCCAGCAGGCGGTCATCAGCACCCAGCTCGGCCTTCCCTCGGCCGGCCTCGCCGAGGCCGCGTGGCGGGCGCTTCCGGGATGCCCGGCGCAGGACCTGGTGATCGCCCTCAGCGCGCTGGCCGGGGACGCGATCATCAAGGCGCGGTGGGAGGAGACCGAACGCGCCCTCGACGCGCTGCTGTCGGCCTCGGCCGCGCTGCCGCCGGCCGGCCGGCTGGCCGGGCTGGAGTCGGCCGCGCACATCCTGGCCAGCGCCGGCGCGCGCACGCGGGCGCTGGACCTGCTGTCGCAGGCCGAGCAGATCTACCGGGGGCTCGGCTGGCACAACATCGCCGGGCAGCATGCGCGCACCATGGCCGTCGTCCGCCGGCTCGGCGGCGAATGGGAGCACGCCCTGCGCGACATCCGCTCCGACGCGGTCGCCCTCACCGAGGCCGGGCTGTGGGAGAACGTCGCCCTGCTGCGCAACATCGAGGTGGACATCCTGCTGGACCAGGGACGCTATGACGAGGCCGGGCGGCTGCTCGCCGACCCGCCGCCCAACTGCGTGCTCCAGCTCTCGCTGCGCGCCGTGTTCAAGGCCCGGCGCGCTCTCGGGCTCGGCGACCGGGGCACCGCCGCCCGCCTGCTGGACCAGGCCGCCTCCGGGCCGCCCGACGTCCGGCACCGCGAGTTCGCCATCCGCGTCAACATGCACGCCACCGCCGGCGAGCTGGACGCGGCCCGCGCCGCGGCGACCGCGCTCGCCGAGACCGCCCGCACCGGCACCCCGCGGGCGCGGATGTCCGCCGAGCTGGCCGGCGCCATGGTCTTCGGGGACGCCGCCGCCGCCGAGGCCGCGCTGGAGACCGCGCGGGCGGACGGCCTGCGCTTCGAGGAGGGCAAGGCCCGGCTGGTCCTCGGCGCGCTCGCCGACGGCTCCCACCTGGTCAGGGCGCACGCCATCTTCACCGACCTCGGCGCCGCCCCCTGGCGCGACCGCGCCGCCCGCGCGATGCGGCAGGCCGGGCTGGTCCCCTCCCCTTCCACCGGGCTCACGCCCGTCGAGCGGCGCGTGGTCGAACTGGTCGCCGAGGGCATGTCCAACCCGCAGATCGCCGACGAGCTGCACTACAGCCGCAAGACCGTCGAGGTGTACCTCTCCCGCGTGTACGCCAAGACCGGCCTGCGCTCCCGCGTCGAACTCGCCCTCGCCCACGAACGCGGCGAGGTCTGACCCACCCGAACCCGGACCCGGACTGACCCCACCCTGGACCCGCGGCCCCACCCCCACATCCGGAGATCAGGGTCCTCATGGAAGCCTCGGGTCTCGGTCTCGCATGGCGACCGGAGCCGGAAGGGGCTCGGTGTTCACCCGACAAAGGCGGTGCGGAGAATGTCGGGCGCTCGGGGCCGGTGTCCCCGCACGATGGGGGGCATGCACGACATGGATGACATGAATGACATCAGTGACATGAGTGACACGGCGTTGGTATCCCGCTTCCTCCGCGACGGCTTCGTGAAGCTGGAGGGCGCCGTCGCGCCGCGCGTGGCCGACCACTGCGCCCGGCTGCTGTGGCGGGAGACGGGCTGCGATCCGGGCGACCCGGCGACGTGGACGCGGCCCGTCCACTGGGTGGGCGACATGGCGCAGGGCCCGTTCGCCGCCGCACCCAACTCCCCGTCCCTGCACCGCGCCTACGACCTGCTCGTCGGCGCGGGACGCTGGCAACCGCGCTACTCGCTGGGCACCTTCCCGCTGCGCTTCCCGCACGAGGAGGAACCGGACGACGCGGGCTGGCACATCGAGGGGAGCTATCTGCCGGAGGGCGAGAGCTGGTACTTCACCAACCTGCGCTCCCGGGGCCGGGCGCTGCTGATGTTGTTCCTGTTCAGCGAGGTCGGTGAGCAGGACGCCCCCACCCGGATCCGGGTCGGCTCACACCTCGACGTGCCCAAGGTGCTGGAGAAGCACGGAGAGGACGGGGCCAGCGGGCTGGCCCTCGCACCCGATCTGGTGGCGGCGTCCGACCACCGGCCACTCGCCCTCGCCACCGGGTCCCCGGGTGACGTCTTCCTGTGCCATCCGTTCCTGGTGCACGCCGCGCAACCGCACCACGGGGTGTGTCCGCGCTTCATGGCCCAGCCGCCGCTGATGCCGGCCGCGCCGTACGAACTGGAGCGGGCCGACGGCGCGTACTCACCCGTGGAGATCGCGATCCGCCGGGGCCTGGGACAGCACACCCCCGGTCCGGACGGGGACGGCGCCGGCCGCGGCGCCGGGTAGACACCCTTCACCCGCTCCTGTGACCAGGCGGAGAACAAGTCTCCGGGTCCCCGGGTCCCCGGCAGCGGCACGTCCGGCGCACTGCAGAGCAGGTCTCACCACTCCCCGAGCACCGGCGGCCGAAGCAGGCGGCGCCGCCGATGTCGGGTCCCGCGTGGTCGGGCACTGCCTAGTGTGGTGGTCGTCAAGAGGAAGGGGGCCCGGCGTGCTGGAGCGGCTGAACCAGGCCATGGAGCACATCGAACGCCATCTCGACCAGGCCGTCGAGGTGGAGGAGCTGGCACGCGTCGCGGCCACCTCGGAGTACCACCTGCGCCGGATGTTCTCCGCGCTCGCGGGCATGCCGCTGTCGGAGTACATCCGGCGCCGCCGGCTCACCCTCGCGGGCGCCGAAGTACTCGCGGGGCGTGAGACGCTGCTGGAGATCGCGGTGCGCTATGGCTACGGCTCCGGGGAGGCGTTCGCGCGGGCGTTTCGCGCCATGCACGGCATCGGGCCGGGCGAGGCCCGGCGTACCCGCGCCGCGCTCAGCTCCCAGTCCCGGATGGCCTTCCGTCTCACCATCGAAGGTAGCAGCAGCATGCGATACCGCGTTGTGGACAAGCCGGACTTCACCGTCGTCGGGCTCAAGACCCGGGTGCCGCTGGTGCATGCGGGGCCGAACCAGGCCATCATCGACTTCGTCCGCGCGATCGACCCGCGGACCCTGGAGCGCCTGGAGAAACTGTCGGACCAGGAGCCGCACGGCATCGTCGCGGTCTGCGACGACCTGGATCCCAGCCGCGCCGAGGGCACCGACCTCGACTACTACCAGGGCGTGATCACCTCCGGGGCCGCTCCGGAGGGCACGACCACGCTGGCCGTACCGGCCGGCGCCTGGGCGGTCTTCACCACCTCCGGGCCGGCGCCGCGGGCCATCCAGGAGCTGTGGCGGGATGTGTTCACCGAGTGGTTCCCGTCGAACCCGTACCGCACCCGCACCGGCCCCGAGATCGTGCGCATCCGCCTGTCGCCGGAGAAGACCGAGGCCGACGCCGAACTGTGGCTCCCGGTGGAGCCCGAGCACGGCTGAACAGAGCCCGCCGGGCGCATCGGGGCGTGACGCCGCTTCCCGCCGTCCTCACGGCAGTGGGCGGCGTCGGCCGGTCATCTCGCCGCCCGGCCCGCGCGTAGGGCGGGCCAGGTGGTGAGGGTGGCGGCGCCCACCGCGATGGTCAGGCACGCGCCCACCACGCCCAGCAGCAACGGCCCCGGCAGGACGAGCGCGACCGGAGTCGCCATGGCCTCCTCCAACCCCGCGCGCATCCCGAGTAGCGCGGGGAGCGCCACCGCCAGGCCCAGCACCGTCCCGAGGATGACCACGAGCGCCGACTCGGCGGCCACCGTCCCGAGCACCTGCCGGGTCGTCGCGCCGGACAGGCGCAGCACGGTCATGTCGCGGAGCCGGCCGGCCGCCGCCATCATCAGCGTGTTGGCGATCGCGACGGCCGTGTAGCCCGCCGACACGACGACCAGGAAGACGGTGAAGATCCACACGAGCCGGTCGTCCTCGGTGTCGGCCAGGGCCCGATAGGTCGCGAGGTCGACCACCCGGGCGCCGAACCCGGACGGCGGCGGCCCCGCGCTCTCGCCCAGGACGAACGCCTCGTCGGCGAGCACCGACCGGTCATGCGTCCTGACCAGGTCCCGCGGCACCAGCACGCCGCCCGGTCCGCCCTCGACCACCGCGATCACCCGTAGCGGCACGTCGATGCCGTCCTCGAAGGCCGCTCGCACCGTGCGGCCAGGCGTCCAGCCCCACTTGTCCGCCACCCACGACGCGACGGCGATGCCGTCCCCCCGCTCGCCGAAACCGTCGAGCGACCCCGACAGCACGCGGAGCCTTCCCCATCCCCGCGCGACCAGCTCGGGGGTGACGCCCGCGGTGGGCGCGGCGTCGCCGTCCCGCCTGTACAGGGCCGTGGTCAGTATGGACGTCGCGCCGGCCGCGGAGACCGCCGCGTCGGAAAGGCCGGGCACGCCGTCCGCGACCACCATCGCCTTCACCGGGAAGGAGGTGGTCCGCGCGGACACGAACGCGCCCGCCGTCGTCTGCACCATTCCGGTGATCAGCACGGCGAACCCCACCGTGACCAGTACGGGCGTCGCCGTCGAGGCGGTGCGCCTGACCGCGGCCAGCGCGCTCTCCCGCACCAGCATTCCCGCCGCGCCGCGCAGCCGTCCGAGCGGCCAGGTGAGCGCCCGCACCACCACAGGGACGACGGCCGGACCGAGCAGGGCGAGGCCGATGATGAGCGCCATCGCGGTGAAGAGGCCGGAGGTCACCAAACCGCCGCCGCCGGTGCTCGCGGTGAGCACCGCGCCGGCCAGGCCGCCGGCGCAGAACAGCAGGCCGGCGATCCACCGGCCGCGCGGCATCGGCCGCTCGTCCACCCCGGCCTCGCGAAGCGCTTCCAGCGGGCGCACCCGGGCGGCACGCCGCGAGGCCGACCCCACGCCGAGCAGGGCGACGATCACACCGACCGCGAACGAGCCGGCGAGCGGGGCCGGCCGCGGTTCCACCGCGAACCCCCGCGGTTCGAAGCCGGCCTCCACCAGCAGGTCTCCGAAGACCGGAGCGAGCAGGGCGCCGAGCGCGGCCCCCGCCGCCGCGGCGGCGACCCCGACCACGAGCGCCTCGCCGTACACCATCGCGCGGACCTGGCGGGGGGTCGCCCCGACGGCCCGCAGCAGCCCGAACTCGTGCCGCCGCTGCGCCACGCCGAACGCGAACGTCGAGGCCACCACGAAGATCGAGACGAACGCCCCCATGACCGCCATGGCGGTGAGCACCTGCATACCGATCCAGCGGATCCGCGCGTCGTCCAAGGGCTCCAGCGCGGCCCGCGCCTCGCCGGCGAACACCCGGCCGTCGCCGCCCGTGACCGCCCGCGCGGCGGCCTCGACCGCGGCGAGGTCCGCGTCCGGCGCGGTGACCAGCCCGATCGTCCGCACCCCGCCGGCGAGGGTCTCCGCTTCGGCGTCGCTCAGGTACACGCCCGGCGCGTCGACGGTGCCCGAGACCGTGTGGACCGCGGGTCCTCTCGCGGTCAGCACGGTGACCCGGGCTCCCGGGGCGAGGCCGAGCGCCCGGTCGAGCACGACCTGCCCCGGGCCCCGCGGCGCCGTGCCGGACGCCAGACGGTAGGGGGCCAGCGCCGCGGCGGACCAGGCGTACCCCTGGTGGGCCTCGACCGGTTCGCCCGCGATGACGGCCTGCGCGTAGAAGGATTTGTCGGGTATGGCCCGCGCCACGCCGGGGATGCCGCCGAGCCGCTCGGTGAGCGCCGCGGCCGTCTCGGGCGACCAGGGCCGGTCGGGCGTGAAGTTCCCTTCCTGCCGCTCGATCGCCGGCACCGCCACCAGGACGGCGGCGCCCGCGAGCCGGGCCGGGAGCCGGGGCCCCGCCGAGAAGAACGCCTGGGAGGTCACCGACAGGATCGCCACCGCCAGGAAGAGCGTCACGAACGTGCCGGCGAAGGTGGTCCAGCGCTCACGCACCCCGGCGACGCCCAGCCACGCGCCACCGCCCGAACGCCGCGACCCGCCGCCACCAGCACCCCCCACCACGCCGCCTCCCGCACGCTCCACCACACCGCTTCCCACACGCTCTGTCACCGCGCCGCCTCCCGCACGCTCCACCACACCGCTCCCCGCACGCTCTGTCCCCGCGCCGCCCGCGGTCGCGTTCAGCATGCCGACCGCTCCAGACCTGTCATGCGGGCCGCGACCGA
This sequence comes from Sphaerisporangium sp. NPDC004334, assembly GCF_053602655.1. Taxonomy (NCBI): domain Bacteria; kingdom Bacillati; phylum Actinomycetota; class Actinomycetes; order Streptosporangiales; family Streptosporangiaceae; genus Sphaerisporangium; species Sphaerisporangium sp. NPDC004334. Next base: position 340,024 of record NZ_JBSGDZ010000006.1, read on the forward strand.
CTCCGCGTCGATGTTCCCGGTGAACTCCTCCACCAGCCGGCCATCGGCCAGGAACAGCACCCTGTCCGCGTGGGCGGCCGCGACCGGATCGTGCGTCACCATGACCACCGTCTGCCCCTGGTCGTCGACCATGCCGCGCAGCAGGCGCAGGACCTCGCGGGATGCCTTGATGTCCAGCGCGCCGGTCGGCTCGTCGGCGAACACCACGGCCGGCCGGGTGATCAGAGCGCGCGCGATGGCCACCCGCTGCTGCTCTCCGCCGGAGAGCCGGCTCGGCCTGTGGCCCGCGCGCTCGGCCATCCCGACCCGCCCCAGCGCCGCGCGAACCTCTGCTGAGGCGACCGCCCGCCCCGCCAGGCGCAGAGGCAGCGAGACGTTCTGCTCCGCGGTGAGCGCGGAGACCAGGTTGAACGCCTGGAAGACGAACCCCACCCGCTCGCGTCGCAGCACGGTCAGAGCGGTCTCTTTCAGCGTGGCGAGGTCGGTGCCGTCGATGACGACCTTCCCACCGTCGGGCCGGTCGAGCCCCGCCGCGCACTGCAGCAGCGTGGACTTCCCCGAGCCGGACGGGCCCATGACGGCCGTGAAGGTGCCGGTGGGAAAGCCGGTCGTCACCCCGTCGAGCGCGGTCACCTCATGGGCGGCCGTGCGGTAGGTCTTGCGCACCGACCACAACCGCACGGCGTCCGGGGGGTCCGTCCCCGCACGCCCCATGCCTGAATTGGGCGCATCCGGGCGAGCCATTCCTGCGCGGTCCGTGCTCAGGCGACTCATGTCCGTGCGGGCCGTCTCTGCGTTCTCCATGAGGCCAAGCCAAGCCGGTCGGAGGCGGCGGCACATTGGCGCTACGGCGAGGACCGGAGGTAGACCCAGCACTACTGTGCGGGCCACACAGGTCCGATAACGTCGGGACGTGCTCGCCCGGACCGCGCTCGAGGCCCTCACCCGCAGACCGTCGGCGTTCCTGCGGTCGCCCTGGCCGTGGCGTTCGCTGGCGTACCTGCTGTCCAGCGCCTATCTCGCCCTGGCCGCCGCCGCCCTGGCCGCCCTCGCGTACCTGTACGGGCTCGCGGTCGCCTGCGCCGTCCTGCCGCCGCTCGTCGTGGTGAGCGGGCTTGCCGCCGCGCGGCTCGAGCGGGCGCGGCTCGGCCTGGTGGACCTCCGCCCCGCCACCGACCCGCACCGGCCCCCCGAACGGCCGGGCGTGCGCGCCTGGTTCGCCACTCGGCTGCGCGAACAGGCCACCTGGCGTGAGATGGCCCTCCTGCCGGTCGCGATGGTCATGTGGTTCGTCGACCTGGGCGTGGCGTTCCAGGCGATCTGGTTACCGCTGCTGCTGCTGTCGGGGCCGTTGCAGCCCACCCTCGACCTTTTGACCGGCTGGCTCGTGGCCGCCGGTGGGCTTCTGCTGTTCCCCGTGGCCGCCTATGTCGTCACCGCCTGGGCGGGCACCCGGGCGAGCATCGTCCGCGCGGTCCTCGCGCCGGACGACGCCGAGGTCGTCCGCTCGCGCGCCCGGCTCGTCGACGCGTTCGAGAGCGAGCGGCGGCGCATCGAGCGCGACCTGCACGACGGGGCCCAGCAGCGGCTGGTCTCGCTCACCATGAAGCTGGGGCTCGCCCTGCTCGACCTGCCACCGGGGTCGCCGGCCGCCGTCCAGATCGACCAGGCGCACGGGGAGGCCAAGAGAGCGCTGGCGGAGCTGCGCGAGCTGATCCGCGGCATCCATCCGCACGTGCTGACCGATCGTGGGCTGCCCGCCGCCGTGCTCGACGTGGCGGGCCGGTCGCCGGTCCCCGTCGAGGTGGACATCTCCCTGCCCGCGCGGCTGCCCGGCCCGATCGAGGTGACCGCCTACTACGTCACCACCGAGGCGCTGGCGAACGTGGCCAGGCACAGCGCGGCGAACCACTGCCTGGTCCGCGGCAGGCTGCTGGACGACACGCTGGTGCTCCAGGTGGAGGACGACGGCGTCGGCGGCGCCGACCCGGCGGCGGGGTCGGGGCTGTCCGGGCTCGCCGACCGGCTCGCCGTCGTCGACGGCGTCATGACCGTGTCCAGCCCGCCCGGCGGCCCCACCTCGCTTCGAGTGGAGATTCCGTGCCCCCTCTCCGCGTAGCCATCGCCGAAGACGTCGTCCTGCTGCGCGAGGGGCTGGCCGGGCTGCTCGAACGGTTCGGTCACCAGGTCGTCGCGTCGGTCGGCGACGCCGGCGCCCTGCTGGACGCCGTGCGGGAACACGAGCCCGACATCGTGGTCATGGACGTCCGGATGCCGCCCGACTTCACCGACGAGGGCGTGCGCGCCGCCCTGGCCCTGCGGGCCGACCGCCCGAGGACGGCGGTGCTGCTGCTCAGCCAGTACGTCGAACAGACCTACGCGGCCGAGCTCCTCGACATGGGCACGGGCGCGGGCATCGGTTACCTGCTCAAGGACCGCGTCGGCGACGTCAGGGACTTCGTCGACGCCCTTGAGCGGGTCGCCGCCGGCGGCACGATCGTCGATCCCGAGGTCGTCCGGCAGATGCTCGGCCGCCGCCGCGCCCCGCTGGCCCGTCTGACCCCCCGCGAGCGGGAGGTGCTCGGGCTCATCGCCGAAGGCCGCTCGAACGCCGCCATCGCCCGGCGGCTGGTGGTCACCGAGGCGGCGGTGTCCAAGCACATCGCCGGCATCCTGGCCAAGCTGGACCTGCCGCCCGCCGAGGACGACCACCGCCGCGTCCTGGCCGTCCTCACCTACCTGCGAGGCTGACACCTCGTCGCACGCGGCCGGAGCGGACGGGGCACCTAGGCCGCGCGCCACGTTCGCCGGAGCCCCGCCACGTCTACCGCGGCCCCTACCGCGACCGGCGGGGACTGCGGTTGACAATGTCGATCACGAGAGAGCGGGAATCAGCGATGAGCCCGGGAGCCGCCGGTCGCCGGGGAGCCCGACACCGCCGGGCTTTTCGCCGCCGAAGGCGATGTGCTCTGCTCGACGATCTTCCCCCCGGCGTTGGCGTAGAGCACGTAGACCCAGTACGCGAAGTAGGGGGACGAGAGGTACCGCTTGCCGTCGGCGGTGACGACCAGGCTGACGACTCCCTTGACGTAGCCCATCTTCTTGGTGGCGTCGTACTTCAGGATGAACGGCCCGCCGATCGCCTGGTCGGACAGCTTGCAGGCGATGCCCATCTGGTTGTTCACGCCGTATCTCCGCTGCGGCGCGGTGGTCTTCGACGGCCCGGCGCAGTAGCCGGGCGTTTGCCGGGTGCCGTAGCCGAACGCGGCGAAGACCTGCGCGTCCTTCTGGCTCCAGGTGAAGCCCTGACCCCCCACCACCTCGCCGAGCGTGCCCGCGTCCTCCCAGGCTTCCCCGTCACGCTTGAGAGCGTCGTGCACGGTGACGAAGGCGGCGTCGAAGTGAACCGCGCCCCTGCCATCAGTCACCGGGTTCATCTGAACGCCCCGCCCCGGGTGGAGGGTGATCGGGTCCAGATCAGTTCCAGGGTGTCGTCGTGGTTCGCGGCCTCGGCGAGGATCCTCGTCGGGGTGCCGTAGAGGTCCACCACGGCCGCCTGTGAACCGGGCGCGCCGCGCCGCCACACCACGAGGTGCTCGTCGTCGTACCACGCCACGGGCCGCCCGTCGATCTCCAGGTGAGCCAGCAGGCGTCCGGTCCCGGCCTGGTGGACGCAGAAGTCCTGCGGACGGTCCGCGCACCCGGCCAGGAAGCGAGAGCGCCCGGGCGACAGCCGGTCGCCGGTTCCGTCCGCCGTGTCTCCCACGTGGGACAGTTCGCTGGTCCGCCGCCCGGTGAGGTCGAACGAGCGCAGCAGGTGGTGGATCAACCCTCCCTCGAAGGAGGTGAAGGAGGCGCTGACCGTCCGCGCGTCGGCGTTCCAGTGGAAGGAGGAGTCCTGGACGGCGTCCCGTTGAGAGTCGATCCAGACAGGGCGGACGCGCCCGGAGAGCGGGTCGACGATGACGAACCGCGCCTCGTCCCGCCTGGTCAAGATCAGTCTGTCGGAGTCGGACCAGGACGGGCCGTACAGCTTCGGCAGGGCGTCGACGCGGCGTTTGCGCCCGCTGCTTCGGTCGACGATGTCCAGCCGCCGGCCGCCGGCGACGCTCACGGCCCAGCGGCCGTCGGACGAGACGGTGGCCGGCCCGGCGAGCCGGATGGTGAACCGCCCAGAACGGTCGCGCAGGCGGGTGGTCCGCCCCTGCCGGTAGCCGATGACGCTGATCGGGTCGCCGGCCATCGGCCGTACGGTGACCGCCGTGCCGGGCAGCACGACGGGAGGCGGCATGCCGGGCGACGTGACCGGCGGCGGGTCGCTCTCGTGCGAGACCGGACCCGGTTCGGGGACGGCGAGCGGGCGGACGGCCTGGGGGACTCGGCCGAGACGGGCGACCGCCTCCTTCGCGACGCGGGGCAGGCGGTCGCGCAGCGGCAGGTACGGAGAACGAACCCAGACGATGTGCCGGGCCCGCCGGACGACGATCGCGCCGTCGCGCGGACCGGACGCGAACGCCTCGTCGCCGAGATCGGGGACCGGGTGGCCGTCCAGCGTGTCGCGCGTCTCCCGCCAGAGGGCGGCGGCGCCGTCCGCGCTGGACGCGCTCCACACTCCGAGGGTGAAGCGCATGCCCGCCGCGTCGGTGAAGTCGCACAGCAGGTGCGGCGCCCGGCCGGACGGCTCGGCGCGCACGCCCGGACGCGGGGCGAGCAGGTCGCACGGGTCGGGCCGGGGCGCGGTCACCGGCAGCCTCCCGGGCACAAGGTCCACGGCGGCGAGGGCGAGCCGTGGCGCGCGGCCGGGCCCGGTCACGCGCTCGGCGGTGAACAGGGTGGCCCGGCGCATGCCGAACGGCCGGTAGGCCACCGGGAGCACCTGCCTGCCGATGACGGCGCGGGCAGGGTCGATCAGGTCGACGGTCCGCCCGAGCGCGTCGCCGTCGCTGAGCACTCCGAGCACGGGCGAGCCCTGAGCGGCGCCGAGCTCTCGAGCGGCGCGCAGCGCCTGGACGTCTCCGGCCGGGTAGGACAGAAGGATGGCCTCACCGGCGGCGCGGGGCGGGATGCAGCCCGGCATGCACGACGCGACACGGCCGGTCGCGCGCCCGGTGGCTGCGCGGAGCAGGGTGAACCCGTCGCCGTCCGCGACCGCGACCGTTCCGGGCAGCAGCCGCAGGTCGCGAACGGAGGCGAAGTCGGCCCGCCAGCGCGACCGGCCGTCGGCCGGGTCCAAGGCGAACACCGCGACCGTCGTCCGGCAGCCGGCGACCACCACGACCACTCCGCCGTCGGACGCCGACTGGGACGGCGTCGCGCAGGACGGAGGCGGCCGCCACGTCCAGCGGGTGCTCCCGGTCGCCGGGTCCACCCCCTCCAGCCGTCCTTTGTCGGGAGACCACGCGGGGACCACGCCGGCGGCCTCCCCCGCGTAGGGGCCCCGCCAGACTCCCGCCCTGGTCAGCCCGTCCCGCCGCCACAGTTCCCCGCCGTCGGCGAGCGATGCGGCCCGCAGGTCGCCACTCTCCCCGGTGGGGGCGGCGTGCGAGGTGGCGAGCACCAGCCGCCCGGCCGGGACGAGCCAGTCGACGGGCTCGGTGTCACGGAGCGGGCGCCGCCAGCGCTCCTCGCCGCTGCCGGCGTCCACGACCGCGAGCAGCGCGCTGGTGACCACCACCACGTCCTGGCCGGCCAGGACCGCGTTCCCGTACATCGCGGCGGGATAGTCGGCCCGCCAGCGCGTCCCGGCCTCGGCGGTCAGGACGGTCCAGGACACGGCGCCGGCCGGGAGCGCGCACGTCAGCAGGACGACGGCCACGACGAGCGCCGCCCGCCACGGTGCACCGCCTCGCCCTGCGCGGCGGCGCCCTCGAGCCTCCCGGCGCGTCAGCGGCATGGACGGTTCCTGCCGGCCACCCGGAAGACGGCGGCCAGCGTCGGGCTGTCGTAGGCCACGCGGTAGGCGGGCGCCCTTCCGGTGAGGCGGAACGGCTGCCCGTCCGGGGCGGTGAAGTACGCGTGCTGGACGGAGGTGTCGTGGCCGTAGACGTAGTCGACCTGGATGTCCCACTCGTAGGCGCGCTCTTGCGCCGTGACGGTGAAGTCCACACTGGCCCGCTCGCCGTAGGCCAGGTCGATGTTCTTGTCCAGGAAGTGGCCTCCTTGCTTGGCCTTTCTTCCCTGGTAGAGATCGTCCAGGCTCACGATGACCTTGAACACGTCGCTGCTGGCGGAGCTCGGCATGCGAAAGCACGTCCCCGCCGCGTTGGGCATCGACCGGCGGACGCGGGGACGCACGTCCACGACCCTGAGCGGGTCACGCCGCTGCCCTTGCAGCACGATCGTCACGTTCATCGAGCCGATCCACGCGCCGCGCTCTCGCGCGATGAAGGCCACCAGCTTGCCCTCGTCCGGATCGGAACCGTGCAATATGCCACCGGGTCCGCCCCTGATGGCCTGGCGGAAGGCGAAGTGGTCGCCGGTGCCGACGGGCGAGTAGACCGAGCCGGTGAGTCTCGGCGTCTCCCGGTAGTCGGCCCAGGCATCCTGTGCCTGCGACCACGTCGCGAGCAAGACGGTGCCGATGATGGTGGCTAAGCCCGCTCCGATCGCCGCGACGAACCACTTCATGGACGTGCCGAGCGTCCGCACGACCGGACCTCCCGACCGGACCTCCTCCGCGCCGCCCGGCTCTTCCGCGTCGCCGGCCGCCTCCGCGCCGCCCCGCTCCTGCGGGCCGCCCGGCTTCTCCACGTCTCCCGCTCCCTTCACGCGGCCCGGCTTCTCCGCGCCGCGCGCTCGGCTGGGCTTCGGTTGTGGTGCTTCGGGGGGACGGGAGCGTGGCGGGGGCGTGCCCCTGGGCGGTCTGCGGGCGCGGGTCACCGGTGTCCTCGCAGGGCGTCGGCGGCCGTCTCCGCCGCGTGCCTGGCGGTCGAGCTCTCCCCGTACGCCTCGACCAGGAGGAGCGTGGATCGCGTCCGCATCATGATCGAGTCCTTGGCGTCGTCGAAGTACACCGCCTCGTCGGCCCCGCGGACCGGCGCCAGCCGAACCGGCGCGGCGATCCGCCCGGTGCTGCCGAGGCTCGCCACGGCCTGCCGCGCCTCCCGCTCGCTGCCGTACACCCAGCTCACCGAGACGACGACCTGGGCGCGACCCGCCTGGAGAGGCGTAAGGGCGCAGGACACCGGGGTCGCCAGGCCCAGCTCGGCGGGCGCGGGCCCGGCCACCGCCGGCCGGTAGGCGGCGCCCGTCCGCTCCGTGAGCACACCGGGCGTGAGCAGGGCGCACGGGTCGGGCCACGCGCTTGCGGGCACGCCGCCGCGCGCGCCCCACCCGCCGCCGATGGCCACGGCGCGGGCGGTGTCCGCGAGCGTCAGTGGCGGCGAGACGGTCGTGAGCGGGAGCCCGGTGGTGGCGTCCCAGACGTCGACCACGCGCAAGGGAGCCCAGATCATCAGCGGGTGCGGGACGGCCCCGGCGACGGCGACGAGCCCGCGCCGGCCATCAGCCGTCACCTCGGGCTGCGAGTAGGTGCGCCGGGCGACCACCGCCCCGGTGTCGAGCCGGATCACCTCCAGGTCGGTGGCCCCCGCCTGGTCGTCCGCGGTCACGAACCCGTGGCCGCGCAGGACGACGGCGTCGCACAGACATCCCGCCCGCGACCGGTCGTAGACGACCCGCCCGCCGGGGGTGACGATGGCGATCGAGTGCGGCGTGGTCACCACGGCCACGCCGTCGGTCACGGTCAGCGTCGGCTCGCCGGCGGGACGCACCTCGGTCTCTCCGCGCAGCGTGCCGTCGCGCGCGTCGAAGCGGAGCACGCGCACGTGCCCGCCCTTGCACCGGGCGAGGATCGTGACCCGCCGCTCGTCCACCAGCCCGCGCGGCTCGCCGTCGATGGGATGTTCGACCGTGCCGAGGCTCCGGCATCCGCCGGGTAGCCGCGCCGCCCAGCCCAGGCGGCCGTCGGCGAGATCGAGGGCGTGGACGGCGCCGAGCGCGGGGATGTCCAGGACTGCCCGCCCGTCCGCGAGGCCGAGCAGGTAGAAGTACGGCCGGCCGGCCCCGTCCTCCAGGCGGCCGGAGGTGATCGTCCACCGCACCGAGCCGGTGACGGCGTCGAGGGCGGTCACGCGGCGCGGCCTGCCCGGCGCCTCGTCGAAGTACTCGCTCTCCCCGTCCTCGGCGTCCTGCACGAGGAACCGGCCGTAGGACAGGGCGCCTTGGGCCGACCCGAGCGCGCGGCCGGCCGTGGCCGAGCGCCACAGCGTCCGTCCCCGCCGGTCGCTGCCCTGTGCCACCTCGCCGTCGACCGTGACCGTGACGCCGGACGCCGGCGGGGCCGCGCGGGACGGGACACCGGCGGCGCCGGAGGCTCCCGACGAGCCCGGGGCGGCGAGCAGCGCGCAACCGGCCAGGACGAACCCGGCCGCCGGGCCTGCCCGGCATTTGTCTCGGCGCATGGCTCCTCGCAGGGAATTGAGCGGGGGATGGACGGCACTGGACCACCAGGAATATGTCGCCGGATGAGCCGGGCGCGTTGACAGCACACGGCATTTTCCCGGCGGTTCCCCGGAATACCACTCGCCCGACGTGCCGTTTCGGGGTCAATGCCCCATCTATCGCATTTCGGAGATTATTACGGTTTCAGGCGCATTCATCGTTATCAGCGGCGCGTTGCCCGGATGCGGACGCCGTCCACGGCGCCGCGGGCAGGTGTAGGGATCTCCCTACTGCTGCCCCCGGATGGGTCGAGGCCATGCTTGGCATATGACATCGCCGATCCTCGAGCACGCGGACAGTGTCTGGCGCGGGTCGGTGCCCCCGCAGGAGGTGCCGCTGCGGGACCTGCGCTCGAGGGGGGTGCAGGAGGTGGCCGAAGGCGTGGTCATGTGGCCAGCGTTCGGCAACGTCTACGGCATCAGGGGGGACGGCGGCCTGGCTCTGTTCGACTCGGGCAACAACGTGGACGCGCGCACGATGCACGCGGCCATGCGCGCCTGGTCGGACGAGCCGGTCCGTTACGCGATCTTCTCGCACGGCCACTTCGACCACGTCGCCGGCATGGAGCCCTTCGACGCCGAGAGCGGCCCGCGGCCCCAGGTGATCGCCCACGAGAAGGTCGCCGCCCGGTTCGTCCGTTACGCCAGGACGGCCGGGTACAACACGGTGATCAACCAACGCCAGTTCGGCTTCACCCGGATGGTGTGGCCGACGAGCTTCCGCCAGCCGGACCTGACCTACCACGACCGGATCGACCTCTCCCTCGGCGACGTCACCCTCGAACTGCGGCACGCGCGCGGCGAGACCGACGACGCCACCTGGGCGTTCCTGCCCGAGCGCGGCGTCCTGCTGACCGGTGACCTGTTCATCTGGGTCACCCCGAACGCGGGCAACCCGCAGAAGGTCCAGCGGTACCCCGACGAGTGGGCTCTGGCCCTGCGCAAGATGGCCGCCCTGTCGCCCGAGGTGCTGCTGCCCGGCCACGGCCTGCCGATCGCCGGCGCGGCGCGCGTGCGCCAGGCGCTGACCGACACCGCCGACTACCTGGACAGCCTGGTCGAGCAGACGCTGGACATGATGAACGCCGGCGCCCGGCTCGACGAGATCATCCACGCCGTCCGCCCGCCCGAGGCGCTGGCCGGCCGGCCCTACCTGCAACCGCACTACGACGAGCCGGAGTTCGTCGTGCGCAACATCTGGCGGCTGTACGGCGGCTGGCACGACGGCAACCCCGCCCACCTGAAGCCCCCACCCGACGACGTCCTCGCCCACGCGCTGGCCGACCTGTCCGGCGGGGCGGCGGCCCTGGCCACGCGTGCCGCCACGGCGGCCGCCGAGGGGGACCTGCGCCTGGCCTGCCAGCTCGCCGAGCTGGCGACCCAGGCCGACCCGTCCGACCGAAAGGTGCACGAGATCAGGGCGCGCGTCTACACGCTGCGGGTGCGGCAGGAGACCTCCACCATGTCGCGCGGCGTCTACACCTGGGCGGCGGCCGAGTCGCGCAGCGTGACGACCGGCAAGGACCTGCTCGACGTGTACCACGAGATCGCCGGCGGCCAGATGTGGTGGGTGCCCTCCACCGCCGCCCACGACGGAGGCCGCCCGCCGGGTGCCCGCGGGCCGGCGGCTCCATGAACGCCCGTCCCGCGCCCGGCTTTCCCCCGTAGCCGAGCGCGGGGCGGGTCGACCTTCGCGGAAGGCCGCGCGACCCGGCCCGAAAGCCTTGACGGCACGCTAGTGCGCCGGGGTACGCCTGCGGACCAGCCGGTCGAGCAGGCATTCCAGCTCGGCCTCCGGGTCGCCGGTCAGCCCGGCGTGGACCGGGCCTGTCCGCACGACCGTGCTGCGCGGGGCGGTGAGCCAGCGGAAGCGTCCGCCGAGCGACTCGCCGCGCAGCGGCCCCGCGTCGGCCGAGCACGCGCGTTCGTAGGCCGCCAGCGCCTTGCCGACCTCCCCCACGTCCACGGTCTCGTCGAGCGCGCGGAGCCGGGACTCCTCCAGCTCGGCGCGGGCGCACAGGTAGCCGTTCGGCTGGGAGTAGAGGATCACCCCCACGTTGAGGAACTCGCCGCGGACCACGCAGGGCATGACGCGGATCACCGCGTACTCGTAGACGGCCATCGTCTCGCGGGTTTCAGCGGAGCCGGCGCGGTGCTCGGGCGGGAGCGCGGTGGTCATCGGCCGGCCTCCGGCAGCCAGGCGCGCGGGCCGTGGGCGCGCGCGAGCAGGTGGTCGACGTAGGCGCGGCGCACGGAGGCGGCGTCGGGGAAGCCGGGCTCGCCCTCCAGCCACTCGTCGGGGACCAGGGCGACGACCGCGCCGAGCAGCTCCTCGGTGATCAGGCCGGGCAGCTCGGCGTCGGCCTGCTTGACGCGCGTGGCGAAGGGCGCGAGCACGTGGTCGCCGGCGTCGAAGCGGCGCTGCGGGTCGGCGGTGCGCCAGTTGTGGTGGAACCACAGCGCGGCGCCGTGGTCGATCAGCCAGATGTCGCCGTGCCAGACCAGCAGGTTGGGGTTGCGCCAGCTGCGGTCGACGTTGTGGACCAGCGCGTCGAACCACAGGACGCGGGAGGCGAGGTCGGCGTCGGCGGTCCAGGCCAGCGGGTCGAAGCCGAGCGACCCGGGCAGGAAGTCGACGCCCAGGTTGTGGCCCTCGCTGGCCTGGAGCAGATCTTGGATCTCCTGGTCGGGCTCGCGCGCGCCGATGCGCGGGTCGAGGTCGACGACCTTCAGCTCAGGGGTGCGCAGCCCGATCCGCCGGGCCAGCTCCGCGCAGATGATCTCGGCGACCAGCACCCGCCGCCCCTGCCCCGCACCGCGGAATTTCACGACATAAGTACCAAGGTCGTCCGCCTCGACGACGCCGGGCAGCGATCCCCCCTCCCGGAGGGGGGTCACATAGCGCGTCGCGGTCACCAGTTCGAGCACCCGCCAAGGGTACCCAGCTCCCCGCCCCACCCCGCGCCCCCGGGAGGCACGCCGGACGGGTTCAGAAAAGGACGGACATGAAGGTGTCGACCTCTTTGAAGCCGACCCTGCGGTAGGCCGCGCGAGCGGGGACGTTGAAGTCGTTGACGTAAAGCGACACCACCGGGGCGAAGTGGCGCAGCGTCAGGTCCACGATGGCGGCCATGCCCGAGACGGCGTGCCCCTGGCCGCGGCGGTCGGGATGCACCCACACGCCCTGGATCTGGCAGACCTGCGGCGTCACCGCCCCGACCTCGGCCTTGAAGACGACCTGGCCGTCCTCGATGCGGGCGAACGAGCGGCCGATGCGGATCAGCTCGGCCACCCGGGAGCGGTAGAGCGCGCCGCCGTCCCCCAGGTCGGGCGAGATGCCGACCTCCTCGGTGAACATCGCCACGCATGCGGGCAGCAGCGTGGCGAACTCCTCCGGGCGTACCTGGCGGACCAGCGGGTCGGGTGGCACCGGAGAGGGCGCGGAGGTGGCCATCACCGGCTGGGCCCAGCGGATCGCCCGCGCGGACCCCCAGTAGGGCTCCAGCCGCTCCCACAGCTTCTCCACCGCGTCGGCCGGGCCCACGATCGAGGAACACCGCCGGCCCTGCCTGCGGGCACGGTCGGCGAAGGCCTGCACGGCCTCGGGGCCGGCGTTGACCGGGACCAGGTTGGCGCCGGCATAGCACAGCGAGGTAAGCCCACCGCGCGGGCCGAACCCCCACATCTGTCCGCCGAGCCGGGCCGGGCTCAGCCCGACGGACCGGACCCGGGAGGCGACGAAGACGTTGGCGACGGGGTCCGCGTCGAGGAGCGTGAGCACCTCGTCGCGGTCCTGATCGTCGAGCACCCGCGACGCCGATGTTCGCAGCATCACGGGCTTAGCCTACGCGACAGCCCCGATTTTGGAACGAACCGACCCTACTGGCCGTTGATCGCCTGCGCCGGCCTTGGGTGCGCGGGGTTGGCCTCGGCCGGCTGCGGCGGGCGAGGCTCGGCCGAGGCGGCGCAGAACGCGTCCGGCCGCCGCCCGGTGCGCTGCTCGGCCCTGCCGCCGGGAACGGTGCCGTCCCGCAGGTAGGCGGCCAGGTGCCGGTCGACGCAGGCGTTGTCCCCGAGAGAGACCCCGTGGTTGCCGCCGCCCTCCACCAGCAGCCGGGCCGTCGGGAAGCGTTCGCGCACCCGCACCGCGCCGGCGTAGGGCGTGGCGGCGTCGTGCCTGGACTGGACGAGCAGGATCGAAGGCAGGTGGGCGACGTCGCCGACGTGCACCGGCGTGCCGCCCTTCTCCGGCCAGAACGCGCAGGGCGCGTTGTACCAGGCGTTCGGCCAGGCCATGAACGGCGCCTTGGCGTTCACCTTGGCGGTGTCGGCCTGCCAGCGTGCCCAGTCGCGCGGCCATGCGGCGTCACGGCACTGCACCGCCAGGTAGACGGCGTAGTTGTTCTCGGCGGCGGCGTCGTGGTCCACGTGGCGGCGATAGGCGGCCACCAGGCCCTCCGGTCGCCCCTTCTTGACGTAGGCGGAGAAGACGGCCGCGAACAGCGGCCAGACCGCGTTGGTGTACCCGCCGACGGTGTAGATGTCGTCCAGCTCGCTCGGGCCGACCAGGCCCCCGGCGGGCCGCAGGCCGAGCCGCCGGCGCATGCCGTACCAGGCCCTGGCCACCTCGGTCTCGGTATCGCCCAGGTGGTAGGCGTCGTCGTGCCGGGCGACCCAGGCGAGGAACTGACGGTGCCGCCGGTCGAAGGAGTAGTCCTGGGCGATGTTCGAGTCGTACCAGACCCCCTCGGGGTCGACCACGCTGTCGAGCACCAGCCGCCTGACCCGGTTGGGGAACAGCGTCGCGTACACCGAGCCGAGGTAGGTGCCGTAGGAGTACCCCAGGTAGCTGATCTTGTCTTCGCCGAGCGCCCGCCGGATGGCGTCCATGTCCCGGGCGGAGTTCTCCGTGGTCATGTGCGGCAGCAGCCACGACCAGCGCGTCGCGCACGCCTCGGCGTACCCCTTGGCCCGGGCGAGCAGCGCCGCCTCGGCCGCGTCGTTGGCCGGCACCTGGTCCGGGCGCGGCGCGGCGAAGTGCGTCTTGGGGTCCACGCAGTGGAGCGCCGGCTCGCTGGCCCCGACGCCCCTGGGGTCGAAGCCCACGATGTCGTAGCGCGCGGCGATGTCCTTGGGCAGGGCGGCGGCCACGTACCGGGCCAGGTTCACCCCGGGCGCGCCGGGACCGCCGGGGTTGACCAGCAGGACGCCGAGACCTCGGCGGTGGTCGTGCGACTCCGCGCCCCGGACGCGGCTGAGCGCCAGGGCGATGGCGCGCCCGTCCGGCGCGGCCGGGTTCAGCGGCACGTTCAGCGACGCGCACTCGACCGTGACCACCGACTTCGGCCCGGGGCACTCGGCCCAGGCCGGCCCGTCCTGGGGCTCGGCGGCCGCTCCGCGCGCCGTCGCTCCCGTCAGCCCGGTGACCAGCAAGGTCACGCCGGCCATGACACTGACAACCCGTCTCACCCGTTGACTCCCCTCTGCGGCTGTGGCAGAAGCCGATGCTCCCGGACCCGGCCGCGCGACGACCGGCGACCCGGCCCAATGTTTACCGATCTGTAGTCATTCGATTGCGCACCGTTATCCAAGGCTTCGCGCGCGGGCGCGCTCGGGCGGATCGAAGGCATGACGGAATGACCCGGATGATGACGGTGGAAGGTCAGTCCGGCAGGCGCTGGATCGCGACCATCGCGGCGTCGTCGCCGAGCCGCCCCCCGACATAGGCGAGCAGGTCGTCGCGGACGTGCCGCACCAGCGTCTCGGGACCGTCGCCCTCCCAGCTCATCAGCCGGTCGGCCAGCGGGTAGAACTCTCCGCCGCGGCCGCGGGCCTCGATGACGCCGTCGGTGTAGAGCAGCAGCGTGTCACCGGCCTTGAAGTCGAAGGTCTCCACCTCGTACAGCGGGTCGGCCAGCTCGCCGAGGCCGAGCGGCGGCGCGGGCCTGGCCGCGTCCAGCGTCATGACCTGGTGGTCGCGCAGGAGCAGCGGCGGCGGGTGGCCGCAGTCGATCATCTCGATCACCGCCCGGTCGTGCGGGATCTCGATGACGGCCGCGGTGATGAAGTTCTCCTGCGCCTGCTCGAAATCCTCGGTGTGCTCGTCGAGGTCGGACCGCACGCTCTGGTCCAGGTACCGGGCCACGTCGGGCAGGGTGGCGTGCCTGCGCGCGGCCTCGCGGAAGGAGCCGAGGAGCAGGGCGGCGTCGGACACCGAGGGAAGCCCCTTGCCGCGGACGTCGCCGATGACGATGCGCGCCCGGGAATCGGTGCGGGCCGCGGCGTACAGGTCGCCGCCGATCTGCGCCTCCTCCTCGGCCGCCAGGTACATGGAGGCCAGCCGCAGCGACCCGAGCCGCGCGGGCAGGGGGCGCAGCAGCGCCCGCTGGGCGGCCTCGGAGACCGACCGCACGCGCGTGAGGACCTGCTGGTGCCGCTCGCGCAGATAGGAGAACAGCACCAGGAACACCGTGACCACGACGGCCGCGGCGAACTGCGTCTGCACGGGCCGGTCGGCGATGGTGCCGTCGTGCGCGCTGACGACCATCTCGCCGGCGAAGGACAGCACGCCCACGCTCCCGGTGACCCACGGCCCGGAGAACGAGGCGGTGATCGCCGGAGCGGTGATCAGCAGGGGGCTCAGCTCGATCTCGCGCGGCGTCAGCAGGTCGGCCACGGTGATCACGAAGATGAGCACGAGCGGGATCGCCACCAGCGCGTGGCCCGTCCGCCACGGCCGGTGCCCGTCCGCTCTGCCCCGCGCGTGCCGCACCCTTCATGCATACACCAGCACGAGCCCGGGCGGAAAACCCACGCCCGCCGTGACCTGCGGAAACGCCTGCACGCCAGGGGATTTCGCCCTGTGGCGCCGACCGGCCGCCGTCCCGAATGGTGAGACAGCCGGGGAGCGGCCGGAGATCAGCCGACGACGACCTGCGGGCCGGAGGCGGCCTCGTCGTCGTCCAGGTCGACCTCCACGCCCATCTCCTCGGCCAGGCGCAGGGCCTCCTCGATGAGCGTCTCGACGATCTGCGACTCGGGGACGGTCTTGACGACCTCGCCCTTGACGAAGATCTGCCCCTTGCCGTTGCCGGAGGCGACGCCGAGGTCGGCCTCGCGGGCCTCGCCGGGGCCGTTCACCACGCAGCCCATCACGGCCACCCGCAGCGGGACCTTCAGCCCGTCGAGCCCGGCGTGCACCTGCTCGGCCAAGGTGTAGACGTCCACCTGGGCGCGCCCGCAGGAGGGGCAGGAGACGATCTCCAGGCCGCGCTCGCGGAGGTTCAGCGACTCCAGGATGCCGATGCCGACCTTGACCTCCTCGACCGGGGGCGCCGACAGCGAGACGCGGATCGTGTCGCCGATGCCCTCGGCGAGCAGCGCGCCGAAGGCCACCGCCGACTTGATCGTGCCCTGGAAGGCCGGGCCGGCCTCGGTCACGCCGAGGTGCAGCGGGTAGTCGCACTGGGCCGCGAGCAGGCGGTACGCCTGGATCATGACGACGGGGTCGTGGTGCTTGACGGAGATCTTGATGTCGCGGAAGCCGTGCTCCTCGAACAGCGAGCACTCCCACAGCGCCGACTCCACCAGCGCCTCGGGGGTCGCCTTGCCGTACTTGGCCAGCAGGCGGGGGTCGAGCGAACCGGCGTTGACGCCGATGCGGATGGGGACGCCCGCGTCGGCGGCGGCCCTGGCGATCTCGCCGACCTTGTCGTCGAACTTCTTGATGTTGCCCGGATTCACCCGGACGGCCGCGCACCCGGCCTCGATGGCGGCGAAGACGTACTTCGGCTGGAAGTGGATGTCGGCGATCACCGGAATCTGCGACTTGCGCGCGATGGCCGGCAGCGCGTCGGCGTCGTCCTGCGAGGGCACGGCCACGCGGACGATCTGGCAGCCGGAGGCGGTGAGCTCGGCGATCTGCTGCAGCGTCGCGTTCACGTCGGCGGTCAGCGTGGTGGTCATGGACTGCACCGTCACCGGCGCGCCCCCGCCCACGGGCACCGAGCCCACCATGATCTGCCGCGACACCCGCCGCTCGGCGATCGGCTTGCTCCGTACCGAGGGAATCCCCAGATCAACAGATGTCATCTTTTCCAGCACCTTGATAGTGGCGACGCGCTAAGACGCCCCCCAGTCTAAGGACCCCCGCGCACCGGTAGGCTCCGCCCGCCGACAAAGCCGGAGTTCCCGGCCACCTGTGACTCCCGCCACACCCCGGTGACCGGGCGCGGCTCAGCCCTCCTGGGCGGCCACCAGTTCGCGGGCCCGGGCGCGGGCCCAGGCGTCGGCGTCCAGGACCTCCTCCACCGACCCCGCCGGCGTCACGGAATGCTCGCCGACCACGGCCGCGACGGTGTCGACGATGCCGAGGAACGGCAGCCGCCGGGCCAGGAACGCCTCCGCGCACTCCTCGTTGGCGGCGTTGTAGACGGCCGGCGCCGTGCCGCCTTGCGTGCCGACGTGCCGGGCCAGCGCCACCGACGGGAACGCCTCGTCGTCCAGCGGCTCGAACGTCCAGGTGTGGGCCTTGGTCCAGTCGACGGCGCCGGCCGCCCCCGGCACGCGCGACGGCCAGCCCAGCGTCAGCGAGATGGGCAGCCGCATGTCGGGCGGGCTGGCCTGGGCGATGGTGGACCCGTCGACGAACTCGACCATCGAGTGGACGACCGACTGCGGGTGGACGACCACGGTGATGCGGTCGAAGGGGATGTCGAACAGCAGGTTGGCCTCGATGACCTCCAGGCCCTTGTTGACGAGCGTCGCCGAGTTGAGCGTGATCATCGTGCCCATGTCCCAGGTGGGGTGCTTCAGCGCCTGCTCGGGGGTCACGCCGGTCAGCTCCGCCCGCGCGCGGCCGCGGAAGGGGCCGCCGCTGGCGGTGATCACCAGCCGCCGCACCTGCGCGGGGTCGTGGCCGGAGGGCCCCGCCGCCCACAGGCACTGGGCGAGGGCCGAGTGCTCGGAGTCGACCGGCAGGATGCTGCCCGGCCCGGCCAGCCGCTTGACCAGCGGCCCGCCGATGATGAGCGACTCTTTGTTGGCCAGGGCCAGCACCCGCCCCGCCGACAGCGCGGCCAGCGTGGAGGTCAGCCCGACCGCGCCGGTGATGCCGTTCAGCACGATGTCGCAGGGCCAGGCAGCGACCTGCGCCACCCCCTCGGCGCCCGCCACGACCGGCACCGGGCCGATCGCGTCGCGAAGCGCGGGCACGGCCCGCTCGTCGGCGACCGCGACGACCTCGGGACGGAACCGCCGCACCTGCTGGGCAAGCAGGTCGACCTGGCCGCCGCCGGCGACGAGCCCGGCGACGCGGAAGCTCGCGGGGTCGCGCTCGATGACCTCCAGGGCCTGGGTGCCCACCGAGCCGGTGGAACCGAGCACGACGATCGAGCGCGGCTCCGCGGCGCCGGGACGGCCGGCGCGCGCGAGGGCGGCGGTGGAGTCCGCGGGACCGGCCGGCACGGCGAGAGGGGTCTGCATGCCCCCCATTATCGCGGCCCGCCCCGGCCCCGCCCGCCGGACCGCCGAGGAGAGGTGCGCGGGGGCCGTTCCGTGTCACCACTGCGACTGGTGAGAAAACAGCAGCTCAATGCCCGAAACCCGCCATACCCGTCTCGGCGAATCACGAGAAATGCCGCATTCCACCGCACTACCTTCCCGCGTCAGAGCACGGCACCCGATCACGCGGGAGCCGGGCCCGCGTCCAGCGTGCCGCGCCCGCCCGACACCGGGCGCGCGCCCCGCCGGCGCGGCGCCCGGCTCCCGCGACCACCGCATGGAGGACCCCGCATGCACCCCACGGCACGACGTCTCATCCCCATCCTCGCCATCACCCCCGTGGCGGCGGCGGGAATCCTGCTGAACGCCTCGACCGCCGAGGCGGCCAAGCCGTCCGCCGCGCCCCGGCCGGCCGTTCACGACGCGGCCGACAGCACCAAGGAACAGCGCGTCGTCAAGCAGTTCTGGACCCCGGCCAAGATGGCCGCCGCCAGGCCGCTGGACCTGGTGCGGTCGCGCGGCGGGCGCACGACCGCCACGCCCGGCGGCGGCAAGACGATCACCCTGCCGGCCCCCGGCGCGCACGCCATGAAGCGCGCCGACACCCCGGCCGAGCCCACCGCCTCCGCCTCGCCCACCCAGGCGGCGCCGACCGCGCCGGCCACGCCCACACCGACGGCGCGGGCCGAGACCCCGACCCCCACGCCCTCGCCGACCGCGCCGGCCACCACGCTGTCGGCCCGCTCGCCGGGCGCCGCGTGGACGGCGGGCGGCACGATCGTCAGGACCGAGGGACGGGTCTTCTTCACCTACCAGGGGCGCAGCGCCTCCTGCTCGGGCACCGCGGTCACCAGCGCCAACAAGAGCGTCGTGCTCACCGCAGGCCACTGCGTGAAGCTCGGCGGCGCCTTCCACACCAACTGGGTGTTCGTCCCCGGCTACGACAACGGCGCCCGCCCCTACGGCACCTGGGTCGCCACCAGCCTGCTCACCACGCCGCAGTGGAACTCCGGCGAGGACATGAACTTCGACGTGGCCGCCGCCGTCGTGGCGCCGCTGAACGGCCGGCGCCTGGTCGACGTCGTCGGAGGCCAGGGCGTGGCCTTCAACCAGCCGCGCGGGCGGCAGATGTACGCCTTCGGCTACCCGGCGGCCGCCCCCTACAACGGCTCGAAGCTGATCTACTGCAGCGGCCGGGTGTTCGACGACTTCCTGGTCTCCAGTGACCAGGGCCTCACCTGCGACATGACCGGCGGCTCCAGCGGCGGCGGGTGGTTCCTCGGCTTCAGCGAGGCGACCGGCGCGGGCACCCTGAACTCGGTGAACAGCTTCAAGTACAACTTCGCGTCGTACTGGATGTTCGGCCCGTACTTCGGCCCGGAGGCGCAGGCGGTCTACACCACGGCGCAGAACCAGGACGCCACCTGATTTACCGAAAGTATCCGCAAGGCGACGTTGTGTAGTCCACACTCGGGATCCATGACCCCGATCCTCCCCTTGATCGCCGCCGCGTCGCTCATCACGGGGCTGGCCGGTGCCGCGCCCGCCGCCTCCGCACGGGTCCTTCGACCGGCGGGCTCCGGCCTGTCGGCCACGCCGTTCTCACCGCCCGCCGCGCTCGTTCCGGTCGCCGGGGCGGGCGTCCTCCAGCAGGTGGCGTCGGCTCCGGCGGGGGTGGTCCAGCACGTGGCCGCCCTCACCGAGGCCGAGCAGCGCAGGGTCCTCGCCTACTGGACGGCCCAGCGCATGGAGCGGGCGCTGCCCGGCGGCCTGCTCGGCTCGGTCGCCAGGCTGGGCGGGCTCGGCTCCGGCGGCCTGCCCTTGCGCATCGCCGCCGCCCGTCCTCCGCACACCAGGCCCCCGAGGCACACCCGGCCCCCGGCCCCGTCGCGTCCCGCCCCCCCGCCCCGTGAGAGGCCGGCCGGGCAGGGCCGGTCCACCACCGGCGGCGCGTCCACCACCGGCGGCGCGTCCACCGCGCCGGTGGCCGCGCGGCCGGCCGCGCGGACGCCCGGCGTCAGCACCAGCGGCGCCCGTTGGGCGGCGGGGGGCGCGGTGACGCGCACCACCGGCCGGGTGTTCCTCACCATGCGCGGCGTCGACTACGTCTGCTCGGCGGGCGCGGTGCGCAGCCGCACCATGGACGTGGTCGTCACCGCCGGCCACTGCGTCAAGGACGGCCGGGGCCCCTGGGCCGAGAACTGGACGTTCGTGCCGGGTTACGAGGCGGGCGAGCGGCCCTTCGGGGTGTTCACCGCCCGGCGGACGCTCGTGCCGGAGCCCTGGTCGGCCAAGGGCGACGACAGTCACGACATCGGCATGGTCGCGGTCAACCCGGTGGACGGGCGCCACCTCGGGCAGGTCGTCGGCGGCCAGGAGATCGCCTTCGACGCGCCGCGCGGCGAGCGGGCCTTCGGGTTCGGCTTCCCCGCCGACCCTCCCTACGACGGCGAGCACCTGATCTACTGCTCGGGCGCGACGCACGCCGACCCGCACGGCCAGACCCGCGACCAGGGCATGCGTTGTGACCTCACCGCCGGGTCGAGCGGCGGCCCGTGGCTGAGCTCCTTCGACCCGGCGACCGGGCAGGGCGTGGTCACCTCGGTGAGCAGCTTCAAGTACAGCGACGACCCGCGCACGATGTACGGGCCCTACTTCGGCGATCAGGCCCGCCGGCTGTTCGAGGCGGCGCAGCGAGCCTGAGGTGGACGACAGTCCGGCGGACGCCGAGGACGCGACCGGCTCACAGGGTCAGGCCGGTGAGCACCATGACCTTCTCGTAGGTGTAGTCCTCCATGGCCGAGCGCAGACCCTCGCGTCCGATGCCCGACTCCTTGACGCCGCCGTAGGGCATCTGGTCGGCGCGGTAGGACGGCACGTCGCCGATGATCACACCGCCGACCTCCAGCTCCTTGCCGGCGCGGAAGGCCGCCTCGATGCTGCGGGTGAACACCCCCGCCTGAAGCCCGTACTTGGAGTCGTTGGCGGCGGCGAACGCCTCGTCGGCCGAGCCGACCGGCTGGACGACCAGCACCGGGCCGAAGACCTCCTCGCGCACGACCTTGGCCTCGCCCGGCACGTCGGCGAGCACGGTGGGGGCGACGGTCGCCCCGTCCCGGCCGCCCCCGGTGAGCACCCGGCCGCCCGCGGCGACCGCCTCGGCCACCCACTGCTCGACCCGTTCGGCGGCCTCGACCGACACCATCGGCCCCACCTGCGTCTTTTCGTCGGCCGGGTCGCCGACGACCAGGCTGCCGACGGCGGCGACGAGCTTGGCGGTGAACGCCTCGGCCACCGGCTCCTCCACGATCACCCGCTGGACCGCGATGCAGCTCTGCCCGGCCTGGTAGTTGGAGAACAACGCGACGCGGGTGGCCGCCCAGTCGAGGTCGGCGTCGGCGAGCACGATCGCGGCGGCGTTCCCGCCGAGCTCCAGCGTGACGTGCTTGCGCGGCACCCGGTCCTTGATGGCGTAGCCGACCGGCCCGGAGCCGGTGAACGACACCACCGGCAGGCGCGGGTCCTCCACCAGCGCCCCCGCGCGTTCGTTGGGCACGGGCAGCACCGAGAACATGCCGGCCGGCAGACCGGTCTCGGCGAGGATCTCGCCGAGCACCAGCGCCGACAGCGGGGTCGCCGGGGCCGGCTTGACGATCACGGGCGCGCCGACCGCGATGGCGGGCGCCACCTTGTGAGCCACCAGGTTGAGCGGGAAGTTGAACGGCGTGACGGCCAGCACCGGTCCGTACGGCTGGCGCGAGACGTAGGCCAGGCGGCCGGCGGCGGCGGGCTCGGTGTCCAGCCGCTGCGCCTCGCCGCTGAAGCGCCGGGTCTCCTCGGCGGCGAAGCGGAAGGTGGAGACGGCGCGGGCGACCTCGCCGCGCGCCCAGAAGATCGGCTTGCCGTTCTCGGCGCTGATCAGCCGGGCGATCTCCTCCGAGCGCTCGGCCAGGCGGCGCGAGACGTGGGCCAGCGCCTCGGCGCGGGCGTGGATCGGCAGCGCGGCGGCCTCCTTGCGGACGGCGTGCGCGGCCGCCACCGCCTGCTCCACCTGGTCCGGGGTCGGCACCGAGCCGACGCCGACGACGCGGCCGTCGTGGGGATTGGTCACCGTGAGCTCGTCATCGCCCGTCGCGGGCGAACCGGCGAGCCAGAAGGGGCGTACGTCCATGTCCCGACGCTATGCCTTCCCGCGGTCCGGGACGCTACTCCGGTACGGACAAGTGCGCCCTGGCACCGCTACATTCCGCATAAGAAACGTTCTTTCCCCGTTCCGTAACGAGCATGCCGCAATTTCGGGATGTTTTCTGTTGCATGGCGGTTTGAAGGTCGCGACACATGGTTAAGTCAACATGCGGGTCCGCGCGGGACCCTTGGGGAGAAGGGGCTGAGTCGCTCATGGGTTCGCCTGCGCCGCTCGGTCTCCAAGGCGCCTATGCGATGGGTGGCCAGAGCTCCCAGGACGAGCTGCGCGCGCGCCTGATCGCAGTGGCCGGTGAACTGCTGGTCACCCGCGGCGCCGACAGCCTGACCGTCCGGCGCATCGCCACCGAGGCCGGGTGCGCCACCACGGTGGTGTACACCATGTTCGGCAACAAGGAGGGCCTGGCCGAGGCGCTGTACCTGGAGGGCTTCGAGCGGTTTCGCCGCAGGCTCGCGGCGGTCCCCCGCCACCCCGACCCGCTGGAGTACCTCACCTCTCTCGGGCCCGCCTACCGCGAGGCGTGCCTGGCCGAGCCCGGCTACTACAGCGTGATGTTCGAGAAGGCCATCCCCGGCTTCGAGCCGAGCGAGCGGGCGCGCACCCTCGCCAGGGCCGCGGTGAACATCCTCGACCGGGCCATCGCCGACTGCATCTCGGCCGGCTACCTGGTGCCGACCCAGCCGCGCAAGATCGCCGACTGCCTGTGGGCGGCGGCGCAGGGCGCCGTGAGCCTCGAACGCGCCGGCCACCTGCGCGACGACCGCGTCTACACCTCCGTCACCCTGGCCGCCATCAGCCGCTACCTCGTCCAGAAGGACAGCCTGCCGGCCCCTTACTGATATCTCACCGCGAGAACACCCTGCCGGCCCTCACCGAGGCGCGGGGGGCCGGACCGCCAGCGCCATCCACAGCTCCGCGCGCACGGCCGGGTCGTCCAGGTCACGGCCGAGCAGTTCGGCGACCCGCCGCATCCGGTAGCGCAGGGTGTGCCGGTGGACGCCGAGCCGCTGGGCCGCCGCGTCCCAGTGGCCGTTGCACGCCAGGTAGGCGCGCAGCGACTCCACCAGGTCGGCGCGCGAGCCGTACTCGCGGAGCGGGGCCAGCAGCGAGGCGGCGAACCCGGACAGCAGGTTCGGCTCCACCAGCGAGAGCAACCCCTGCCCGGCGAGGTCGGCGAAGCGCATGACCGGGCGGGCCGACAGCAGGGCGCGCTGCGCCTGCTCCAGGCCGGTGGCCAGCCCGGACGGCCCGGACGACTCCACCGGTTCGCTGACCCCGACCCTGCCTCGCCGGGCCGCCGCCTCGGCCACCGGGCCGGCCTGCTCGGCGGGCGCAAGCGCGATCACGACGCCGCCCCACGGAGCGGTGAACCCCGGCAGCGCGTCCTGGAGCTCCTCGGCGTCACCGGCCTCGCAGGCCAGCACCACGAACGGGCCGCCGTCCATGAACGCCGTCTCGGCGGGGCCGCCGGGCAGCGCCGCCAAGGTCTCACGGGCGGCCTCGCGCTCGCCGGCCAGCAGCAGCCGCAGCACGGCGGAGCGGACACGGCGCACGGCGGCCAGCCGGTCGCGCCGCTGCTCCAGCGACAGGGCGAGCAGCGATCCGGCGGTGTTGACGACGGTGTGCCCGACCGGCGAGAAGGGCCGCTGCGCGCCGACCGCGAAGAAGCCGGTGACGCGCCGCTGGTCTCCCAGCGGCTGGACGATCACGTGTTCGTGCGGCCCGGACAGCGCGAGGCTCGCGGGCGCGCCGTCGGGGGCGCGCAGGCGGTGCAGCTCGCCCCGCACCAGGGTCGCGGCCTTGTCGGCGCCCTCACCGGCCGCGTGCAGGACGCCGCCCGTCTCGTCGAACAGGACGGCCCAGCCGTGGATCTCACGGGCCAGCCGCCGGACCACCCCCGCCATGCCCCCCGCCCGGAGTGCGGCGCGGGTCAGCCGGCCCTGGGCGGCGAAGGCGTCGCCGAGCTCCTCGTACCGCTCGGCCGCGAGCATGTCGCTGACGGCCTTGCCGATGGAGATGAACGGGGTCTCCCTGGGCACCTCGACCAGCGGGAGCCCGGCGTCCGCGGCGGCGGCGACGAACTCGGGCGGCACGCTCTCGTGGCCCAGGCCCACGCCGAACCCGAGGCCGGCCGCTCCCCGGCCGACCAGCCGCGAGACGTAGGCGGGCGCGTCGTCCGGAGCGAGCCGCATGCCGGTGGTGAGGACGAGCTCGTCGCCCTCCAGGAACGGCGTGGGGTCCTCCAGTTCGCTCACCGCCACCCAGCGCACCGGGCGTTCCAGCGCGTCATGGCCCGCGCGCACGCGGAGCCGCAGCCGCGCGAGCGCGACCACCCGCCGCAGGGTCGGTGCCATGTCACTTCCTCGGGACGCCGGAGGCGGACGACTCCGTCCCGGAGCCTCGCGGCCCCTCCGCGAAGAGGGCCGGATCCACCGGGGGCCCGGAGTTGTACAACCTGGACAAGCTGGACCGACATATTGTGACATGTCGCCAGGTCGGCACCTGGAGGCGGCGGCCGTAACGTCACAGGCATGAGCATCGAGCGTGAGGTACACCAGCAGCCGGGCGTGGCTCCCGACCAGCCTGTCACGCACGGCGGCCCGTCCCTGCCCCAGGTGCGCCGCCTGGTCACCGAGGTCCCCGGCCCGAAGTCCCGCGAGATGTTCGCGCGCAAGCGGGCGGCGGTGCCGCCGGGCATCGGCACCACCCTGCCGGTGTTCGTGACCCACGCCGGCGGCGGCGTGCTCGTGGACGCCGACGGCAACTCCCTCATCGACTTCGGCTCGGGCATCGCGGTGACCACCGTCGGCAACGCCGCGCCCCGCGTCGTGGAGCGCGTCACAAAGCAGGTCGCCGACTTCACCCACACCTGCTTCATGGTGACGCCGTACGAGTCGTACCTGGAGGTCTGCGAGCGGCTCAACGCCCTCACCCCCGGCGACCACGACAAGCGCTCATTCCTGGTCAACAGCGGCGCCGAGGCCGTGGAGAACGCCGTCAAGGTGGCCCGCCACGCCACCGGGCGGCAGGCGGTCGTCGTGTTCGACCACGGCTACCACGGCCGCACGCTGCTCACCATGACGCTGACGGCCAAGAACATGCCCTACAAGCACCGGTTCGGCCCCTACGCGCCGGAGGTGTACCGCATGCCGATGGCCTATCCCTACCGGTGGCCCACCGGCCCGGACAACTGCGCCGAGGAGGCCGTGGCCCAGGCCATCGACGCGATCGACAAGCAGATCGGCGCGCAGAACGTGGCCGCCATCGTGATCGAGCCGATCCAGGGCGAGGGCGGCTTCATCGAGCCCGCGCGGGGCTTCCTGCCCGCGCTGCTGGAGTACGCCCGGGCCAACGGCATCGTGTTCGTCGCCGACGAGGTGCAGACCGGGTTCGCCCGCACCGGGCACCTGTTCGCCTGCGAGGACGAGGGCATCGTGCCGGACATCATCTGCACGGCCAAGGGCATCGCGGGCGGCCTGCCGCTCGCGGCGGTCACCGGCCGGGCCGAGCTTCTGGACGCCGTGCACGTCGGCGGCCTCGGCGGCACCTACGGCGGCAACCCGCTGGCCTGCGAGGCGGCGCTGGCCGTGCTGGACACGATCGAGGCCGACGGCTTGGTGGAGCGCGCGCGGCAGGTCGGCGCCATCATGCTCCCCCGGCTCAGAGCGCTGGCCGAGCGGTTCGACATCATCGGGGACGTGCGGGGGCGCGGCGCCATGATCGCCATCGAGCTGGTCGTGCCGGGCACCAAGAAGCCCGACGCGGCCGTCACCGGGGAGATCCTCCGGCGCTGCCACGCGGAGGGCCTGGTCGTGCTCACGGCGGGCACCTACGGCAACGTGCTGCGCTTCCTGCCGCCGCTGTCCATCCCGGACTCCCTGCTGGAGGAGGGCCTGTCCATTCTGGAGAAGGCCATCGCGTCCGTTTAGGAGCACCACAAAAGGGGCACCCGGGTTTCACCCGAGGTGTCCCTTTTGTCATTGAACGGGCGGGGCGAGGGACGCGATTTAACCCGTCCTTGACATCGCCCTAGTCGATCACTTTCAGTAACGGGGTTATAACGGTTCGGGTAGGAGCCATTCGAGCCACGGGAGCGTGATGAGCTGGGATCCGACCGGAGCGGCACGGCTCAACCTGACCTTCGACCCCAACGATCTGACCGGCCCGCAGCGCGAGGGAGACGCCTGCGTGGTCTGCCACAAGAAGTGGCCACGGCCACGGGTCCGCGTCGGCCGGCTGCCCGACGACGCCCCCGTCATGGCCTGCGAGGACTGCGCCGAAGCCCTTCTGCCCGCGCCCCCCGCACCCCGCAAGAAGCCCGCCCCGCGCAAGGCCGCCCTGCCCTAGGCCGCGGCGGCGCCTTCCTCACGCATGCCCCAGGGGGAGCCGTACTCGCCGAGCAGGTCCAGGAAGGGCACCGGGTCGAAGGCCTCGGGGCCGAGGACGCCGCGTCCGCTCCAGGTGCCGCGCGCCAGCAGTTCCAGCGCCACGACCGGATGGACCGCCGTCTGCCACACCACCGCCTGGGCCCCGTACTCGCGCATCGACCATTCGTTGTCCACGACGTGGTACAGGTAGACCTCCCGCGGCCGGCCGTCCTTGCCGGTGCCCCTGATCCAGGTGCCCGCGCAGGTCTTGCCGCGCATCCGGTCGCCCAGCGTCGCCGGGTCCGGCAGCGAGGCGGCCACCACGTCGCGCGGGGAAACCTCGACGCCCTTGATCCGCACCGGCTCGGTCGAGTCCAGGCCGAGCTTGTGCAGGGTGCGCAGCACCTCGATGAACTCGGCGCCCAGGCCGTACTTGAAAGTCACCCGGCGGGCCTTCACCCAGCGCGGGACCAGCAGGACCTCCTCGTGCTCGACGTTCACGCACTCGACCGGTCCGATGCCCTCGGGGAAGTCGAACACCTCCGGCTCGCTGAACGGCTCGGTGGTGTGCCAGCCGCCGTCCTCCCAGACCACCGGCGGGTTGAGACACTCCTCGATGGTGGTCCAGATGGAGAAGGTGGGCGCGAACGCCTCCTGCCCGTCGGGGCCCCGCACGACCAGGTTGGCGCCGTCGCGGATGCCGATCTCGTCGATGCTCTCGAACAGGTGGTCGGCCGCGTACCGGGCGAAGACGTCGGCCAGGCCCGGCTCGACCCCCATGCCCACCAGGGCGAGCCTGCCCTCGGCCTCCCAGCGCCGTGACATGGCGAACTGCTCGTCGCCGAGCTTGACGCCGGGCAGCTCGTACGGCCGGGAGGGGTGCGGCCGCGACAGCGACATGGCCATGTCGAGGTAGTCCGCGCCCGCGGCGAGGGCGGCGCGGAACAGCGGCATGTCGAACCGGGGATCGACGGCGTTGAACAGCACGTCGCAGCGGTGCTCGCGCAGGGCGGCCTCCACCGCGGCCTGGTCGGAGGCGTCCAGCCCGATCGCGCTGAACCGGTCCTCCACCGGGCGCGCGGAGGCCCCGCGCCGGCTCGGGCCGCGCCCCGGTCCAGAGGGCGGCACCTGTTCTGAAGCGCCGATGCGTTCGGACGCGCCGACCTGTTTGGAGACGACGGCCTCGGCGCGTGAGCGGTCATAGTCGGCGACGACGATGTGGTCGAAGAAGTCACGGCGGGCGGCGATCGGCACCACGGCGGAACCCACGCCGCCCGCGCCTACGAGAAGGATGCGCATGCCGGGACCGTATCAACTGACTGGTCAACCAATCAATATGATGCCCGCCACCCGGCCACCCCTTTCCACCATGGATTTCGTCGCCGACGACCCCAGACGGCGACGAGAAGGAGGGCATCCGGCCGCCGGCGCGACCGATACCGGAACCCTCGGCGGCGCCCCGTCTAACCGGCGAGCGAGCGCCAGCGGGCCGTCCACTCGGCGTAGTCGGTGCATGGTCCGTCCCGGTCTTCGCAGTCACTCCCCGGCAGAACGGCGAAGACCACCTTCTTGCCCCAGGAGGCGTCAGGGACCCGGAACGCCGCGCACACGGCCTTTGCGAGCCTGGCGCGGCCCGCCGCCGCCGGCCCCTTGCCGTGGTAGGCGCAGGCCCCAGGGTTGGCCGGCGCCAGCATGTTGCGCGCCGACGCCTGCTGCTGCACGTCCTTGGAGGAGGCCCAGTCGATCCAGCGGTAGGCGCAGTTGGGCGAGGCGGCCGTCGCCGAGACCATCCACGCGTCCACCCAGCCGGTGGCCGGGTCGTCCCGCACCGCCTTCACGGAGTGGCCGCCCGCGCGAAGGGTCTCCATCAGGAACGGCAGGCCCCGCCCGGCTGCGACAGAGCCGCCGGCGAACGCCTGCAACGCCTGGACCTGCCTGGCGTAGTAGAACCGGTCGCCGACGCCGCGCTCGCCGAGGAGCGCCATCGCCGCGTCGAGCTGGGGCCGGGTGAGGTTGAACGGGTCGCCGATGCCGAGCTTCGGCCGCTGGCGCTTCAACGCGAGCGCGGCGTCGGCGATGGTCAGCGGGCTGTCCTTGAGCATGACGGGCCCGCGGGCGGAGTACAGCCCGGCGCCCGCCGGCGGGCGCGTCTCGACGCTGTCGTACAGCGTCGCGTACCACCCCCACAGGTACGGCACGCCGTACACCTGGGAGCCGGCCGTGATCGCGCGCTGGGAGCGCAACCACGAGGGGATCTCGCCGTAGTTGCGCAGGAGCGAGGTGGTGATCGGGGCGACCTTGCGCTCGGCGATCAGGCGCCCGCCGACCTGCGGGGGCGCGGACACCACGTCGAACGCGGTGCCGGCCGCCATCGTGCCGAGCTGGTCGTCCGACGCCGGGAAGCGCAGGTTGACCCGGCAGCCGGTGGTGGTCTCGAATCGCCCCACCCAGTTGTAGGCCGGATCGGTGCCGCCGTACTCGGCGTAACCGCGGTAGGACAGCACGGTGACCGACCCCTCCCCCGGCCCGAGGGTGGTGACCCGAGGGGGCGGCGTCGCCGCCGGGGTGGGCGAGGAAGACGGGGACGGCGTCGCGGCCGCCGAGGAGGCGGCGCCCGACGGCCCCGTCCCGGAGGCGGAGGGAGAGGCGGAGATGGAAGCGGACCCCGACGCGCTGGGCGCCGCCCCCGCGTCGACCGTGGCAGGCCCCCTCGCGCCGCCGCACCCGGCGAGCGCGACGGTGGCCCAGGCGAGCAGCACCGGCAGCCATCGAGGACGCCTCGTCGGTGTGCTCACGCCGGCCGTCCCCCTCGTTCTCAGCCCTTTGCGGGCAGCCTACCGGCCGGGCGGGCGGGGGGCGCGCGTCATGCGCCGGGGGCGAGACCCGCGGCGAGGGCGCGTTGGTGCGGTGACCGCACACCTTCACCGGCCGCGGCTCTCCACCCGGTATGTGCTGGATGGGATCGGCGCCGGGTCGGCGAGGCGCGGTACGGCGATGCCGGCGCCGCTCCTACGGCGCCCGGCCCGGTCGACGTTCGTGGACAGCGCGCTAGGCGTTGGTGGGGAACCCGAGGTTGACGCCGCCGTGGCTCGGGTCCAGCCAGCGGGAGGTGACGACCTTGCCGCGGGTGTAGAAGTGGACGCCCTCGGTGCCGTGGACGTGCGTGTCGCCGAACAGCGAGGCTTTCCAGCCGCCGAAGCTGTAGAACGCCATCGGCACCGGGATCGGCACGTTGATGCCGACCATGCCGACCTCCACCTCGTTCTGGAAACGCCGCGCCGCGCCGCCGTCGTTGGTGAACACCGCGGTGCCGTTGCCGTACTCGGTGCCGTTGATGATGCGCAGGCCCTCCTCGTAGGAGGGGACGCGGATCACCAACAGGACCGGGCCGAAGATCTCGTCGCGGTGCACGGCGGAACCGGGGGTGACGTGGTCGACCAGGGTCGGGCCGAGCCAGAACCCCGGCGTCCCGGCCGCCGTGGTACCGCCCTTGACCGGCGTCTCCCTGCCGTCGACGACCAGCTTGGCCCCCTCGGCCAGCGCCGTGTCGAGGTAGGAGGCCACCTTGTCGCGGTGCGCGCCGGTGACCAGCGGGCCCATGTCGGCGTCGGGGTCGTCGCCGGCGCCGACGGTCAGCCGGCCCACCCGATCGACGATCTTGGCGACCAGCTCGTCCCCGACCGGGTCCACGGCGAGCACGACGGAGATCGCCATGCACCGCTCCCCCGCCGAGCCGAAGCCGGCGTTCACCGCCGCGTCGGCGACCAGGTCGAGATCGGCGTCGGGCAGCACGAGCATGTGGTTCTTCGCGCCGCCGAGCGCCTGCACCCGCTTGCCGTGCCGGGTGCCGGTCTCGTAGACGTACCGGGCGATCGGCGTGGAACCGACGAAGGAGACGGCGCGCACGTCGGGGTGCTCCAGCAGCCGGTCCACCGCCACCTTGTCGCCCTGGACGACGTTGAACACCCCGTCGGGCAGCCCGGCCCGCTTCCACAGGGACGCCATCAGCAGCGACGCCGACGGGTCGCGCTCGGAGGGCTTGAGCACGAAGGTGTTGCCGCAGGCGATGGCGACCGGGTACATCCACATGGGCACCATCGCCGGGAAGTTGAACGGGGTGATCCCGGCGACGACGCCCAGCGGCTGCCTGATCGAGAAGGAGTCGACGTTCGTCGAGACGTTCTCGGAGAAGCCGCCCTTGAGCAGGTGCGGGATGCCGCACGCGAACTCCACGACCTCCAGGCCGCGGGCGACCTCGCCGAGCGCGTCGGAGCGCACCTTGCCGTGCTCGGCGCTGATCAGCGCGGCCAGGTCGTCGCGGTGGGCGTCCATCAGTTCCCGGAACCGGAACAGCACCTGCGCCCGCTTCATCAGCGAGGCGTCGCGCCAGGCGGGGAAGGCCGCCGCGGCCGCGGCCACGGCGGCGTCGACGTCCTGGACGGCCGCGAGGTCGACCAGGGCGCTCACCTCGCCGGTGGCCGGGTTGAACACCTCGCCCCGGCGTCCGGAGCCGCCGGGCGTCTCGGCGCCGCCGATCCAGTGCGCGACCCGCTTCACCGCGCCGTCCCGCCCGTCGCCCTCGTGGTCGAGCGGCCCGTGCGCCGGCCCGTGGTTCACTTGCCCGTCTCCTCGTTGATCGTCTCCAGCGCGGCGAGGATGATGCCCAGCCCCTCGCGCGCCTCTTCCTCGCTCAGCGTCAGCGGCGGCGCCATGCGCAGCACGTTGCCGTGCAGACCGCCCTTGCCGGCCAGCAGGCCGAGCTTCTTGGTCTCCTCCATGAACCGCGCGGCCAGCGCGGGCGACGGCGCCCCGCTGCCCGGGTCGACCAGCTCCACCGCGAACATCAGGCCCTTGCCGCGGATGTCGCCGACGATCGGCAGCCGGTCCTTGGCCGCGCGCAGCCCGTCGATGAGGATGGCGCCGGTGGTGGCGGCGCGGGTCTGCAGGTCGTGGTCCAGGACGTAGTCCAGGGTCGCGTTCGCCGCGGCCATCGAGACCGGATTGCCGCCGAAGGTGGCAAGGCCGATGGCGTGCGGCCCGTCCATCAGGTCGCCGCGCGCGACGACGCCGCCGACCGCGAAGCCGTTGCCGAGCCCCTTGGCGAAGGTCATCATGTCGGGGGTCACGCCGTGGTTCTGGATGCCGAAGAAGGCCGAGCCGGTGCGGCCCCACCCGGTCTGCACCTCGTCGGAGATGAACAGGATGCCTTCCTCGTCCAGCACCTCCTTGTACGCCCGGAACAGCCCGTCGGGCGCCATGGTGAAACCGCCGACGCCCTGGATCGGCTCGGCGATCAGCGCGGCCACGTCGTTGGACACCGAGGTGGCGAGCACGTGCCGCAGGTCGTCCACGCAGGCGGCGATGTAGTCGGCGTCCGACAGGCCGCGGAACTGGGTCAAGTGGCGGTCGGCGCCGTGCAGGAAGTGCACGTTCAGCGGCGACAGCGAGTTGTTCTTCCAGCCGCGGTTGCTGGTGACGGCCAGGGCGCCGAAGCTGCGGCCGTGGTAGCTCTGCCGCATGGCGAGTACCTGGTCGGACCTGCGGGCGTAGGTGGCCAGCAGCAGTGCCGTCTCGTTGGCCTCGGTGCCGGAGTTGGTGAAGAAGACCTTGGCGTTCTCGATGCCCGACAGCCTGGCGATCTTCTCGGCCAGCTCGACCTGGGCGCGCAGGAGGTAGACCGTGCTGGTGTGGACGACCCCGGTGGCGAGCTGGCGCTCGACGGCGTCACGGACCTCCGGGACGTCGTATCCGATCATGTTGGTCAGGATGCCGGCGAAGAAGTCGAGGTAGGTGTGGCCTTCGGCGTCGACGACGCGGTTGCCCTTACCTCGCACGATCTCGATGGGCTCGTCGTAGTAGAGGGACAACCAGTTGGGCATGACCGCACGATGGCGCGGAAGCAGGTCGGACATAGACCGATTATGTCCACTCGTTGCCATCGCTCCCACCTCCAAGGTGTCGGCGTACCCCGAAATCACCTTACATACTGGTAGTACCAGGCTAAAATGTCGTGCGGTCCAGTAGATAGTATGTCAGGACATCACCTCACAGCCTGCTTCGAGCGGGGTCCTCATGGCTCCTCGGCGGCGCACGCCCGCCGGGGCCTCCTGCGCGCGAAAGCCCCTCGCGCCGACGCTCCGGCGCTTATCGCCGGCGCCGTCGTGGCCGGCGCCGTCGTGGTCGGCGCGAGGGGCGCGGTCGTACCGAACGCGCGGGCGGGCGCGCTCAGGCGACCTTCTCCGGCTCGGGCGTGGGCGCGGGCGCCGGCCGCCCGGGACGCAGGACGGAGAAGGCCAGTACGGCCGCGGCCAGGGTGAAGGCGACGCCGACCCACGAGCCGAACGACATCGCGGACACGAACGCCTCCCTGGCGGTCCTGGCCAGCCCCGGATCGCCCATCTGCAGCGCCGCGCCGATGGAGTCGCGGGCCGCCGCCGGCGCGCCGTCCGGCATGCTCGCGGTGTAGACGCCGGCCAGCACACTGCCGAGAACCGCCACGCTGAGCGCCATGCCGACCTGTTGCACGGTGTCGTTCAGCGCCGAGCCGACGCCCGCGTGCTCGGGCGGCACCGCCCCCATCAACGTCGCGTACGCGGCCGGCCCGGCCAGACCGCCGCCGACGCCCATGACGAGCAGACCGGCGATCAGTTTGCCGTACCCGTCGGCCGGGCTGATCGTCCCGAGCACGGCGAACCCGCCCGCCATCACGAGCATGCCGCCGGCGATCAGCACGCGGTTGCTCACCCGCTGCCCGAGCCCGGCGCCCACTCCGTTGAACACCGCCGCCGCCACCGCGTACGGCAGCAGCGCGAGCCCCGCCTTCATCGGCCCGTAGGCGAGGACGAACTGCAGGTACTGGGTGAGCATGAGCAGCAGCGCGCCGGTGCCGAACGACATCAGCACGATCGAGAACGACGACCCGCCGAAGTCACGGTCACGGAACAGCGCCAGCGGCAGCATGGGATGCTCCGACCTGCGCTCCCAGAGCACGAACGCGCCGAGCGCCACGACCGCGACGGCCATCGCGGCCACCGACCCGCCCGAGCTCCAGCCGTCGCGGGGCGCCGCGATGACCACGTAGACCAGCGCGGTCATGCCGGCCGTCGACAGCAGCGCGCCGAGCGGGTCGACGGGGCGGGCCGGGCCCCGGGACTCGGGCATCAGCAGCACCGCGGCGACGATCGCGACGACGGCGATGGGCACGTTCAGCAGGAACACCGAGCCCCACCAGTAGTGCTCCAGCAGGAAACCGCCGAGCGTCGGGCCGGCGATCACCCCCACCATGGCGACGGCGCTCCACGCGGCGAACGCCTTGCGGCGCTCGGACTCGTCGAAGACCGTGATCAGGATCGACAGCGTGCTCGGCATCAGGAACGACCCGCCCACGCCCATGAGCGCGCGGGCGCCGATGAGCTGCCACGGCTCCTGCGCGATCGTCGCGACCAGCGAGGCGGCTCCGAACGCGGCCAGGCCGATGATCAGGAATCGGCGCCGCCCGTAGCGGTCGGACAGGCTGCCGGCGGTCAGCAGCAGGCCGGCGAAGACCAGCACGTAGGCGTCGATGATCCACTGCACGTCGGACGGAGTGGCGCCGAGGTCGCGGATCAGCGAGGGGATGGCCAGGTTGAGCACCGTGTTGTCGACCACGAGCACCAGCAGGCTCACGCACAGCACGCCGAGGATCCACCAGCGGCGCGGGTGCTTGGCCGGGGTCGGACCGGCCTCATCTCGTACATCGTTCGAGTTCACTCGCACAGCGTACGATTATTCTCGCACGGTGTGCGACACATTTATCCTGGAGCGAACGAAGGAGCCCGCGCACGTGCCGCCAAAGCAACGCTTCACCTCGGTCTGGTCACGCCAGAGCGCGCCCAAGGCCACGCCCGTCCGCGAACAGCCAGCACTGAGCCGCGACCACATCGTCAAGGCCGCCGTCGAACTGCTCGACGCAGAAGGCCTCGACGCTCTCAGCATGCGCAGGCTCGGCTCACGCCTCGGCTCGGGAGCGACCAGCATCTACTGGCACGTCTCCAACAAGGACCAACTGCTGGAGCTGGCGCTCGACGAGGTCTACTCCGAGGTGCGGCTGCCCGACCCGGACGTCACGGGCTGGCACGACACCGCCGCGGCGTTCGCCTACGGGATGCGCGAGGCGGTGCTCGGGCACCCGTGGTCGGTTACGCTCATCGGCTCCATGCCGAGCATCGGGCCCAACGCGCTCAAGGCGATCTCCGCGCTCTCCACCGCCATGCAGCTCGGCGGTTTCGCCGGCGTGACCCTCGAGTTCGCCGTCAGCTCGATCGTCTCCTACACCCTGGGCGCCACCACACCCGAGGCCAGCTGGATCAACACCGTGGGCCGCAGCGGCGCCGACCAGACCGAATGGATGGCCGACATGAGCGCCCAGCTCCACATCGCCGGCGCGGAGCATCCGGAGCTGATCGCCCGCTACGACAGTCTCCACGACCTCGACGTCACCCAGATGCGCCGCCTCAGCTTCGACTACGGCCTGTCCGCCCTCCTGGACGGCCTGGCGCTCCGCCTCCACCAGACCTGAGCGACGACGGGCGCCGGGCGGACGGACCGGGGACGGGCGGGGGCGGACGGACCCGGGGCGGACAGCGGGAGCGGACCTGGCAGCGAGGTCGGACCCGCGCGGGACGGCCGGCGAGAACGGCCGCATAACGGGCGGTCACTATGTCACATAGGGGACGGTCGCTGGTACACCGTGATCAGCTAGGCTCGGAAATATGCTACCGACCTTGGCCGACGTCCTCGCGCTGGACGCCGTGCGCCGAGGCGACCCCCGCGTGGTCGCGGGGGCCGACCGGCTGGACACGCGCGTGCGCTGGGTGCACGTCGGAGAGGTCAGCGACATCGCCCACCTGCTGCGCGGCGGCGAGCTCATCCTCACCACCGGCGTCGCCCTGCCCGACGAACCGGACAAACTCGCCGACTACATCGCCGACCTGGCGAGCGTGGGCACCTCCGGCCTGATCGTCGAGCTCGGCCGCAGGTTCATCCACGAGTTGCCCTCCGCCGTCGTGGACGCCGCGGAGACCCACGGGCTGCCGCTGGTCACCCTCGCGCGCGAGACGCCGTTCGTGCAGATCACCGAGTCGGTGCACGCCCGCATCATCGACATCCAGCTGGAGGAGCTGCGCGCCTCCGAGCAGCTGCACGAGGTGTTCACCGAGCTGTCGGTGGAGGGCGCCTCGCCCGCCGAGGTGCTGACCCAGGTCGCCAGGCTCTCGGCCCGGCCCGCGTTGCTGGAGAACCTCGCCCACCAGGTGCTCGCCTGCGAGTCCGCCGGGCGCGACACCGGCATCCTGCTCGCCAACTGGGAGGCCCGGTCGCGCGCCGTCGTCCTCGGCGAGCGCACGGCCTACGACCCCTCCTCCGGCTGGCTGGTCACCATGGTCGGCGCGCGCGGCCACGACTGGGGGCGGCTCATCCTGCTCTGCGACTCGCCGCCGAGCCCGCGCGACATCGTCCTCGCCGAGCGCGCCGCCACCACGCTCGCCCTGGGCCGGCTGCTGGAGCGGCACCAGGAGAGCCTCGAACGCCAGGCCCACGGCACGATCATCGCCGGCATCCTGACCCACGCGTACGCCGACCCGGAGGAGGTCGCCGCCCGCGCCCGCGCGGTCGGCGTCCCGCTGACCGGACGCAAGCTCATCGGCCTGGTGCTCCGCCTCGCGGAACCGCCGGCCGAGACGGTGCTCAACCTGCAGGCCAAGCTGAGCGAGCTGGCCGAGGCCGCCGCGGCCGCATGCCGGGACGCCAGGCTGCCCGCCCTGGTCGGTGCGCTCGACCAGCACCGCATCGGCGTCCTTCTGCCCCTGCCGCCGCGCACCCTGGCCGAAGGCGCGCTCACCGCCCTCGCCGAACGGCTCCGTACGACCTTCACCACGCCGTTCGTCCTGGCGGCCGGCTCGGTGGTCGAGTCGATCAAAGAGGTGCGGCGCAGCTTCCTGGAGGCCGAGCAGGTCGCCGAGGCCGCCGCGCGCCAGCCCGACCGCCGCCCGTTCTACCGGCTGCCCGACCTGCGCCTGCGCGGCCTGCTCCACCTCCTGCGCGACGACGCGCGCCTGCAGACCTTCGCCGAACGCGAGCTCGGCCCGCTGCTCGCCCACGACGCCCACCGCGGCGCCGACCTGACCGGCATCCTGCGCGTCTACCTGGACTCCGGGCGCAACAAGGCGGTCGCGGCACAGCGTGCCCACCTGTCCAGGCCCGCGTTCTACGACCGGCTGCGCCGCCTCGAGCGCATCCTGGACACCAACCTGGACGACGTCGACTCCTGCCTGTCCTTGCACGTCGCCCTGCTGGCACTGGAGTCGTTCCGCAGAGAGACCCGCTGACCGCGCACCGCGAGGGACGCACTGACGGGCGCGCGCGGATCGTCCAGCGGAAGACGTGCCGACAGCCGCAGCGCACGGCGACCGGCTGTCGTCCGGCGACGAGTCCCGGTGGTGACGGGTCTCGAGTGGTGACAGGTCCCGGTGGTGACGGGCGTCAGGAGTCGGGGACGGTGTCCCGCCGTGCGGCGTGGGCCGCGTCGTCGGCGCAGACGTAGGCGTCCCACCGGCGCGGCCGAGCCATGATCACTCCAAGGATGAAACCAAGGCTCATGCTCGCCAGGATTATCACGAAGACTACGTTGAGCCCCATAACGGGTGCCTCTCGAGGATGGTGTGCCGCCGGCTTGTGATCGCGGCCTGACGAACCGTAACCCCGGAACACGGGCGCCGGCAGCCGATCGCCACCGGTTGACCCGTAATGACCAGGGCATTGACCCGATTTGCGTAGCCCCTTACGGACACTCGTGCCACCACCGGGAAGAGGCGGCCCACGAAATCCGTGCCCACGCCCCTGGCCGAGCCTCTGGTCACATTCTCGTAGACGTTGGCGTGTTCACCCGGCCTTGACCTTCCGCGGACAAGACGATGGTCATCGAGGAATCGGATCACCCACGGGAGCCCTTGATGCCACGTCGTCTCGCCGCCGGACTCGCCGCGCTGTCGTTCCTCGCGGCGGCGGCCCCTACAGCCGCGAGTGCCCGGTCGGCCGCGTCGGCGGCGCCGGCCGAAACGGCGCGGGCGACCCGTCCGGCCGGCACGACGGCCACGCGTGTCCGGTTCGCCCCCCCGACGAAGGACTTCCCGCTGGGGCAGCCGGGCCCGGTCACCCAGAAGAAGAAGGCCGTGACGAAAGGCATCGACTTCTTCACCGTCGTGCACGGCGAGGCGACCGACGGATACACGGTGTCGGTGCTCATGAACGGCAAGGACTACGGCTCGCGGGAGCAGGCCGACGCCGCCGCCGAGGCCGTCCAGGCGGCCGGGCTCCCCGCCGGCATCCAGGAGTTCACCCGCCCGGCCGTCGCCGACTACCCCGCGGGCGTCAGCTACATGGTCCGCGTCGGCATGTGGAAACCGGAGGAGAAGGCCGAGGCCGGCAAGATCGCCAAGAAACTCGGCGAGGCCGGCGTCAAGGCGAAGGTCGACTTCCTCGGCGACGACGGCTTCCAGACCACCGGCCCCTGGGACATGCGCGTCCTCACCGTCGACCCGCGGGTCTTCGGCGGCTCCTACCACGCGAGCCTCGGGGCGAGCGTCGCCAAGCGCGAGACCACCTCCTCGATGGCCAAGAAGGCGGGCGCCGTCGCCGCCGTCAACGGCGGCTTCTTCAACATCCACACCGACAAGAACCTCCGCGGCGAACCCGTCGGTGTCTCGGTCGTCAACGGCCGCCTGCTCAGCGAGGCCGTTCTCGGCCGCAGCGCCCTCATCCTCAAGGGCCGCACCGCGCGCATCTCCGAGGTGGCCACGGCCGTCACCGCCACCTCCGCCGACGGCGAGAAGACCGTCATCAACGGCGTGAACCGCGCCGCCGCCGCCGACGAGCTCGTCCTGTACACCGAGGAGTTCGGGGAGAAGACCCCCGCCGACGAGGGCGCCGAA
Organism: Sphaerisporangium sp. NPDC004334; assembly: GCF_053602655.1. Lineage (NCBI taxonomy): Bacteria > Bacillati > Actinomycetota > Actinomycetes > Streptosporangiales > Streptosporangiaceae > Sphaerisporangium > Sphaerisporangium sp. NPDC004334. Next base: position 378,563 of record NZ_JBSGDZ010000006.1, read on the forward strand.
GCCGTGCTGGACGCCGAGGGACAGGTCCTCGAACTGCGCCCGGCCGGCGGCAAGGTCGCCGCCGGCACCCGCGTCCTGCACGGCACCGGCATCATGGCCGACTGGATCTGGTCGCACGCCTGGGAGAACTGGAGCCTGAAGATCGCCACCAAGGTGACCGACATGCGTTCCGGCAAGGCCATCCCCCTCACCCCCGAGACCAGCGTCATCGGCGGCGGCGTCGGCCTGGTCCGCGACGGCCGCGAGCGCGTCACCGCGCAGGCGGACGGCCAGGCGAACATCAACATGATCCTCCGCCGTCACCCGCGCACCCTCGCGGGCGTCACCAAGTCCGGCCGGCTGATCCTCGCCGTCGTGGACGGCCGCAAGCCGGGCGTCACCGTCGGAGCCTCGATGATCGAAGCCGCCCACCTGATGCTGTGGCTCGGCGCCCGCCAGGCCATCAACCTCGACGGCGGCGGCTCCAGCGCGATGGTCGTCAAGGGCAAGGTCGTCAACCACCCCTCCGACGGCGTCGAACGCGGCGTGGGCGACGCCGTCCTCATCGTCCCCTGACCCGTCCCTCCGGGGGCATCGCGATATGCCATCCCCCGTACCCGCGCTGCGATATCCCGCGCCCCGCAGGAGCTGATCACCTCCGTGCGGCTCCCGCTGCTCTACCGGAGATCCGATTCGCGGGCGAACTCACGCGCTGCGACAAGCGATGCGATGAGCGGTTCTTCAATGGTTCGCGAGAGAATCCATGAGTTCGACCAGGAAGGGATTCGGCGCGAACGAGTTGAACGGGCTGCATCCGGCACAGTGGATTCGCGGGCGGCCATGGACCCGACCGGTGTTCGGCTCCCCTGCGTCGGCGAAACCTACCTCGCCGGCCAGGCCGTCGTCGGCGGCGGCCGGCGCCGCGAGCGTCTTCGACCGAAGGTGCCTGGCACACCGCAGGTGCACCTGCCGCCGCCGGGGGCGCAGGACGTAGGGACACCGTGACGCGCGACAGCCTGACCCTCCCGACCCCACACCGGCCGACCGCCCTGCCCTCCCGCCCTCCATCGACGGGTCGACCGTCCGCCCGCCCCACCAGGTAGCCGACCCACCCCGGCTTCCACTCTCCACACCGACCGACCGACCCTGTTACCGCAATCCGATCGGCCGGCCGACCGGCCATGTTCTCCAGAGTTCTTCTGATGTCGTCGGCCGGGCGACCTCCAGCCTGACCTGCCAGATCCCTTCGTCGGCTGAACCGATTGGTCCTCACCGGCCGCCACCTGCCCCACCTATTCCTTGACACGAATATTCTCGCTGGTGAATACTTCTCTCCATGGACGCACTCTTCACCGCACTGGCCGACCCGGCTCGCTGGCGGCTCGTGATTCTGCTGGCCGAGCGGCCCCGGCCGGTCGGCGTCCTGGCCCGGCTCGCCCAGGCGCGTCAGCCGCAGACGACCAAGCACCTGCAGACCCTCGAACGCGCCGGCATCGTCACCTCCCAGCGCACCGGCCAGCGCCGCATCTACGCGCTCCGGTCCGAGCCTCTACGGGAGCTGGCGGCCGAGCTCAACCGGCTCGCCGACACCACTGAGCAGGCCGGCGGCACACGCGAGACCTTCGACCGCCACGGGCTCAGCGTCCACGCGGAGCGGCTCGCCGCGGAACGGCCGGGGTGGGCCGACGGCCGCTCGTTCAGGTTCCACCGGTCGCTGACAGGCGACCCCGAGTCGGTCTGGCGCCACCTGACCGAGCCCTCCCTGCTCGCCCACTGGTGGACGCCCGACGACCTACGCGTCTCCGAGCTCGTATTCGAGGCGCGGCCGGGTGGACGGATCGTCCATGAGTATCGCGACGCCGAGGACGTCGACGGCTCCGACCAGGTCGCCGGGCACGCGGAGGGAATCGTCGACGAAGTCCGGCCCCATGAACACCTCGCCTACCGGCTGTCTCCGCTGCTTCCCGACGGCAGTCACGCCTTCACCGCCCACCTCGACCTCGACCTCCGTCCCACCGGCACCGGCCCGGGCACCAGCAGCGGCACCGGCACCGACCTGGAAATTCTCTTCCGCATCACCGACAGCACCGTCGAATCCGCGGACTTCGTCGCGGGCATCGAGATCGGCTTCGGCCAGAGCCTCGACAAGCTCGCAGCGACCCTGGCCGCGAATTCGCACACCACCGATAAAAGGAGCTCAAGATGACCGACTCGACCGGACGCAGAGTGACCGCGAACCTGAGTCTCACCCTCGACGGACGTTACAACGGTCCCGGCGGACCTGGTGATTTCGCCGCGTTCGCTCCCTATGTGACTACCGAGGTCGCGCGCGACCACATGAACCGCATGTGGGAGGCCGCGACGACGGCGCTGCTCGGCCGGATCAATGCCGAGGGATTCATGGGGTACTGGCCGTCGGTCGCCGAAGACGCGAACGCCGACCCGCGTGATCGCGGATACGCCAAATGGCTGGTCGACACGGAGAAGGTGGTCCTGTCGACCACCTTGACCGAAGCTCCGTGGGAGCGCACCCGCGTGGTGAACGCCCCCGCCGCCGACGTCGTCACCGCCCTCAAGGCCAACGGCGAGGGCGACATCCTCGTCAACAGCAGCGCCGGCGTCATCAAGGCGCTCCTGTCGGCGGACCTGATCGACCGGCTGTACCTCATGATCTTCCCCGAGATCACCGGAGGGGGGCAGCGACTGTTCGACGACGGCCTGCCGGCCACCAAGTGGACGCTCGTCCACCAGGAGACCGGCGAGCTGGGCGAGATGGCCATGGTCTACGACCGAGTTCGCCGCTCGACGGTCGAGTAGACATATCCAGACAGGAGAAGGCACATGCGCAAGGTGATCATCGGTGCGGCCGTGTCAGCGGACGGTTTCATCGCCGACCGGAACGACGGCGTGGGACCGCTGTTCGACTGGTACTTCAACGGCCCGCAGGAGATGCCGGCCGCACCGAACCAGTACCGGCCGAAGGACGGATACCGGCCGGCCGCCGCAAGCGCCGACTTCCTCCGCGCCACCTGGGCGAGCGTCGGCGCGACCATCATGGGGCTCCGCCTGTTCGACCTCACCGACGGCTGGGGCGGCAAGCCCGCTGTGGGCGATCACGTCTTCGTCGTCACCCATCGGTCTCCCGGCGACTGGCCGAGCCGTTATCCCGACGCCCCGTTCCACTTCGTGACCGGCGGCCTGGAAGAAGCCGTGGCCCGTGCCAAGCAGGCGGCCGGCGACCGCGACGTCTCCATGCCCGCGGGCGACCTCGCCGGGCAGGCGATCTCCGCGGGGCTGGTGGATCAAATCGACATGTACGTCGTTCCGGTCCTGTTCGGCGACGGCGTCCGCTTCTTCGGAGAGCACAAGATCCCCACCACGATGCTCAACAACCCGCGCATCGTGGAAAGCGACCGGGTCACCCACCTCAGCTACGACGTACGCCCACAATGACCGCCCTCACGCTTCCCAGCCGGCGAAACGGTCGCCCGCACCGGCCGCGACACCGGCCATCCGTCTCCATGCCGCTCCATCTGATGGACTAACGAGCTGGGTGGGCAGGAACCCTCGGATCACTCACCCGCATGCCGGGCGGGCTCCACCCACTCCTCCGGTGACGGCAGGGCCAAACGGCTTCTCTGCCCCCGTCCGGCCGTCCCCGCCCGCCTACTACCGCCTATCTGACGGACCGACGACCGGGGTGGGCAGCGACCCTCAGACCACCCACCCGTATGCCGGGCGGGCCCATTCGCTTGCCCCCGGGCCGGAACGGCTGCGCCCGTTCTCCTGGTTCTGAGTCCTGAGTCCTGGTCCTGGGTCCTGGGTCTTGGGCGGCCTGGGGATGCCGAGGTGGGCGCGAGGTGTCCGTAACAGCCGGCCGGGGGTCGGTGGCGGAATCACCCCTGAAATGCAGGTAGGCCATCCACACCGTGGATGGCCTACCTTGCACTACACACATATCTATCAAATTTTGTCCGGCGGTGTCCTACTCTCCCACACCGTCCCCGGTGCAGTACCATCGGCGCTGGAAAGCTTAACTTCCGGGTTCGGAATGTAACCGGGT